>JBBQDB010000203.1:0-6219 GCA_038319245.1 Gemmatimonadales bacterium
TCCCTTGCCCTTGGCGTTCCCGCGATCGTCGCCGCGCAGTCTTCCGGACTCGTGCGAGGTACCGTGAGTGCCGTGGGCGGCTCGCCCATTCAGGGCGCGCGCGCTGCCGTCCTGACGCCCTCGCGCCAGTCCATCACGGCCGCCGACGGCAAGTTCGTCATCCGCGCACTGCCGGCCGGCACGTACGACGTGGAATTTTCGGCGCTCGGGTACAAGGCTGTCCGCAAGTCCGTCACCGTTACCGCGGGCAATACAGCCACGCTCGATGCGGCGCTCGACGCGGGTTCGTTGATGTTGTCGAGCATGATTACCAGCGCGACGCGTTCGCCCATTGAAGCGCGCCGAGTAGCGGCGACGGTCAACGTGCTCACCCCGGAGCAGATCGCCAACAGCCCTGCCCGCGAAACGCAGGATTTGCTTCGTGAGATTCCTGGCGTCGAACTACCGCGCACCAGCAGCGTGGTTGGTGGCACAGCGCAAATCGTTTCGATACGCGGCGTCGATGAAGGGCGCACCGTCGTCACCGCCGATGGCATCCCGCTCAACGATGCCTGGGGTGAGTGGATCGACTGGAGCAAGTTGCCGAAGGGCAGCGTTGAGCGCGTCGAGGTGCTCGAAGGCGGTTCGTCGAGCTTGTACGGCAACGGTGGCATTGGTGGCGCCATCTCGTTTTTCACGCGGCAAACGGCGCCGGGCTCCGTGCGCCTTACTACCGACGGTGGCAGCCGCAATTCGCGCCACATCTTCGCGTCAGTCGGCATACCGCTTGGCGATCAGGTCTCGCTCAGCGTGACCGGCGACTATGGCGATGGTGGTGGCTATCAGATCATCGGACCCGACTCCGGTAGTGCGGGTCCGGTCGATCGCCGCTCGCAGTCGGTGCGTCGCAACGGACTCGCGCGCCTCGAGTACGCGCCGAGCCGTAACTTTTCGCTGTTCGTCACCGCACACACGTTCAACGACAATCGTGATCTCGGCTCAGCACTCGCGGTGACGTCGCGCAACGCCAACGACGGCACGTTCGGCGTGAACTACGGGAACCAGAGTACTGGCCTGCTCACGGCGCGCGCGTGGAGCAGTCAGCAGAACGAGGACCAGTACACCTCGAGCATCACGGCCGCGGGTGGCATTCCTCGCAGTAAGGAAACGAAGACGGCGTGGTTGCATATCCCGACGCGTGACCTTGGCGCGGGCGTGCAGTGGTCGCGCGACAAGATCTTCGGGTTGCAGAGCATCACCGTGGGCGCCGACTATCGCCGCATGACCGGCAACACGAGCGAAATTGATTACAGCACGGCCACTGGTTCGCAGACGGCATATCTGTATTCGGGTGGAACGCAGGTGCTCAGCGGCGCCTTTGCGAACGCCGTGTATGTGCCGGTCAAACCAGTCAGCATCGAGCTCAGCGCGCGCTTCGATCATTGGGGCAACAACGACGGCTTCGCGGTCGTCCAGCCGGTCAATGGCAACAACACGTTCACCAACTACGACAACCGCTCACGCGATGCGTTTTCGCCGCGCGGTGGTGTGCGTTGGCAGGTGGTCGACCAGTTCGCGCTGCACGCCGCAGCGTACGAAGCGTTCCGCGCGCCCAACCTCGCGGAGCTCTATCGTCGGTTCACATCGGGCACCACGGTGAGCCTGCCCAACCCGTCGCTCAAGCCGGAGTTCGGCGTGGGTTACGAAACCGGCTTCGATTGGCAGCCCAAGGCGTGGGTGCAACTGAAGGGCACCGGCTACAACGTGGACATGCGGGACTTCAATACCTTCGTCACCATCTCCACCGGTGTGCGGCAGCGTCTCAACGTGCAGCAATCGCGCGCGCGCGGCGGCGAGGTGTATCTCGCGCTTCGTCCAATGCAGCCGCTCTATATCACGGCGAGCCTCAATTACGTCGACGCGAAAATCGTCTCCGGCCCTCCAGGGACCGTAGTCGGCACGCGCGTTGGACGTGTGCCGGTCCAGCGCCAGAACGTGCGTGTCACCTACACGTCACCCACGCTCGGCGCTTTTACGGTGACCGGACGCCATGAAGGCGTGACGACGACGCTGCAGGGTGTGCCGCTTGCGCCTTTCACCCTGTACGACGCGCAGTATCGCCGCGAAATCATTCGTGAAGTCGCCGGCTTCGTGCAGGTCGAGAATCTCACCGATACGAAGTACCAAGTGGGACTCTCGTCGGTGCTGAACGGCGTCGTGTCGCGCGGTATGCCGCGGACGGTGCGCGTCGGTTTGGACGTCGTGCGCTTCTAGCACCCGTGTGATAGCGGCAACGACAGAGGCCCGGATCGGCATGACGCTGATTCGGGCCTCTGTGTATGTGTAACCCGACGGAACTCTTTTCTTTGGCCACACCGCGATCACGGCGAAGCGATCATGGCGCAGCGATTATGGCGAAGCGATCACGGCGAGGCGGTTACGGCGTAGCGATCAACACTGTGCGCCGAGCCGTGGTACCGCCTACGCGCTCTTGCCCGCTGCGATCGCGAGGCACACCCAGCCGGCGATGAAGCAGACGCCGCCGATCGGCGTGATGGCACCAAGTGCGCGTACATCCGTGAGTGCCATTGCGTACAGTGATCCCGAGAACAGCACGGTCCCAGCCACGAACAGCCATCCACTGGCCGTGGTGAGCGACCCGGGCCAGCGCGACGCCGCCCACGCGACGCCGAGCAGCGCGATGGCGTGATACATCTGGTAGCGCGCGCCGGTCTCAAAGACTTCGAGCATGCGTGGCTCGAGCTTGGCGCGTACGGCATGAGCCCCAAAGGCGCCTGCCCCGACGCCAATGGCACCGGACAGAGCGCCGATGATGACGAAGAGGCGTTCCATCGCTGGACTCAGGCTTCGGCTGGAGCCGGCGGCTCGACGGGCGCGGCGGGCGTCGTTGCGGCAGGCGTGGGACGCAATCCACGGCGCCAGTGTGAGGCAACCGGTTCGGCGCGGCGAGCGAGCAAGTCGGCGTAGTAGCTCAGGACTCGAGCGCGCACCGAGGCTTCAGTGTCCGATTCGTCGGCGCGGAAGGGCGCGTAGCGGTGACGGTCATCGGTAGAGATCCCGAACCACCACCAAGCGTCGGTCCGGGCGCCAGTGGCCGCTTCGACCTTGCAGGAGAAGCGGAGGCCATCGTTATCAAATTCGAATGCGTTCAGCAGGGGGTCCTCGTGGTTGGCTAAGCACCAAAGATAACCCAGCGGAGAGCCAGACAGTTACACTTCCGTACATGCACCTGTTTCTGATCCAATCGACTGGCGGTCGCCTTTGAGTCCCGCCCCCCGTAAACGCCGAGGCCGCGCCGGCGGCGGTCAAGCTCCGCAGCCGCAGACGTCGGTCCCGACGAGCCGTATTGCGTATGGCGAAACGCGCCAGTGGCTGCTCAACCGCTTCGGGCCGGTCTGTGCCTACTGTGCGCAGGTGGTCCCCGTGCGAAGCATCACGCTCGACCACGTTACGCCGCGCAAAGGCCAAAGCGCCTACGACCGACGCGACAACCTCGTGCTCTGCTGCAAGAGCTGCAACGCGATCAAAAAGGACCGGAGCTTCCTGTCATTTCTGCTGGAACGCCCGGCCCGCGCGGTCATGCTGCTCAAGTATGGGGACCATCTGAGCCACATGCTCATTGAGCTGGTGCACCAAATCGCCGGTGCCGATGCCGTCGCCCGGGCCAAACGCCTCGCCGATCCGGACTACCCGTACAGCGACTGACGTTTCCGACAAACGGCTAGCTGTGGATTTTTGCAGACACGCGCCGATCTGCCTCGCGCAGCCGCACCGCTACAAAAACAGAACGGCGGGCCGCGAATCACGCGAAACAGGCAGCATCAGAACGGAGCAGATTCGGAGTTGTTCGCGTGATTCGCGTTCTGCAGTTCGTTGTTGCTGTTGTTGTGGTTTTGGGGGGCTCAGCGCAACGCACTTTTGAGCGGCACACCGTCGATTTTCTCGAGTGGCTTGACGCCGAGCAATTCGGCCAGCGTCGGCGCGAGGTCCACGGTGCGCACGAAGTCCGCGTGCTTTCCCGGCACGATGCCATCGCCAAAGAAGATCAGCGGCACATTCGAGTCGAAGTCGTACGGCGAGCCATGCGATGCGACGTTGCCGCCCCACGTACTGAAGGGCGTCAACGTGACGATCATCTCGACGTTCACGTTGGCCGGGAACTGGTGACTCCAGCGACGCGCGATCGGGTCGGTGAGCGTGTCGGCCAACAGGGCCTTGAATCGATCGACGCGCGCGACGCCCGGGAGTTGGCGCGCGGCGGCCGCGAACGCATCGAGCACGCTGTCGGCAAGCTGCGGCACTTTTTTGAACGCGGCGCGATCCACCAGCACGAGGTTTTGGTCCACATCGACCGCGAACGTGTCGACATTGGCCGCGCGGAGCCGCGCACGAAGCGACGGGATCAGGCTTCTGAGCGTCGCGCGCACCGGCGGCGGCATGACGCCCTTGGCGTTGGCCAGCTCGGGAATCGTGCCGACGCCATGATCACCGGTCAGCACGACCGTCACCCGGGTTGAATCGCGCAAGGCGTACAGCGAGTCAAGAAAGCGACCGAGCGCGCGATCGACCTGCAAAATCTGGTCGTGAATCTCTCGCGAGTCGGGACCGAAGCGATGGCCGATGACATCTGTCGCCGACAACGAAATCGCGAGGATATCGGTCTGCGGTCCTTTGCCAAGTGACAATTGCGTGAGGCCATCGAGGGCGAAGGCGAGCACGATGTCGTCCATGAACGGCGTCACGCGCACGAGACTCTGCGCGTCGATGGCGTCGTCGGGGAGCTTGTGCGGAAAGACCACGTCGGTGCCGCCACCTTCGACGGGGACGTTATCCGCTTCCGTGTACGCCGAGTCGGGCAGCAGCAGCGTCCATTGCTTGCCGGCGTAGCTGGATGGCAGCAAGCGCGCGTTAAAGGCGCTGACCCACTTCGGGATGTCGGTGCGGTAGTAGCTGCTGGTCGTGAAGCGCCCGTCGATGGAGTACCAAAACACATCGCTCTTGGACTTGCCGACGGGGAGAATCGCCCCGCGGTCTTTCATCGAGACCGAGAGCGTGCGCGATTTGGACTGCGTGGCGCGCAACCAATCCACCAGCGTGGTGCCGGTGAAGCGCTTGGGCGATGCGCCAGCGCCGTAGCCTCCGGCGAGTAACGGCGCGTCGGCATCCTCGACGCCGATCGCGTTCATCATGATCCCCGTCGACCGCGGGAAACGGCCGGAGAGCAGCGTTGCATGTCCAGGCGCCGTCTCGGTGATCGCGTGATCGTGATGCGCGTTGGTGTACCACGCACCGCCCTGCGACAGTCGCGCCAGACCGCCATGCAGCTGTGGTCCGAATCGGGTGAGATAGTCCCCACGCATTTGGTCGATGGTGATGAGCACGACCAGCGTCGGCGTGGCGGCGCTCACCGGTCCGACGCGGCGCGTATGCATCGGTCCGCGAAACGCAGCCGCTACGCCAACGAGGAGGACCGGAACGATCACGGTCAGGGCACGCGAGCCGAAAAAGCGCATGGGGAGGGAAGAAGGGTGGAACCGCGACTGGCGAGCACCAACGCCTCACAAGACGCCGAACGACGTACCGCGCGAATGTGGGCGGTGCGTCAGTCGCGAGCAAGGAACCTCCAACCCTACCGGACAAGAAATCGCCCGCAATGGCGGGAACGCGTTGCTCGCACGATACTAGCGGCACACGAATCACCACACCACACCACACCACACCGGGCGAACCGGCGCGCACGGAGGCACAGGAGGCGTGGCTACAACAAGCAAACAGTCGGCACCCGCCACGCGCGTCGTGGTGCGCGCGATCCTGTACTACATCGTGCTCATCGGCGGTGCGACGTTGGGGTGGAAGTATCTACCCCATGCGGGCGTCATGGCTCCCGAGTCGCTCGACACACTCTTTGGTGGGGGCCCGGCGGGTACCACCAAGACCTCGACGGTCGCGCCGCTCGATGAAGGCACGCTCGCGATCACCGTCGCCGTGGCGATGTTGGCGGCGGTGCTTCTCGCGCTGCCGGTCGCGTGGGTGTACCTGCTCACGCGCGCCAAACGTGGCTATCAACAGTCGGTCGTACAGCTCTTGATCATTCTGCCGGTCGTCGTCGCCGGGATCGTGCTGTTGTTCAAGTACAGCATCAATCTGGCGTTCGGCTTTGCCGGCATCGTCGCGGCGGTCCGTTTCCGCAATTCGCTCGACGACAGCAAAGACGCCGTA
>JBBQDB010000204.1:0-6085 GCA_038319245.1 Gemmatimonadales bacterium
TCAAGGACCTCACCGACCACGCGCAGCTTCGGATACTCGCGCTTGATCGCGGACATCCAATCGCGCCAGAACGTGCGCGGCACATAGGGCCACGTGTCTTGCCGAATCCCATCCATCCCGCTGATACCGACCCACCACAGCGTGTTTTGGATGATGTAGCGTGCAACATCGGGATCGTCCTGATTCAGATCGGGCAGGATGTCGATGAACCAGCCATCGAGCGTCGCACGCTTCACCTCGGGCGATGCGTACTTATCCGCCAACGTCCACGTCTGCCACGTGTTGTTCGGATGCTTTTCAGTCGTGCCATGAAACCAGGTCGGCGTTGGCGCATTCGTTGCCCACGGGTGGTACGGCCCGGTGTGATTGGCCACCATGTCGAGAATGATCTTGATGCCCATCGCGTGCGCATCGTCGACCAGCTGCTTGAAACTGCTCAGCGTGCCGAAATGCTCGTCGACGTTGTAGAAGTCCACTGCCCCGTAGCCGTGATAATCGGTAATCGGCAGTCCATCGTACGTCTCCTTCTCGTTCAGGCGATTCGCATTGTCGTACAGCGGATTGATCCAGACTGCGGTAATGCCGAGCGACTTGAGGTACGGGAGTTTTTGCTTGATGCCCGCGAGGTCGCCACCGTGGTAATAGCGTGTCTTCGCGCGATCGAGCATCCCGGGCGCGACGCCGTTGTCGTTGCTGGTATCGCCGTTGGCGAATCGATCGGGCATGATGAGGTACACCGCGTCATCCGACCCAAACCCCTGAAAGCGACCAGCCGGCGCGAGCGTTGGTGCGATGCTGAACGGCACCGATGCGCTGCCGCCGGCAGTCTTGAGCGACAGCGGATAACTCCCCGCTGCCGCGCCCTTGGGAATGGTCACGTCGACAAAGGCGTACGTACCGTTTGCATTCACTTTTAGTCTGCTGCAAATCACGCGCGCACAGGTGAGCGATGCACCAGTTAAGTGCTGGCCGCGAATGAGCAAACGCACCGGATTGATCGAGTGATTCCCCCACCAACTTGGCGGATCGACCTTTTCGATAACGGGTGCCTGCGCGCGTGCTGTCGAGAACGACATCGCCAGCGCCATTAGCCCCAACCAACTCCCTCGCGTCATGACCAGCCTCCGCTTTCTCGCCGTATCAAAAGAAAAGCGGGCCGCGAATTTCGCGGCCCGCAGTTTGCTGTGTCGTTGTTTAGGCCGTCGCCAGTCGAGCCGCTGCACGATCTGACGCCTCGTTCACGTCTTTGACACGCAACGTCAGCACCGCCGCCAACGCGAGGAACGCACCGCCCGCGATGACCGGCGCTATACGGTTATTGTCGAACACGTGGTTCATCACCCAGCCGAAGCCCAGCGACGCGACGATTTCAGGAATGACGATGAAGAAGTTGAAGATGCCCATGTACACGCCGACTTTGTTCGACGGCAGTGAACCAGCGAGGATCGCGTAGGGCATCGAAAGAATGCTGCACCACGCAATACCGACGCCGACCATGGACAACAACAACATCTGCGGATTCGAAATCATAGCCACGCTCAGCAAACCTGCCGCACCGCACAGCAAGCAGATGCTGTGTGCGGTCTTTCGTCCGACAGCCGCCGCCAGCTTGGGCAAGAAAAATGAGAAGACAAACGTCACCGCGCTGTACGCGCCAAAGCAGACGCCCGCCCACTCCACACCCTGCTGATACAGCGGCGAATTGGAATCGGGCGCGCCGAACACGTTGCGCGCAACGGCCACCGAGAAATACAGCCACATGCAGAACAAGCCGAGCCACGTGGCCATCTGCACCACCGCGAGCTGCTTCATCGTTTCCGGCATCGCCTTCGCTGCCTCCCAGATCTCACTCGCGCCGGCAAACGGGCCCGTGCTCGCAGCCTTCTGCTTCCGGAACGCCTCCATGTCCGGCGGTGGAATTTCGCGGGGCGGCGTGAAGACCGTATACATCACCGCGCCGAAGAATGCCGCCGCGCCGACAAAGAACGAGAGCTTCACCGTTGTGGGGATCGTTCCCGGCGCGCTTGTGCTCACAACACCGAGCCAGTTCGTCAGCATCCACGGCAGCGCCGATGCAATGACGGCACCGAGCCCGATGAAGAAACTCTGCATCGCGAAACCTTTCGTCCGCTCATGCGGCGGCAACACGTCGGCCACGAACGCACGGAACGGTTCCATTGAGATGTTGATGCTCGTATCGAGAATCCAAAGCAGCCCCGCCGCCATCCACAGCGCCGTGACGTTCGGCATCATGATCAGCGCGATCGTGCTGAGGATCGCGCCGGTCAGGAAGTACGGGCGACGACGACCGAGCGATGGAATCCAGGTATTGTCACTCATGTGGCCGATGATCGGTTGCACGATGAGCCCCGTGAGCGGCGCAGCCAGCCAGAGCATCGGAATCTGGTCGGCCTTGGCACCCATGTATTCGTAGATCGCGCTCATGTTCGCCATCTGCAGCGCCCAACCGAACTGAATCCCGAGGAATCCAAAGTTCATGTTGAACAACGTCGCAAATGACGTTGGACCCGTAAGGCCGACCGCGCGATTCGTACCGCCCGTGGAGTCGCCTGTGTTTCCGCTTTTCATGCTGACGCTCGCGCTCATTTGCGCTTCCGGTCGTAAGTGTCCACCAGCTCGGCGAGCCGATGTGTCTTCTCGGGCGTGACCTGCTTCCACGTGAAGCGAAATCCCCAATTGCCGGCCTGCCGTCCCGGCAAGTTCATGCGCGCTTCACCACCGAGGCCCAGAATGTCCTGCATCGGAACGAGCACCGTGTTGGCGACCGAGGCCAGCGCGGCGCGCATCATCACCCACTCGATCTCCGTACCATCCGTATTGAGATATCGCATCGCGTAGTCGCGTTCCGTCGCGACGTCTTCCGCGCTGCGCGTCGAGTCACCCGCGCCCTGCGTCCACCAACCGACGGTCGTGTCATTGTCGTGCGTACCCGTGTACACGACCTTGTGGCGGATGTAGTTGTGTGGCGTGAAATCGTTGGCGCTGCTGTCGTTGCCGAACGCGAACTGCAGAATCGCCATACCCGGAAAGCCACATCCGTCGCGCAACGCGGCGACTTCGGGTGTGATAAGTCCTAAATCCTCCGCGACGATAGGCAACTCGCCTAACGCTCCCTTGATGGCATCGAACAGTGCCATACCCGGACCCGCGACCCACTTACCGTTGACCGCGGTGGTGTCCGTACCCGGCACTTCCCAATAGGCCTCGAAGCCACGGAAGTGATCGATGCGTACAAGGTCAAACATCTGAAATGACGCCTTCATGCGCTTGATCCACCACGCATAGCCATCGACGTGCATGGCCTCCCAATCGTAAATGGGATTCCCCCACAACTGCCCGGTCGCACTGAAGTAGTCGGGCGGCACGCCGGCTTGCACGACCGGCAAGCCCTTGGCGTCGAGCTTGAACAACGATGGATTGGCCCAGACGTCGGCGCTGTCGTGCGCCACATAGATGGGCAGGTCGCCCATCAATTGAATACCCTTCGCGGTGGCAGCGCGCTTGAGATTGTAGAACTGCGCAAAAAAGAAATACTGCGTGATCTGCACCTGTTCGATTTCACTCGCGAGTTTGGTGCGCCAACGCACCATCGCTGCCGGCTCGCGCGCCGCAATATCCGCGTCCCACGAAGTCCACTGCACGCCGCCGAACGCCTGCTTGATTGCCGCGAACAGTGCGTAGTCCGGCAACCACTCGGCGTTGGCCACAACAAAGGCGCGATAGCGGTCGTCGGGCACAAAGCGCGCGCAGGCCGCATCGAGCATTGCGCGCTTGTGTGCAATGACCCGCTCCCACTGCACCGTGTGCTCCGCGAACGGCACAGCGACCGCACCCGGCAGTTCGATCAACATCGGGCTGCCAGCAAACGCTGAAAAGCACTGATACGGCGAATCGCCGTAACCAGTCGGGCCCAGAGGCAACATCTGCCAAATACTGAGCCCCGTCTCTGTCATGAAGTCGAGGAACTTGTGCGCCTCGGCACCGAGATCACCGATGCCGTGGGGGCTGGGCAGCGAGGTGGGATGCAGCAATACACCAGCGTTCCGCGGAAACGTCATACGTGCTATTTGCGCGCGGCGTCAGCACGCGCTCCGTTGCGCGCCAGCAACAGAAACAGCAACCCAGTCACCAGCAACACGATGCCCCAAATAAGGTTGATGTTGAAGCCGCCTGACTTGACGTACATCGCGGTATCACTGGCCGTGCTCAGACCGAAGACCGCGAGCAACACACCCAGCGCGGAGAACAGTCCGCCAATCGGATAGCGCAGATCGAGACTCGCTCCGCCGCTCATAGGAATACCAGGTTGAGGAGAACGGTTGCGCTAAGCACTGCGACGCCAAACACGACCGGCTTCTGATACCACGCGAGATCGCCATCACTCGGCTTCGGCGTGAGCGCGTACACCAAACCTTTTAGCTCTTCATCCGGACGCGGCTTGGTGGCGAGGCTGATCACCACCGATACCACGACGCAGGTACTGAACGCGAAGATGGCCGTCCAGAATGTTTGCGCCAGTTCGCTGGGATAGGTGTGAATCGCACCCAGAAAGCCGCCCTTCACGCCCGGCGTTGCACCCAGCGGCAGCGTCAGTCCATGGTGCAACATTGCGCCACTCATACCGGCGAGCAGTCCCCAAAACGCGCCGTGCCCCGTGCTGCGCTTCCAGAACATACCGAGCGCAAATGTCGCGAACAGTGGCGCATTCACGAACGCGAAGACGAGCTGCAGCACTTCCATGATGTTGTTGAACGCGCCGGCGACATACGCTGCCGCAATCGACAATCCAACACCACCAACGGTTGCGGCGCGTCCCATCCACAAGTAGTGCGCATCGCTCGCGTTCTTCTTGATGTGGCTTTGATAGATGTCGTACGTCCACACCGTATTAAAAGCGGTCACGTTACCCGCCATTCCCGACATGAAGCTCGCGAGCAACGCCGTCAACCCGAGTCCCAACATGCCTTCGGGAAACAGTTTGATGAGCAGCATTGGGGTCGCGAGATCGAAATCGAGGACGGTGTGACCGTTCGTATCGAGTAACGGCTTGCCCAGCGCGCTCAGTTTGGCGGGGATGATGCCCTCGCCGCCTGACGGACCACCCATGCTGGTGAGCGCCAGCGCGATCATACCGGGCAGAATCACGAGAAACGGGAACAGCATCTTGGGCACCGCCGCAATGAGCGGCGTGCGTCGCGCGGCCAGCATACTGTCGGCGGCCATCGCGCGCTGCACAACAAGAAAGTCTGTGCACCAATAGCCAAACGACAGTACAAAACCCAAGCCCATCACGAGGCCAAACGCTTCCACACCGATCGGATTAGTCGCCGCACTCGACATGCCTTGCCACGCGTGTGTGTACGCGCCGCTCGCCAATCCGCGTGCGACCGCCGCCTCACCCAGCTTGGCAACCAGTCCACTCCATCCGCCCACCGAGCGTAGTCCCAGAAAGACCAGCGGCGCAAAGCCAAACGCGATCATGAAGAACTGCAGCACTTCATTGTAGATCGCGCTCGTCAGTCCGCCGGCAAACACGTATGCTAGCACAATCACTGCCGACACGAGTACGCTGAAGTCGAAGCTCCATCCCAACAGGAGGTTAAACAGCTTACCCATCGCGTACATCGAGATGCCGCTCGAGAACACGGTCATCACGGCAAAACTCAGGGCGTTGAGCGTGCGCGTCTTCTCGTCAAAGCGCAGCTTCAGATACTCAGGTACTGAGCGTGCGCGTGATCCGTAATAAAACGGCATCATGAACAGCGCGACAAACACCATTGCCGGAATGGCGCCTATCCAATAGAAGTGCGCGGTTGCGATGCCGTACTTCGCACCTGATGCGCCCATGCCGATGACTTCCTGCGCGCCGAGATTGGCGGAGAGAAAGGCCAAGCCGGTGACCCACGGCGGCAGCGAGCGGCCGGACTGGAAGAAGTCCGAGCTGGTCTTCGTGGAACGACGCAATACGAAACCGATGCCGAGGACCACGGCGAAGTACAGCGCCATGACGGCATAGTCGATCCACGTAAGGTGCGTGATCGGATTGAGCTCCAAGCGGGCTCCT
>JBBQDB010000205.1:0-5965 GCA_038319245.1 Gemmatimonadales bacterium
CCCGTGCCGTTCGGGTACGCGACCAGGAAATTGCGCTTGTCGGCAGCGTCACTCATCCCTGTCCGATCGACCATGTCGTCGGCATCGCCGTGCGTGCCATGCAGCACGATGACCAACGGTAGCGTCTGCGTCGGCGGCCAATGTGGCGGTACGTGCAGCAAAAACTCACGCCTCGTGGTTCCGACCGTCACGGCATGCCATTCGTCGCCTGGCGTGACGGTTGTCGGCGCGGGTCCCGGAGCCGAATGGATCACCTGTCCAAGGCAGCCGCCGAGGACGAGCAAGGCGACGGTCGGAAGGAGCGTCCAAAGCCACGATCGGCGAGACCCATCCTGTCCGCCCCGCAACTTGCGTCTGATCATCGGGCAGTCGTGAGGGTGAGGGTAGCAACGGCGACATACCACCTCAACAGTACCGTAAGTTCCATCCGCGCGTTGGTGCGGTATGCGCACGACGCGATACCAGACGGTCGTTTGTCGCGCTTCGGCACCTTGCGTGGAGTTCTTGCACGGGATACGGTGGCAGATATGACTTACCACGTGGCGAGAGCCGTTGCGAAGGCATGGGTGGTCGTTGCGATCGCGCTGTGCATTGCCTGCGCGCGCGGCGCGCCGATCGCGCAGGCAAACGGTACCAAGGTGCAAGTCGCACGCCTCGAAGCCGGTACGGTACCCAGCCGCATGTATGCAGGTGGTGCGCAGTGCATCGGCCGACCAACGTTGCTCGTGCATGCGTACAACGCGGATTTCTATATCCTTCGTCAACCAGCGTGTACGAACTACGAGAAACCGTTTCTCTATCTGCTGTTTGGGTCGAAGCGCGCACTGCTCCTCGATACCGGCGCGGGCGGGCTCGATGTTGCGGCTTCTGTTGACAGTATCGTGCAAGCTTGGCGTGCGCGTCACGGCCAGCGCCCACTGGAGCTAATCGTTGCACATAGTCACGCGCATGCTGATCACGTCGCTGGCGACTCGCTCTTTCGTGCCAAGCCCAGCGTCACGGTCGTTGGTCGAGACACCGCAGCCGTGCGCGTGTTCTTCAAGATTGCGCATTGGCCGAATGACACGGCCACATTCGATCTTGGCGAGCGCGTACTCGATGTGCTTCCGATTCCTGGTCACCAACCGGCGAGCCTCGCAATCTACGATCGGCGTACCGGGATTTTGCTGACCGGGGATACCTTCTACCCTGGACGGTTGTACGTCAGAGATACGGCCTCGTTCGTCCGCTCAGTCCAACGTCTCGTCGCGTTCACGCAGACACATCCGATCAGTCACCTGCTCGGCACGCATATCGAAAACTCGGACGTCGCCTTTCGCGACTACGTGGTTCGTACCATCGATCAACCACAGGAACACGCGCTTGCGTTGACGGTTTCGAATCTGAAGACACTCGACTCCGCACTCGCTACGATGCGTGGTCGCATCGTTCGAACGGTCCTACCCGATTTCACAATCTGGCCGTAAGCGGTTGCGGCGTCCTCGCATAGACTCCGAGACAGATTGCAGGAGTTCGACATAGCCTCCCGTCGGAAACGCTAGATTCTCCCATCATGCCCATACTCTCTGTCTGGCTTCGTCCGTCGCGTACCACGCGACCTGTTCCCGCACTGCGCGTCGTTGCCGGCGCACTCTCGCTGCTCGTGCCCGTTGCCAGCGCTTGGGCCCAGCGTCCAAATACCGATCGATCGCTCGTCGGTGATTGGGACGCATATGTCGCGCTTGGTGCCACGGCACGCGGAGGTTTCGAAGGTTGGCGACGCATGGGCTTTGCCCACTTCGATGCGAGCGATTCTGGTGTCGTCGGCGTCGTGCGACGTCGCACGGGCGAGCCGATGTTGACGGTCCGCAGTGTGCGCGCGCGTGGCGATTCATTGCTGCTGTCGGGCGATCGCGCCCAAGCGCTCGATGCCGCGTGGCATCACGATACGCTCTCGGGCGTACTGCTCACGCAAGGCAAGCCGTCAGGCAATCGCATGCGTCTGGTACGTCGCGCCACGGCCGCGGTCGCCGAAGTGAACTATCCGCTCTGGCCAGGTGCCGTCTCCGACTCGTCGTTCGCGGTCACCGAAGACACGGCCGTGTTCATGACAACGCGCGACGGTGCGAAGCTCGTGAGTTATATCGCGCGTCCCGTTGGCACGGGTCCATTCGGCGTCGTGCTGCTCCGCACGCCGTACACGCGCATCACGCGCCCGGCCGGTCGCTATTGGGCGTCGCACGGCTACATCTACGTCGCGCAACATGTGCGTGGTCGCGATCAATCCAGCGGCACCGACTTTGGCGATTACGACACTGATGTGCGCGACGGCTACGACGCGGTCGAATGGGCGTCGAAACTGCCCGGCGCCAACGGAAAGGTCGGCATGCTTGGTCATTCGGACGAAGGACGTCTCGCGTGGTATGCAGCCACCAGTGCACCGCCGCATCTTGCCGCACTCGCGCCGTCGGCGGCGACCGGTGATCCATGGCGCATCGTGCCCTACGAAGACATGGTGTTCTCGCCGATCAACGTCGCGTGGGCGTGCCTGATGCGCGAACGCACGTTGCAGAACACGAGTGAACTCGACATCGGCACGGAGATCGCCAAACTGCCCATCGTCGACCTGCCGCAACGCTTAGGATGTGGCACCGTCGCGTTCTGGGATCGCTGGCTAGCGCACCCATCGCTCGATCCGTATTGGCGCGCACACGCGGTAACAACCAACATCGCGAAAGTGAAAGCGCCGGTGCTGCAAATCTCCGGATGGTATGACGATTCGCGCGGTCCGATCGACTACACGAACGCGTTGAATGCCGTACCCGGTCATCCGCTCATTCGCTTGGTGATGGGCCCGGGCGCGCACAAAGGCGTGGACTATGTCGCCGGCGAGTTCGGTCCGCAGTCGCGAGTCGATACGCGCCGCCTCCAGCTGCGCTGGTTCGATCACTTTCTGCTCGGCAAGAACAACGGCGTCGAACGCGAATCACCGGTGGATGTATTCGTGTTTGGCGACAACGTTTGGCGCAAAGAACTGGCCTGGCCGCTCAAGCGCGCGAAGCCAACGAAGTGGTACGTAGCCTCAGGCGGGCGCGCAAATACCAGCGCCGGTGACGGCGTCCTCGACACGCTGCCACCGCGCGGTGCTGTGGCCGACACGTTCACGTACAATCCAGCAGATCCGACGCCGTTTCTTATCGATTCGCGCGAACTCGAGACGTCGCTCAACGAAGACTTCACCGCGCTCAACGCGTCGCGTCGCGATGCACTCGTCTTCACGTCGAAGGCATTGACGAAGCCGATCGAAGTCACGGGGCAGATGTCGGCAACGCTGTATGCTGCAACCGACGCCAAGGACACCGACTGGAACGTGATGTTGCTCGACGTGTTTCCGGACGGCCACGCGGAGCGGGTCCAGGACGGCGTCATGCGCGCACGCTTTCGCAAAGGCTTCGACAAGGTGGTTCCACTCACTCCGAACGCAGTCGAACGCTACGATCTCGACCTGTGGTTCACCTCGCGCGTCTTCATGCCGGGTCACAAGCTGCGCGTGTCGATTTCATCGGCGCTCTTTCCCAAGTACGATCGTAATCTGAACACCGGTGGCGACAACGAGCGCGGCACAACGTTCGTGACCGCACATCAACGCATCCTGCACGATGCCGCACATCCGTCGCACGTCACCTTACCCGTCATTCCGCGCTAACCTCGTACACTACAATCCCCAGCCGAGGCTCAACCGCAGCTGCCTCGGCTCCACGGGATGAAAGTGGACGTCGCCCACACCGCCCGCTGCTTCGCCGGGTAAGCGCGAGTTGTAGTAGTACTGGATGTCACTCGCTCGTTCGTTGAGCACGTTGAGCATCGTGAGTTGCACGCGGACGCCGGACTTGAACACGTAGCCTGCGTCCGCGTTAAGCAGAGTAGTGGGCGTCGCGCGCTGCGAGTTGTCTTCGATGAGCGGGTAGGCGCCAAAGTGGCGAACGCGCGTCGAGCCAAATACGCCGTTTTGCGATGGTTGCCAAGTGATACCCGCGGCAACGACGTTCTCGAGCGCGCCGGGAATATGCGTCTGCCCAACTTCGACGCCGGTGAACTTCGCCTGTGCGAGCGACACATCAGCATCGAGCGAGAGCGACGAAATAGGGCGATAGAAGTTGGCCCACGTCACACCGTTACGCTCACTACTGGCCGACGGTTCGGTGGTGCCACCGTCACCGGTGAAAAGCAGCTCACTGTTGAGCGCGAGCGTCCAGTAAACGAGCGTTGAACGAAAGCCTTCGACGGGCGAGAATCGTACGCCAACTTCGCCACCTCGTGAGCGCACCAACGGATTCACGCGCTGCGCCGTGTCACCCGTGCTTGGATCGACCGTGATCGTGGTTCCGCGCGCGTCATTGCTATGAAAGCCCATGCCCGCGCTGATATACAGTTCAACGTTTGAACTCGGTGTAAAAATCAACGAGGCCTTTGGACTGCCTATGGACGCCGTCCGATGTCCGGAGTTCGCCGTGTTGTCGCTATGCACATCGAACGAGTACGTGTCGAATCGTGCACCCAAAACCGAACGAAACCACGGCTGCCAGTGTGATTCCGCTTCGACGAACAGCCCCGTGCCCAGTTCACGTACCGCATCCTGCCGCACCGTGCTGACGCGCTGCCGATTGAGCGTGCGATACAGCCCGAGCCCGCTGATATTATCGTAGCGACTCTGCAATCCCATCGTGAACAGTTGGCTCATATCAGCGATCGTCGTAGCGTACCGACGTGTCGCATTGATGCCGGTTATGATCCGATGTTCGTGCTGATTGAACTGATCACCCTTGCTCGGGTCATCGAGCAAATAGGTGAAGTTCGACAGCAAATTGAATTGCGACGAAATGCCGTACACCTGCACTTGATCGAGCGCACTTCCCGACGCACGCGTCCATTCACCCGACAAGCTGTATCGCTCTTGCGCGCCGCCGAGTGTGGTATCGATCTGCCCGAATCGATCGATCTGTCCTTCCTGCACGGCACGCAGCGGAATCTGATCGGATGAGCGCCAGTTATTTGCGTACGCCATGCCAAGGAGCGAAAAACGCGACGGGCCAGACTTCCACGAATAACGCGCTATGCCACTGTATTTGCGGAGCCGCTCGCCGATATCCCACGGACCGTTGTACGTCTTCGCTTCACCACCAACCAGCAGATCACCGATGCCAAACGTTTCCGAGCCGCCGGCCACGACGCGCGCGAAACCGTTGGCGCCACCGCTCACGCTCAGGAATGGCTTGTCGAGCGTCTTGAGCAGTTGAAAGTTTGCACCGCCGGCGCTGCCGAAGTCGCCCATCTCCGCGTGGTACACACCCAACTTGTAGTCGATGGACTGCACGAGCTCGGGCACGAGAAAGTTGAGATCCGAATAGCCCTGACCGTGCGCGTGCGTCGGCAAGTTGACCGGCATCCCGTCAACGCGCGTGGCGAAGTCGGTGCCGTGATCGAGATTGAAGCCGCGCAGGTAGAACTGGTTCGCCTTGCCTTCACCGCTATGCTGGCTGACGATCAGTCCGGGAATGGCTTCGAGCATTTCGCCCGGACGGTAGACCGTGCGCGCTTCGAGCTGCTGCTGGGTGACGACGCCGGCATTGGCCGATTCGGCGATGCCCAGCTGGCTGTTTCGCGAAGTCTCGACGCTGACCGCTTCCATGGTCTTTTCCTGCGCGCGGGCAAACGGCGCCGCGATGGCAAGTCCCAGCAGCGTAGCGGCAAACTTGTTGCGCCTGTATCGTGTTTTTCCCCGACTCTGCAACTGCATGACATCCCCGAATAGTGAAACGTGAGCGCAGGCGAATCGAGCGCTTGCCGGCAAGGCCGCAAATTGTATGAAGAAACAAGGCAAATGCCTATGTAATACGCGCGGCCACCCCGGATGGATGTAAAAAACAACGTCGGGCGCTCAGGCCTTCATGCCTGCCCAGCGCGGCGTCAGCTTGTGCGGGATGCC
>JBBQDB010000206.1:0-5961 GCA_038319245.1 Gemmatimonadales bacterium
GCCGCGAATGCTCGGCCTTTTCGTGATGATGCCGTTGCTCACGCTGTATGCGGACGTCGTCGGCATCCTCGGCGGAATGATGGTATCGGCCGCGTTGCTCGATCTCTCCGTCAAACAATTCATGAACGGCTTGCTGTACGCGGTGACGCTCTCCGACGCGCTGCTCGGGTTGGTTAAAGGCACGATCTTCGGGCTTATCGTCGGCGTCGCCGGCTGTATGAAGGGGCTGCAGGGCGGCTCCGATGCGAGCGCGGTCGGTCGCGCGGCAACGTCGGCGGTCGTCCTCGGCATCACGTTCATCATCGCGGCCAATGCGGTGGTGGACTGGCTCGCGGCGTTACTCAACATATGACGCCGGCCATCGAAGTGCGCGACCTCACCATGATGTATGGCGAGCGCGTGGTGATGAAAGACATCAATTTCTCCGTGGCACAAGGCGAAGTGTTCGTGCTCATGGGCGGCAGCGGCAGCGGCAAGAGCACGCTGCTCAAGCACCTCATCGGACTCAAGGCGCCCGCGAAAGGATCAATCCTGTTCGAGGGTCAGAAGTTCGATATCAACGATGAGTTGGTACGCAAACGCGTGCTGCGCCGCATGGGGGTGCTCTACCAAAACGGCGCACTCTGGAGCGGACTCACGCTCGCCGAGAATGTTGCGCTGCCACTGGAGGAGTTCACCGCGTCCGATGCGAAGACCATCGCGGAGATCGTATCGTTCAAGCTCGCGCTGGTGGGACTGCGCGGCTTTGAGAATTTTTATCCGTCGGCGATCAGCGGAGGTATGCGGAAGCGCGCGGCGCTCGCTCGCGCGATTGCGCTCGATCCCGACGTGCTGTTCTTCGACGAGCCATCGTCGGGCCTCGATCCCATCAGCGCGAGTCGTTTGGATGATCTCATCCTCGAACTCAGGGCGAGCTTCGGCACCACCATCGTCGTCGTCACGCACGATCTCGACAGCATTTATCGCATCGCTGACCGCGCGCTCTTTCTCGACATTGAACAAAAAACTATGACGGCACTTGGCCCCCCTGCAGAGCTTCGCGACCATCCGCCAAGTGCGGAAGTCCATCGCTTCCTCACGCGCAGCAGCGCGGGTGGCGCATGAGCGCGCGCGCGAATCCGACCGCAATCGGTCTCTTCTTGATCGGCGCGCTCGTCATCGCCATCGTCGGCACGGTTGTCCTGGGATCGGCGACGTGGTTTCAGCATCGCACGACGTTCATGAGCTTCTTTTCCGAGTCGGTGAACGGGCTTCAGAATGGCGCGCTCGTGAAGTTCCAGGGCGTGCCCGTGGGCCGCGTGACCGGCATCAATATCGAGATCGACCGGCGCGACGATTCGTTTCAGGTGCCCGTGGAATACGAGATCGATCTGCCTCGACTGAAGACGCCCGCGGGCACGTTCGTGAACTTGGCCGATACGCTCGTGCGTAAGCAGCAGATCGCCAAGGGGCTGCGCGCGCAACTGCAAATGGAGAGTCTGGTAACGGGTGTCCTCTACATCGAGCTCAGTTATCGGAGCGATTCGACGAAGCCCAAGCTCGAGCAGCGAGCCACTCTGTGGCCGGAGATTCCCACGTCGCCGTCGCTCATGGCCGCGATCGGGGGTGGCGCCGGCAGCGTGCTCGAAGAGGTGATGAAGATCATGAACCGGGTGAATAGCATGCTCGGCGACGTGAATGTGCGCGAGGTCAACAAGGCGGTGGTGCAGTCGGCGAAAGCCATTCAAGAGTTGGTGGAATCGAAAGAGATCCGCGCCACGCTCAAACAGCTGCCGGGTGCAACGGCGCAGCTGAACAGCACGATGCTCGAGGCACAAAAGCTGGCTGCGCGCGCAACGCTGGCGATCGATCCGCTGCAGACGCAGGTCACAGGTGTGTCTGCCGAGGCGCTCGTTACGCTGCAGGAGCTACGCAAGACGCTCGACGAGACGCACGGACTACTGTCGGCCGACACCGGTCCGGGATACGAACTCACCGGCGCGCTCAAGAGCATGCGTGAGGCTGCCGACGCGCTCAAGGTCCTCATCACGTCGCTCGAACAGAATCCCGACATGCTCCTTCGCGGTAAGAAGCCGCCCCAAAAGAGATGACCATGCGAAATCCCGTCCGCTACATACGTCTGCTGGCGATTGCTATTCCCGTTTGTCTCGCTGGCTGCGTCAAGCTGGCGCGAGAATCGCCGCGGCTGAAGCTGTTCGCGCTCGGCGGCGCGGAGGTCGTCGCGACTCCGACGGTCGGTGCGACGACGGCCGTCCGCCGTCCGCTCGCCGTCGGAATGCGACGCCTCATACTTGCGTCGTATCTGGCGGTGCCGGCGGTCATGATGCGGCGCGGCGCGAACCAGCTCGAAGCCTCGGAGTTCCATCGATGGGGCGGGGATCTCGAAGAGAGCATCAATCGCGCCGTGGGCACATACTTGGCGGGCTTACCGCCGGTTCGTGCTGTCGATGTCGCACCGTGGCCATCGCGCGCGCGGCATAACTTTCTGGTGCAGCTTGAAATCTCACGCTTTGAAGGCGTGGCTGATTCGGCGGCAACCGTTGGACGCGTACATCTGATGGCGGAATGGGGCATTATCCGACCTCTCGACGGCGCCGTTATGGTGCGCGGAAGAACCGACGACCGCGTTGGCACGTTTCGCGTAGGCGACTACGCGGGATTGGTAACCGGCCTCGACGCGGCGCTCGTGCATGTCGCGCGTGACATCGGTGCGTGCCTGGCCACCTTTCCGAACGATTCCACGCCTCCAGCGCGGTGCGGGTCGGCGCCTGACGGCGTGGGAAGCGGTGCTCGCTAGCCGGCACAATGCGAGAAAATCACGTATTCGTGCCGAGGTCAAGCGTTCTTGGCACTTCTCTCGCAGGGGAGAACGCCAGTGGCCGGTTTCGGCCGACCGTGTTTCTTGTCATTAGGAGCGAGTTTTGGTACAACAGCGAGTAACGCAGCAGCTGCGTGCACGGATGAAAGTCGGATCGTTCGCCGTCCGACGCGCCGTCGTCCTCATGATGAGCGCAGCAGGACTCGCCGTGGCCGGATGCAAAGGTCAGCAGTCGAAGAAGTCCGCCGTCGCACCAGAATGGTCACCGCCGAAATTCGATGCCGTCAAAGCAGTGCAGACAACGGCAGTCGTGTCGGCTATCGAAGCGCAGCTCACCTCCGGACGCCCCAACGCCATCCCTGCTGAGCGCTGGAAGCACGTGCAGCGGCTGTACACGACCTATGAGAACGTTCCACTCTGGCTCGAGACGGACGGCTTCCAACAGCCGCGCACCAACGCACTGCTCCATGCCGTGCTTGATGCGAACACTGATGCGCTCCGCCTCGATTCTTATCCGCTTGTCGAGCTCGTCGCCGCTTTTGCGACTGTGCGCGATTCAAAAACGCTGAGCGCCGATCAACTCGCGACCGCCGATGTGCTCCTGACGAGCGCGTACGTTGGTCTCGCGGAGGACTTGCTCACCGGGCAGATAGATCCCAAGACGGTCGCGCAGGATTGGCACATCGCTGCGAACCGCGAGCCGATCGACAGTGCCGTCGCACGCAGTTTGCGCGATGCGCAACTTGACGTGGCGATCTCACGGATGCGCCCGAATGACGCGGAGTATGACGCGCTACGCCGTGCGCTGGTCCGCTTCCGGGGCATCGTCGATTCTGGTGGATGGGCGACGGTGCCAGCGGGGAAGGCACTCAAACCAGGGCAGGCCGCCTCGTCGGCGCGCATCGCAGCGCTACGTGCACGTTTGCGCGTCGAGGGATTCGGCGCACAGGCCAGTGATTCGTCGTCGTCTGACCGGCCGATCTACGACGCGATCCTTGCTGGCCTCGTTGCCGACTTTCAGGCTCGGCACGGAATCGCGGTCGACAGCGTGCTCGGCGCGGAGACGGTGCAGTCGCTCAACGTGCCGGCGCAGTATCGACTTGGTCAGCTCGCCGCGAATCTGGAGCGGTACCGCTGGATGCCACGGTCGTTGGGCGAGCGGTACATCATGGTCAACGTACCTGCGTTCCGGCTGGAGGCACACGACTCGACCGGAACGCTGGAGATGAAGGTCATCGTAGGCGAGGAGTTCGAGGGAAAAAAAACACCGGTGTTCGCGGATTCGATGGAGAGCGTGGTGTTCCGTCCGTACTGGAACATCACACCGGACATTCAGCGCACGGAGACCGCACCGAAGATCGCGGCCGATCCGAAATACATGACGGCAAACGACCTCGAATACTTCAAGGACGGAGGAGAGAAGCGAATCCGACAGAAGCCGGGTTCGAAGAACTCGCTCGGTCTCGTCAAGTTTCTCTTCCCGAACAGCTTCAACATCTATTTGCACGACACGCCGCAAAACGAACTCTTTGAAAAAGACGTGCGTGCCTTCAGCCACGGCTGCATTCGCGTCGCCAAGCCTGCGGCGCTCGCACAGTGGGTGCTTGGCTGGGACGCCGCGCGTGTGAAGGCGGCGATGCAAGAAGGGAAGGACAACCAGTCCGAGAAGCTCTCTCGCAAAATCCCGGTCTACATCGTCTACGCAACCGCGTATGAGCGCAACGGACAGCTCTACTTCGGGAATGATTTGTACAGCCGAGACGACGCGCTCGTGGCGGCGATGTCGCAGAGTCTCGTAGCAACGGCGGACGCGCTGCGTAGTCTCGCTGCGCTGCGCAAGTTGGTGGACCAGAAATGAGCGCGCGTTTCACTTGCGCGTCGAGGGAAACAGCGTCCGCCACATCGTGAGCGCCACCATGACTGAGCATGCTGCAATGCCGGGTGATACACACAGCGCGCCACTGCGGATCATTACTCCGACTGTGGCGCCGCAACATCGGTTAGAGTCAATTCCGCGAGTGAGCCGTCGTAGCGAATGATGCATCGGCACGCTTTCGCTGTGCCCGACGTGCGATCTCGACGCCTGAAGCGCAGGTCGCGACCCACACCGTCGCCGCGGCGTAGCCGCCCACCACATCGCTGAAATAGTGCACGCCCAGGTACAGTCGGCTGAGGCCAACGAGTGCGATGAGCACGACCGCAAGCACGGCGACCGCGACCTGGGCGCGTACACCGCGCACCCAAAACGCGATCAGCAAATAGGCGAGCATGCCGTAGGCAACGAGCGACATGGTTGCGTGTCCGCTCGGGAAGCTGAAGCTCGGCTCGACGTAGTACGCCTCGGCGTACGTGGGGCGCGGTCGGCGGATGACGAGCTTGAGCGTCCACTCGATCACACTGCCGCCGCCGAACGCAACGATCCAGCCCGCAAACGCGAGCCAATGCCGCCGCCATGCAAGCGTGCCCGCGACGGTCGCGCCAAGAGCGGCCAACGCCACAGGCGATCCGAGCATGGTGATGGCGTAAAACAACTGGTCGCCGAACGGCGTTGCATGCACGCGGAACTGATGGGCGAGTGCGACGTCAAACACGGTCAGCGGGTCATGGTCGACGACGTCTTCCGTGATCGCGGCGAACGACCAGAGCGCGGCGAGACTCACGAGTAGGCCCACCGTGAGATGGAGCCCGAGCAACGTTCCGGTCGTGAAGCGCGCAACGACAAAGGCCCACGCGCGCGGAAAGCGCACCTGCACGTGTCTGGCGACGTCGGCGCCTTGGCCACTCGTCCACGCCCGTTCTATGCTGCTCCGGAGTGCCGCCACTGACAGGTCAAAGCGCCGCCAGAGCAGCACGAGCACCGCAAACAGCGCGGCGAGCAGCACGAGTGCGAGGCTGGCTCGACCGACGTACCGTTCGAGCGTCGGGAGGTTGCGTCCGAACAGGTAACCGAGCGTGCCGAAGATCACCGCCCACGTGACGCCGCCGAGTGCGTTGTAGCGCATGAACTCGCCGTATGGCATCGCGCCGGCGCCCGCGAAGAACGCGGCCCAGGTACGGAGCAGCGCGATAAACCGGCCGATGAACACCGTCTTGGGGCCGTGCCGCGCGAAGAAGGCGCGCACTCGATCAAGTTTGCGCTCGTC
>JBBQDB010000207.1:0-5957 GCA_038319245.1 Gemmatimonadales bacterium
CACGCCCGTCTTGAAATCGCGCAGCACCGCCTGTCCTGATCCCATGCGCGTGCTCGAGAAATCACCGCGCATGACGATCTCGTGACCCATTGTGGCAAGCTCCTTCCGCGTGGCTTCTGAAATACGCGACTCGAAGTTCACGTCGCACCCGGGAAACGTTTCCTTGCTGAAGCGCGGCGCGTCGATTGCGCCCTGCACGTTCATGCCGAAGTCCACGATGTTCGAGACGAACTGTGCGTGCGCCTGCGCCTGGTTCCATCCACCCATGATGCCGAACGCGATTTTTTGATCGCCCTTTTCCATGAAGGCCGGGATGATCGTGTGCAACGGACGCTTGCGACCGACGAGCAGGTTTGGGCTGTCCTTGTCGAGTGAAAAGCCGCCACCGCGATTGTGTAGCGCGAAGCCAGCACCACCCACCGCGAGCCCCGATCCAAAACCAACAGTGCTGTAGTTGCTTTGAATGAGTGAAATCATATTGCCGTCCTTGTCGACCACACTCAAATACGTCGTCCCATTATCCGTCACGTTTGGGCTGCCGGCCGCGACGTTGCATGCGGCCTTGGTGGGGTTGATCAGCTTCGCGCGTTCTGTTGCATAGGCTTTTGAGCGCATCGCCGCGACCGGCACCTTGGTGAAGCGCGGATCGGCGTCGTACCGCTGCATGTCGGCGTAGGCGAGCTTCTTCGCTTCAATCATCAGGTGCAACGCCTTCGTCGAGTTGTGTCCAGCCGCCGACAGCGGAAACGTCTCCATGATGTTGAGCATCTCGAGTGCCGCGATCCCTTGTCCGTTCGGCGGCAACTCGTAAACGGTCCAGCCGCGATAAGTCGTCGAGATCGGATCAACCCATTCGCCGTCGAATTCTGCGAGATCGGCCGCCGTCATCGTGCCCCCGTGGCTCTCGCTTGTGGCAAGAATTTTCTTCGCGACCGCACCGGTGTAAAACGCCGCTTTGCCGCTGCTCGCGATCTGCTTGTAGGTCCACGCGAGATCGGGGTTCTTGAAAATCTCGCCAACGGTCGGGATGTGTCCGTTGATCAGGTACGTCTTCGCAGTGGGCGCATCGGCTTCGAGGTCCTTCTGGCTGTCCTTCCAATAGACGCTGACCACTTCGCCCACCGGGAAGCCCGATTCCGCGTAGCCGATGGCGGGCGCCAATACGTCCGCAAACGTCTTGCGACCGAAGCGCTTGAGCAGTTTGTCCCAGCCGTTGACCGCGCCGGGCACGGTGACGGCGTTGATGCCACGCTGCGGCATGCTGGTGATGCCTTTGCCGCGCAGATAGTCAGCGGTGAGTTTGGCCGGTGCCCAGCCGGATGCGTTCAATCCAAACAGCTTGCCGGTTTTGGCTTCGTAAATGATCGCGAAGAGGTCACCACCGATACCGTCGTTCATTGGCGCAACGAGTCCCATCATGGCGTTGGTCGCGACCGCCGCGTCGATGGCGTTGCCCCCTTGCTCGAGAATGCGCGCGCCGACCTGCGACGCGAGGACGCTTTCGCTGGCCACGACCCCTAACGGCGACGATACCATGGAGCGCGACTGGGAACGATCCTGCGACGTGGCTGTCGCGAGCGGTAGCAGCACGCCGAGGGCAATGCCGCCGACGGGGATCGTGCGACGCGTCAGGGACAGGCGGAAGCAGCGAGACGATATGGTACTCGTGGACATCGGGTACTCCGGGTGCTCGGGAAAAGACGAGACGGTCCGAACCGGCTCCGTCGTCCGCGAAAATCGAAATTAAGGGACCGCTTCGGCTGCAGTGCCTGCGGGCTGCACAACGGTTCATCACCATATCGCCCGCCTTGTCCCTGCACTATGTTCGCACGCGGACGGCGCTTTTGCCGCATACCCCCATCTCACCCTGCGAGGATGGATGACCGATTCGCTGAGCGACCCCCACACAGTATCACGACGGGAGTTCGTGACCGGCATGACGGCCCTCGGCGCCGTCTGGATCGCCGCTGCGTGCTCGCCGCGCGACAGTAGTGCGCCGGCCACCGCTGCGACATCCGGTAACGCGATGAGCGGCATGACCGAATCGCCGGCGCCACCACAAAAACTCATGCACTTCACTCCGGCGGAAGCGGCCGAAGTCGAAGCGTTCGCGATGCGCATTTTGCCGAGTGATGATTCGCCGGGCGCGAAGGAAGCGGGCGTGTTGTATTTCATTGACAACACGTTGGTGGGGTACGCGAAGGAACAAGCGCCGTTGTTTGCGAGCGGCCTGACTGATCTCGCCAAGAGCGTGAGCACGAAGCATGGTGCGTCGGCCAAATTCTCGACGCTGACACCGGCGCAGCAGGACGAGATACTCAAGGGCATTGAGAAGACGCCGTTTTTTGGCGCGATGCGCTTTGCGACCATCGCTGGATTCCTTGCGTTGCCCAAGTACGGCGGCAACAAGGATTACGTCGGCTGGAAGTTTATCGGGCAGGAGCACGCGTTCGAGCAGAAGGCGCCATTCGGTTGGTACGATCGTCCCGAAAATCAGCAGGCGCTGTTGGGTAAGGTGCTTTGATGCGGCAGCAGCAGCCGCACGGAAAGACGTTTTCTACCAACACCGAAGTCGATTTCGTGGTGATAGGCTCTGGCGTGGCGGGCGCGTCGGTCGCGCGTGAGCTCACCCGCAGCGGATTCGATGTGGTCATGCTCGAGCAAGGGCGTGTTGTTCCACCCGAAGACATGGAGCATGACGAGTTGGGAGCGCAGCGGTGGCCCAGGTGGACCAACGATGTCGCGCGGCAGCCGCAGACGTATCGTAAGACGGAAAGCGAGATCGCGAAGCCGCAGATGTACGCCCGGTATGCGCGCGTTGTGGGTGGGACGACGTTCCACTTTGCCGCGAATTACTGGCGCTTTCGTCCGATCGATTTCACGGAGTACTCGAAGCGTGGTGGTGTGCCCGGCGCAGCTCTCGCCGACTGGCCCATCACGTACGATGAGCTCGAGCCGTACTACACGGCGGTGGAGTGGGCGGTTGGCGTATCCGGCGAAGTTAGTCCCGACCCGCGTGAGCCGCATCGCTCGAAGCCGTATCCGATGAAGCCGTTGCCAGTACACGGGCCTGGCGTGCTGCTGGAGGTTGGGGCGAAGAAGTTAGGGTGGAGTTCGAAAGCGGCGCCGATGGCGATTCTGTCGGAGGCGTACAACGGTCGACAGGCGTGCCATAACTGTGGCTTCTGCGGTTGGTATCCGTGCGAGTGGGGCGCCAAGTCCGGTGCGAACTACACGATGGTGCCCGAAGCGCTGGCCAGCGGTCGCTGTGAACTGCGCGCCGACAGCTACGTGCGAAAGATCGAGACCGACCACACCGGTCGCGTCACCAGCGTGATCTACTTCAACAAAGAGAAGCACGAAGTCGTGCAGCGCGCCAAAGCCGTCGTGCTATGTGCCAACGGCGCTGAAACACCGCGACTGCTGCTCAACTCGAAATCGAATCGCTTCCCGCATGGGCTCGCAAATTCCAGCGGTGCGGTTGGCAAACACTTCATGTTCAACGGTGGGTCCAACTCCAACGGCATGTTTGAACACGAGGTGCACGCACACAAAGGGCCGCCGGTTACGCGTGTCACGCAGGAGCTGTACGAATTGGACGAAACGTTGGGTCTCATTGGCGGCGGTGGCTACGACTTCCGCATGGGACAGGCGGCGTTGATGCGCACCGCGCGGATGGCCGAAGAACTGCCGCAGTGGGGCGCAGCATTCAAGCGGACGATGCGACCATGGTTTGTGAATTCGCTGACCTGCATGGGTCACACGACGTCGCTCCCCGTCGCGAGCAACAGTGTCTCACTCGATCCGCAGCTTAAGGATGCGTGGGGTGTGCCCGCGATTCGTGTAACCTTTAAGGAGCACGAACACGATCTGCGCTTGTACAAGCACTTTCAGGAACGCGGACGTGAACTGCTGGAAGCCGCCGGTGCGACACAGGTCTACGATGTGCCGATCACCGACGCGCCGTCGCAAACCGTGCACCTGTTGGGCACCGCGCGTATGGGGAACGATCCAAAGACGTCCGTCGTGGACAAGTTTCATCGCGCGCACGACGTCAAAAATCTCTTCATCGTTGACGGTAGCTCGTTCGTGACGAGCGGACGCGGACAACCGACGCTTACCATTCAGGCGCTCGCGTTTCGCGCCGCCGACCACATCGCGCAGTTCGCCAAGAAACGGGAGATCTGATCATGCCGATACGCCAGACGCAACCGCCGCAGGGCAAGACGTATCCGACGACCGAAGCCGTCGACTTCGTCGTCATTGGTTCCGGTGTGGCCGGTGGGTCGGTCGCGCGCGAACTCACGCGTGAAGGTTTCAACGTCATCATTCTCGAGCAGGGTCGCTTTGTCCCGCCCGAAGACATGGAGCACGACGAACTCGGCGCGTTCATGTGGCCGCGCTGGACGAACGATCCAGCCGTCTCGCCGCAAACGTTTCGGAAGACACCCGAAGAAAAGGCCGTCAAGAAGAGCGTGCTGCAGTACGCGCGTGTCGTCGGTGGTACGACGTTTCACTTCACCGGCAACTACTGGCGCTTTCGTCCGATCGACTTCAACGAAGTCACGAAACGTGGCAAGCCCGCAGGGTCGGCACTCGCCGATTGGCCGATTACGTACGAAGAGATGGAGCCGTATTACAGCGCGGTGGAAGAGGCGGTAGGTGTATCAGGCGAAACGCCAACCGATCCGCGCGAGCCGATGCGGTCCAAACCATTTCCGTTGCCGCCGATCAACGTGACCGGTCCCGGTGTGTTGCTTGAAGTTGGCGCGAAGAAGTTGGGGTGGAGTTCAAAAGCCGCACCGATGGCGCTGTTGTCACGTCCATACAAGGGGCGGCAACCGTGTCACAACTGCGGCTTCTGCTTGGGCTTTCCCTGCGAGTGGGGCGCGAAGTCGGGCGCCAACTACACGATGATTCCGGAAGCGCTCAAGAGCGGACGCTGCGAGTTGCGCAGCGAAAGCTACGTACGCAAAATCGAGACGGATGACAGCGGACGCGTGACCGGTGTCATCTACTTCAACAAGGACAAGCAGGAAGTTGTACAAAAGGCCAAGGCCGTCGTGCTCTGTGCGAATGGTGCCGAAACACCGCGTTTGTTGCTCATGTCCAAGTCCAATCGCTTTCCCGACGGATTGGCCAACAGCAGTGGCGTGGTGGGCAAGCATCTGATGTTTAACGGTGCCTCACAGTCAAGCGGCGAATTTGAACATGAGATTCACGCACACAAAGGTCCCGTCGTCTCGCGCATCACGCAGGAATTTTACGAGCTCGATCCCAAGCTCGATCTGATCGGTGGCGGCGGTCATGACTTCCGGATTTCCGTGCCCGGCTTGATGCGCATCATGAGCATGCCCAATGAAGGGGCAATGTGGGGCGCGGACTTCAAGAAAAAGATGCGACCGTGGTTCCTCAACTCACTCGATGTACTGGGACATATCACGTCGCTGCCCGTCGAAACGAACTCCGTGACGCTCGATCCTGAGGTGAAGGATGCGTGGGGGTTACCGGCGATCCGTACGACGTTCAAGGAGCACGCGCACGATCTCAAGCTGTACGCATTCATGCGCGATCGCGGCACGGAGCTGCTCAAGGCCGCCGGTGCACTCAAGACACACGAAGAGCCGATCAGCGACACAACCGGCGGTGCGGTGCATCTGCTTGGCACGGCGCGCATGGGTAACGATCCCAAGTCGTCGGTCGTCGACAAGTATCATCGCGCACACGATGTGAAGAACCTGTTTATCGTCGACGGCAGTTCGTTCGTCACCAGCGGACGCGGTCAGCCGACGATGACGATTCAGACGCTCGCTTTCCGCGCAGCAGATCACATCGCGCAGTTCGCGAAAAAGAACGAGATTTGATCGATGCAACGTAGAGACTTCGTCGTCGCGACAACCTTAGGCGCCATCGGCGCACGCGTCGGCAAATTTCCAGTCGGTGGCGCACCCAGCGAC
>JBBQDB010000208.1:0-5763 GCA_038319245.1 Gemmatimonadales bacterium
ATGCTCGGTCAGCACAATCGATGCTCGGTCGAGTTGCTCCTGCGTCGTCGCGAAGGCGATCGCGAATTCCACCACCTTCGCGTGCTTCGCATCGCGCACTATCGTGACGTCGTCGAGCGTCGCGAGAGCCGTGTCGAACGATGGCGGTGCATTGAGCACAACAATGGCAAGCTGCGCTTTCAGATTGAGCTTCTCGAAGACGGTCGGCATGTGTGTTGAGCCCGAGCAGTCGGAGGGTGATCCGTAATCCCGTGCGTGCGCGTCACGCATCCAGGCGCAGCGATGGAGCGAAAGCACTTCTCGTTCAGATTCCTGCGCGCCTTCGGCACCAGGCATCACGAACTTCCAGCGAGCGCAAGGCGCAAGCGTGGATCCCCTGAATGTCGTGTGAGCAGTGCGCGAGATCGACCGTACGCAACGGGTCGAGCACCCCATGTCGCGTACCCTTTCCCAATATTGACGTCCAAGTGACAGACGTACAGGTCAGACGATCTAGCGAAGCGTACCGAGCAACGCCTCCGCTTCCCGTGTCTGCGCGTGGGTCGAACCGGCGCCCACACGAAGCGCTGTGGCAGCCGCTGTAGCCCACACTCGCGCGCTGTCACGCATGCCTTGCGCAGCAAACGCGCGGGCAAGGTATAGATCGGCGAGGCCGACGTCGGCACTCCGCGTAGCGGTAAGGGAATCGGTGTCGGCAATGCGGCGCATAAGTCGTGCGTAATTGGCGGCGCGTTCGGCAGAGCGCTGACTCAATAGGAACGGCGTGAGGGTGCGCATGGCGGTCCACGATTTCCGATTATTCGGTGGTATCACCAGTACACTATCCATCGTCATCACACGCTCCAGAAGCGTGACGGCGCGCGCGGTATCTCGCTTGGCCGCCGCGATGAACGCGGTAAGGATAAGACTGTCGCGGTCGGTGGGGCTCTCGCGTGCGCGCAACATCGCGAGATAGCGCGTCAGTACGGGCGCTGCCTCGGCACCCCGCCCAAGCCTCGCGAGACTGCGAACGACACCGAACGTCGCGCGAAACTCAATCTCCGCGTTTTGACGCTGCCGTGCAGTGGCAGCTACCGCACGATACCAAACCAATGCCGAGTCGACCTGGTCATCAACGAACAGCTCCGCCGCGAAGTTGTAGCCAGTCACCGGATTGATGCCGGTCGCCGAGTCGGCGGTCCGCAGTAGTTCATTAACCCGACGAAGCACCGGCAATGCTGTTGCGCGTTCGCCCAGTTCGCTCCGCGCATTCGTAAGATTGGCCAAGACGGCCGTAGACGGGAGTGACCCATCAAGACCCATGCGTGCTAACGCGCTGCGCTGCAACTCGAGTTCGGCCACCGCTTCACGGGCGCGGTTAAGGTCGGTGAGGCGTCCGGAAAGCGCGACGCGCGCACCGATCATCTGCATCGTATTGCCGCGGCCGGCCGCCTGTAGTGTGGAGATCGCTTGTCTGGTGAGAATCAGGGCTGAATCGGTCACGTCCAGATTGTCGAACAACCGCGCGCGCGCCATCAAACAGTTGACGCGGTCAAGTGGGACGATCGTCCCTTTGGCAGCGGCGTCGATGACAGTGCTGCGCTCCACTTCACGTCGGGCGATATTGGGCTGACGTGCCTCGGCATAGGCCAATGCGAGTGCACACACGGTGGCGTACTTCGTAGACGCATCGGTGGATGTACCAGCGACCGAATCGGCGCGGCGCAAGAGTGCGAGCTCCTCCTCTCGAAGCTCCAGCTCTGAGTAACGATCTGCGAAGTTCATCAAGAGTGATACGGTGACACGCGGATCGGTGGTCTGCCCCGACTCGAATGTCTTCAGACCCTTGTCCAACAACTGCTTCAGATTGAGTGGGGTCGTACTGATCTGCGAGAGCAGGACCGTTTGGAATTGACGAATCGTTTCGGCGCGCTCCGACTGAAAGAGGGCGAGATCGCGTTCCCGCGTTGCCTGCCGCGCCTGACGAACGGCCACGCCGGTGGTGGCGATCAACGCCAGGATCGCTACCGATCCCCCGGCTATGACAGCCCGGTTGCGCTGCACGAATCGACGCGCACGGTAGCCTAGGGTATCCGGTCGCGCCCGTACCGGCTGGCGCGCGAGGTAGCGCTGCAAATCATCGTTAAACGCTGCGGCGGTTTCGTAGCGCTCACCCGGCGCCTTTTTCAGCGCCTTGCGAAGAATCGTATCGAGATCGCCTAACTCCGTACGCCGTGGTTCCGTCTCGAGTGTCGTGCGCAGGACGTCGGCGGCGGTCGTGCTCGCGCCCGCCGTGGGATGCACGCCCGTGAAGAGCTGATACGCCACCACGCCCGCGCTGTACGTGTCGCTGGCGGTACCGATCGCGTCACCACGCAGTTGCTCGGGCGACGCAAACAGTGGCGTGAGTGCCCGCCCGCCTGCCTCCGTTACCGCCAGCACATCACTCGACGTCGACAGCAGTTGTCGGCCAATGCCAAAGTCCAGCAACGTCACCCGCCCGTCGGGACGCACCAAAATATTGGAGGGCTTGAGGTCACGATGTACGATCAGGTGCGCATGCGCATGACTGATCGCGTCGAGCACCTGTTGCACCAGGCGTATACGCGCGGTCGGTGTGAGACGCTCTTGCTGGGCATACACGTCAAGCGGAACACCGTCCACATATTCCATGACCAAGTACGGCTGCCCAGCCTCAGTCACGCCGGCATCAAGCAGGCGTGCGATGTTCGGATGCGACAGCGTGGCAAGCAGCGTACCCTCGCGGCGGAATTGTTCGAGGGCCGCTGGGTTCACGCTCGATAGGTGCAGCAGCTTGATCGCTGCCCGTCCGGTGAACGTGCCGTCGGCGCGGTGCGCCAACCACACCGTCCCCATGCCGCCCTGCCCGATCGCCTCGTCGAGAATCCACGCGCCAATCGGCGTGCCCGTGAGCGATGGGGCCCATCCACCGAACAGCTGCTCTAACGAGTACTTGCCGGGACCACTGGACAGGAACTCGCGAGTGGCGACATCCTGCGCAAGCAGTCGCGCGAGCGTGTCACGAACTTCGGCGCTCTCGTCGGTCAGATTCGCGAGCCACTGCGCCCGCTCTTCCGGCAGCAGCTCGAGCGCCTGATCCAGCAATGGCCCGACGCGGGCGTACTCGTGTGGATTGAGTGGCACTGAATCGGACATGGGTCGGGTCAAAGAGATGCAGGAGGCCGGTATAGAGGCCCGTCTCAAAGTGCAGGCGCGTGGTCGTAACCGTTAGATCGACGCCGTGGAGCGCGCATCGCTTGTGCGACATCCGCCATGGAGTGCGCCGGCGACACAGGCGTCGTAGCGCTTCTCGCCAGATGCTGCTCGAAAAATCCGCCGACGTTGTGTGCACAGGCGCGTCCTGCCATCTCGAACGAGCAGCGATGTCGAGCTCCGGGTGTAATCCACAGTGTCCCCTCGCTGGCCATCGCCAAGGATCGCGCATGGGGGGCAGAGACAACGGTCGTTCCGCGCAACTCTTCGCCACGGCACGCATCACGTCCATACGCGACATGACGCCCCCGTTGTCTGTCTCCCCGAACGCTCCGCTGGTAAGGAGATCGGGAAATGCTGGTCGAGACTGACATCACCCCGTTTCGCGAGCGCCGGGATCGGGTTCGTCATCCAAGAGGGTGCGACGCAGGAGCAGGCGCGCCTTCCGCCAGTCCCGGTACACGGTGCGCTCGGACACCGCACGCATCTCCGCAATTTCTCCGAATGTGAAGCCACAGAAAAAGTGGAGATCGACCAGTTCTGCGAGCGGCCGGTCCAGCACAGCGAGGCCGTCGAGGGCGTCGCTTAGTGCCTCGAGATGAGCCGTGCTGTCGGTGGAGACCGCGGGCGTCGACGTGTCGATGCCGGTGATGTGGAACTCGCCGCCTCGCTTCTGTGCGCGCCGGTTGCGCACGTAATCGATCACGAGCCCGCGCATCGCGCGAGCGGCATACGCCATGAAGTGCGCGCGGTCAGGATACGACGCGCCGTTAGGCACAGCCATACTCAGGTACGCCTCGTGCAGCAGCGTCGTCGCGCCGAGGGTGAGTTGCCCGTGGTTCTGCGACAGCTGCCGTTCCGCCAAACGATGGAGATCTGCGTACATGGCCGCAAACAACTGGTCAGCGGCAGTCCGGTCGCCCGCATCCGCGTCACACATGAGTTCAGCGATGCGGTCGTCCATACGCTCGTGTTATAAGCGAAAACAGATACCCTGCGGGCGCGAAGCGAAGCTCGGCGGACGTCGCAGAACCTAGCCTGGTTCGGTGCACTTCACGAGGGTTCGTCCGAGGTAGCGACGATATCCACTCGGACATCGTAGCGGATCTCCCGGTAGAAGCGAGAGGTTAGCGACTCGACCGTGACGAGTCGCGTCGTCGGCGCTACCTCGCGGCCGCGTACACGTACACGTACACGTACACGTGGACTTCCGTCCGCAGGCGCGCGCCAAGCTTGTCTTGTTCGATGTCGAGATCGTTGCGGCGCTACAGGTTGAGCCAAAACTGGGGCGACGTCCCGACAGCGCGGGCGAGGCGCATGGCCGTATCCGCCGAAATGGCGCGCTTTCCGTGCACGATCTCCTCGATACGGCGTGGGGCACACTGTTCTCGTGCGCGAGCCGATACTGTGACAGGCCGAGGCCGTGAAGGAAATTGTGGTAGAGGACTTCGCCGGGGTGAATCGGCGTGAGTGTGGGAGACATGCGGCAATCCTGAGCAATCGTCGACAATGGCGGCATCGAGCGGGTGACCATCGCGCTACACGGCGCAGCGATAGGCCGCCGACTGCAGCAACGCACGGTTAGTTATCACGCCGACGCCGCGTCACATCAACTAGAGGCGCACGAGCCAAAACAGTGCTGCAGATAGCGCACGGCGAGTTCCAACAAGATTGGATCGGCCGGAGAGCCGAGCGTTGGCCAGCGGGCGGTCGGCACTGCGCTGAGGCACGCGACGCAATCAGGACTCGTGGGCGCGCTAGGGTACGCGTACTCGTTGCAGCAGGTCACGGAACGCGGCAAGTGCCGCGCTCGTCTGCGCCCCAGGGGCCCGCGCGGCGACGCGATCGGCGGCGGCGCGCCCGGCCGCCAATTGCTCCCGGTCCCACGCGGCCGGATCCGTGTGACTCAGGAAGTACAACCCGTTGATCGCTGCGCTTGGCGACAGGGCCTCCAAGCGGCCGGCGCTGAGTGTCTGGAGAGTCAGGGTGATGGCTTGCGACGACGCCGCGTACCGGCGCTCCAGTTCGGCCACCGCGCGCTTCCGGGTCGTGGCGTCGTCCGCGTTCATTTCCCCGACGAGCCGGACAATGGGTTCGCTCTCGATCGACGCAATGGCCGTCGTGCCGACCGCGCGAAGCGTGGTGTCGGCCGACGTCTGGAGTCCGGTGAACAGCTGCGCCGCTTCGTCCGACGTCAGGGCAAGCCGAATCAAGCCGACCGTGAAGTTTCGCTTCTGCGGGTTTGCGTTGGTGAGGTCCGGAAAAAGGCCGAGCACCCACTTGTAGCGATCGACGCGCTCGCGCGACTCCTCTACTCCGGCACTCCGCTCTTTCAGCTTCAATTCAAGATCCTTGAGCGACGCCTCGCGCTGGTCGATCTGCGTCTTCGTGTAGGCGTTCCACGCCGTGAGCACGACCGTCAGGGCCGTCCCGACCACACCGGTCCAGAGCGTGAGCCGCTCCGCCAGGCGCGGAGTGCGGGGGGCAATCTCGTCAGACATACGAGCGAAAGTACTCCGCCGAACGCGGTTGTGCAGCCACGCCTCGCGC
>JBBQDB010000209.1:0-5676 GCA_038319245.1 Gemmatimonadales bacterium
GCATGGCGCTGTTGACTGGCCGCATCGGCATGCAGCACCGTGGCGGTGTACTTGGTCCCCGTTCCGTGCCGCGCGATGTCGATGACGGCCGTGAACTGCAACCCCTCGTCTGACACGGAGGGCACCGCGGGGCGATATCCAGGCTGCAGACCGTTGGTCCACACGAGACGCCGATTCGGTACCACCTCGAGGTAGCAGCCGTCCGCCGGAAACTCCTCGCGTTTTGGCGAGCGCATGACCGTGTGAAACCGACCGCCCGGGCGCAGGTCAATCTCGCACGCGGACACCGTCCACGGCTTCGGGCAAAACCACTGCGTGAGCAGCTCCGGTTGCGTGTACGCCTGCCACACCAGCTCGGGCGCAATGTCGACAATGCGCACGAGCTGCAAATCGAGATCGGGATTGATGGCCATCGTTGTCACCGCGAGGTCTCCGTAAGGTCCAGCATTGCGTCGTCGAGCTGCCAAGTCGTGAAGACGGAATATGGACCACGCGTCGTCAGGTCCGCGTCGCTCAGCTCGGGTGTGATCACGACGATTCATAAATAATTCAGAAAGCACGAGCGCGCGGCAGGCGCGGGCCGCCGCGAGCGCAGTCCGCCGACGTCGCAGTCCTGCATCTTCCCCTTGCCTCACGCAGTGAAAGTCGCGAGCGTCGCTGTATCGCCTGCATTCCCGCCCGAACATCTGGAGAAGGGTCATGGTCCCCCGCACCACGCGTCGTCACGCGCTGCCGCTTGCCTTGTGGCAGATCGCGTCCCGGCGCATCGTTTCCCTCAGCGCCGCCCTCGTGCTGCCCGCTGCCGCCCTGCGCGCGCAAGCAGCGACCGCCACCAAGCCCGCTGCCCAGCGCGTCAACATCCCGAAGCCGGTGCTCAAGCCGGCCTCGACCCTCTTGGCCGCCCCGTTCGATACCCTCGCCCTTGGCGCCACGCGATGGCGCGAGATCGGGCCATTCCGCGGCGGCCGCTCGTCGGCGGTCGCTGGTAGCGACGCGCGTCCGCTTGAGTACTGGATGGGCACCACCGGCGGTGGTGTCTTCAAGACGGTGAACGGTGGCAAGAGCTGGCAGCCGATGTCCGACAAATACTTCGGCGGCACGATTGGCTACATCGGCGTCGCACCGTCCAACCCGGACGTCGTGTATGTGGGCGGCGGGGAATATCCGCTGCGCGGCAACGTCTCGCACGGCGACGGCGTGTGGAAGACGATTGATGGCGGCAAGACGTGGACGATGCTCGGCTTGGCGGATACGCGACAAATCTCGCGCGTGATCGTGCATCCGACCAACCCCGATCTCGTGTACGTCGCGGCACTTGGGCACGTGTGGGGACCGAATCCGGAGCGTGGCGTCTATCGCACCAACGACGGCGGCAAGTCGTGGAAGAAGGTGCTCTTCCGCAACGATTCGACTGGCGTCGGCGATCTGACCATGGATCCGAAGAATCCGAACGTGCTGTACGCCGGCTTCTGGCAGGTGTATCGCAAACCATGGACGCTCGAGTCGGGCGGCAAGGGCTCAGGGCTCTTCAAGAGCACCGATGGCGGCGACACGTGGACGGAGATCACGCGGAACACCGGGTTGCCGGCCGGTATGTGGGGCAACATCGGCATCAGCGTGAGCGGTGCCAACTCGCAGCGCATTTATGCCAACATCGAAGCGGACGAAGGCGGAATATTTCGCTCGGACGATGGCGGCGCGACGTGGATTCGCACAAACAGCGAACGCAAACTGCGCCAGCGCGCGTGGTACTACTCGAAAGTCCATGCCGATACCAAGAACGCCGATGTCGTCTACGTCAACAACGTGTCGTTTCAGGTATCGCGCGACGGTGGCAAGACGTTCACCAATATCAATCCGCCACACGGCGACTCGCATGACGCGTGGATTTCGTCCACTGATGCGAATCGTTTGATCGAAGGCGACGACGGTGGTGCGAGCATTTCCACTGACGGCGCAAAGACATGGACCGATCAGACGTTTGCCACGGCACAGTTCTACCATGTGACGACCACGAATCACTTTCCGTACCGCATCTGCGGCGCGCAGCAGGACAACAGCACGCTCTGCGGACCGTCGCGCAAGACTGGCGGCATTCAGATCAGCGATTGGCTGGACGCCGGCGGTGGTGAGTCGGGCTTCATTGCCGCGCTTCCGAATGAGCCGGACGTGGTGTTCGCCGGCAGCTACGGCGGTTTGTTGACGCGCAAGGATCTGCGCAATGGGCTCGAGCGCAACGTCAATCCGTGGCCGCTCAACCCGATGGGACACGACGCGAAAGACTCGAAATATCGCATGCAGTGGACGTTCCCGATCGTCGTCAGCCCTCACGATGCCAAGACGTTGTACGTTGGCTCGAACGTGTTGTTCAAGACGACGAACGAAGGCGACAGCTACGAAGTGATCTCGCCCGATTTGTCGCGCAACGATCCGCGTACGCTTGGGCCGTCCGGTGGTCCGATCACAAAGGACCAGACGAGCGTCGAGTACTACGGCACCGTGTTCGCGATCGCCGAGTCCCCAGTGACGAAGGGTGTGATTTGGGGGGGGACGGATGACGGGTTGGTGCAGCTTACGCGCGACGCGGGCAAGAGCTGGACGAACGTGACGCCGCCGCTGCTCAAGGAACGTGAGTGGGCGCGCATCTCCATCATCGAAGCGAGCCGGTTCAATCCGGCCGTCGCGTACATCGCGGCCAATCGTTTCCAAATGGACGACAACGAGCCGTATCTGTTCAAGACAGCGGACTACGGCAAGACGTGGACGCGCATCGATCAGGCGGGCAAGACGAACGGCATTCCGAGCGGCGAGTTCACGCGCGTCATTCGTGAGGACGAAGAACGTCGTGGCTTGTTGTTCGCAGGTACCGAGCGTGGCGTCTATGCGTCGCTCGACGATGGCGCGACGTGGTTTTCGTTGCGCCGCAACTTGCCGATCGTGCCAGTACATGATTTGGCGATTCGCGATGGTGACCTGATTGCGGCGACACATGGTCGCTCATTCTGGATCATCGATGACCTGAGTGCGCTGCGTCAGCTGTCGACGGATGCATTATCGAAGGGTGCGCATCTCTTCACGCCACGTGCGACGTATCGCATCACGTGGCAGGGTGGATTCGGCGGTGGTGGTGGTGGTGGTGGTGCGTCGGTTGGTGCGAATCCGCCAGCCGGTGCGATCGTCAACTACTGGCTCAAGCAGCCGGCCAAGAAGTTAACGCTCGAATTCCGCGATTCGACGGGTCGCACGATTCGTAGCTTCACGAACGACACGGCGACGGCAGTGGCACCAACGGCAGGTCGTGGTGGACGTGGCGGCGGTGATGGCGAAGGCGGATTCGGTGGGACGCCGCCGGAACCCAAAGCATCGAACAAGACGGGGATGAATACGTTCGCGTGGAATCTGCGCGAGCCGGATGCGACACGCTTCGATGGCATGATTTACTGGGCGGGTGGCACGAACGGTCCGCTGATCATTCCGGGCACGTACACCGCACGTCTCATCGTGGATGGCGGCGCGCCGCTCGACACGAAGTTCATCGTCAAGAAGGATCCGCGCACCAAGGCCACGCAAGCTGACCTCATCGCGCAGTACAAGCTGCTCATGCAGGTGCGTGATCGCACGACCGACGCGAACGATGCGGTGCGCACGGTGCGCTACGTACGCGCGCAGCTGGCCGATCGCATGAAGGACATGAACGCTGCCGATTCGGCGAAGTTCAAACCGCTCGCCGCCGCGCTCGATGCGAAGATCACCGAGGTGGAAGCGCAGGTCTATCAGGTGAAGAACCAGAGTGGACAGGATCCACTCAACTATCCGATCAAGGTCAACAACCAGATCGCGGCGTTGTCGGGCGTGATTGCGAGCACCGAGGCCAAGCCGACGAAGCAGTCGCAAGTCGTGTTCGACATTCTGAACAAGGAGCTCGAGGTCTATTTGGTCGAGCTGCGGAAGGCGTGGAAAGAGCTGCTCCCGCCGGTCGATGCATTCCTCAAGGACAAGGGGAAGCAGCCGATCGATGTGAAGCCGAATGATGCGAAGACGCGCTCGATCGGCGGCGGCGGTGGTGACGACGTGACCGGCGAGCAGCACTAATCACGCGCTGATTGCCCTTTTGGAGATCGGATGTGGTGGCGAACTCGTGGGCTGCGTCATGCGAACGTGATGTAGCCCACGAGCTCGTTGAATCGAGAACGGGACTTGCACAGAACATCAGCGAACGTGCGGGAATCGACACCACTTCTCTTGGAGCAGCTCATGAAGACTATGCATATCCTGTCGTCGTTGGCGTTCGTTGCGCTCGTCAGCGCGTGTGGCAACACCGCAGAGGGCGTCAAAAAGGACGCGGACAAGGCCGCCGACAAGACGGCAGAGGCCGCATCGGATGCGACGACCGCAATGGGCGGCGCAATGAAGACGGGCGAGGTAAAGACGGCCATTATCGCAGACTCGCGCGTGCACGCTACGGACATCAACGTCGACACCGATGAAACGGCGAAGACAGTGACGCTCAAGGGCACGGTCAAGTCGGACGCGGAGAAGACGATCGCTGGTGAAATTGCCGCCGCCAAAGCGACGGGCTATTCGATCGTCAACACGCTGACGATCAAGCCGTAATCAGACTGATCGCGTCTGATCATCCGGACGCGTCACGCTAACCTTGGAACGCCGCGCGAATGGCCTGTGCCACGCGCGGCGCTTCGAGGGCAATTTCACGTAACGCCCCGGTCGGCGGATTGCGAAAGCCGACAAAGTGCAAGTTGGGAATGTCCGTTTCGGCGGCGAAGTGTAGCGGCCGGCCACGCGCATCGCTGATGCTGCGAAAGCCGTCGATGATGGCTTCCAGTCCTGGTCGATAGCCGGTCGCGAAAATGATGGCGCCGAACGGCTGTGTGGTGCCGTCGACAAACTGCACAGTGTTCGCACCGATCGATGTCACGGCGGGGACGACGCGAATGCGACCCGCCTTGACCATTGCGATCGTGCCGATATCGAGCATCGGGATGCGCCCTTGGCTTTCGATCATGCGCGTTGGGCCGATGTCCGGCCGCACGATGCCCCATCGCGAGAGATCGCCAACGACGAACCTGAGCATCGTGCCAGCGATGGCATCGCGTACACCAACTGGAAGATGCGAGAGCATGACGGTCGTCTGCTGCGACGGTCGGCCGAGCATGTCGCGTGGTACGACGTGCACAGGACCGCGCACCACCATCGACACGTCGACCCCCTGTTCCGCGAGATCGAGGGCGATCTCCGCGCCGCTGTTGCCGCAACCGACAACGAGCGTGCGTACGCCGACGAACGGATGCGCATGACGATAGTCGCGCGCGTGCATGACGGTACCGCCGAATGTCGCGAGCCCCGCAACATCCGGTTGATTCGCGACGCCGTTGTACCCCGTCGCCATCACCACTACGCGCGGTGTGCGCGTACCGTGGCTCGTCTGCACCGTGAATCGCTCACCGGTGCGTGCGATGCGTTGCACATCCACGCCGAGCTGCGGCGTCTCTGCATAGTCGGCAGCATATCGCGTGAGATATTCGACGACCTGCTGGCGCGACGGGTAGCGCGGTGTGCCGGCTGGCCACGGTGCGAAGGGCAGCGCCGAGTATTCCTTGACCGTGTGCAGATGTAGTCGCTCGTAGTGTCGTCGCCACGTACTGGCGACGTCCTGCG
>JBBQDB010000210.1:0-5588 GCA_038319245.1 Gemmatimonadales bacterium
AGCCCCAGCCAGCCGATCAATATCAGCGGCGCTGCGAACTGGATGGCGTAGAGCCACGTCATGACGCCTCGGTGCGGTTGTCCAGCAACAGGTCGCTCTTGCGCGTCACACGATCACCGCGCTCACCGGACGCCGCAGTGATTGCAGCATCGCCGGCCCCCGCCCGAAACGCACGACGAGGTCGGGGCGCTTTGAACCGAGGCCGAGGTGCGCGGCAAACTGCGATCGCGCGGCCGCCACTTCCACCGGCTGATTAATCATCGCCCTGTTGATGCCGAGCACGGTGCACTGCAGCGCAAACCGCTCGAAGCAGCGCCCGACTTCCATCCAATGTGCGGGATCGCTCTCGGCGCCGACGAAGACGGCGATGCCCGCCGAGCTTCTGATCTGCTCGACGTACCTGGCGGTTTCGCTCGCTTCGGTGAAGACCATGCCGAACATCGCGTCACCAAGCCAGCGCGGCAGCGACGGGCTCCCCGATATCCCAGAGAAGAGACCGTCGCGATGCTCCAGCGCTTCTCGGCGGCTGAACCGGATCCACTGCCGGAGCTCGGCCACGAACGCCGCATCGTGCATCTGCGTGGCGTTCGCAGACACCACGGCGTCGACGATGCCGTGGAGAGCGGATCGTTCGGTGAGCAGCATGAGCGACACCCGCTCACCAGCGCCGGCTCGCTCCAAGGCCACGAGCTCAGACCGTGTCAGCGCACGTCCGTCGTAGACATTGCGTACGGACTGGCGAGCGACGATGGCGGTGTACAGTGGCGATGCGGGCGCAGTATCGGTAGAGAGCTGCAGGCGGTAACCCGCGTTCGATGCGAGCGGCGCGCCAACGGCGCGCAATCCGTGTCCGGTCGCCGAGTGGACGATATTTTCCGCGGCACAGCCAAGCGATACGTACAGGTGATGATCGTCGGGATCGACGGCCGGGCAGCGCCGAGAAAGATCGGGAAGAATCGTGATCGCGTCGTGCGCTAGATCGAACCTCCAGCACTGCGTATTGTGGCTGGATGGGGCGAGCGTCGCGGCGCGGACCAGCTCGTGCTGTATCGCCGCGATCCCGGTGGCGCGCGTGACGGGCTCACGCCAGAGCGTTCGGGTCGCCTTTTTGTAGCGATCCCTGCTCAGCCGTGCATCGCCCGCCACAATGGCAATCGCCCCCGCACTGAAACCGACCGTAGACCACATGAATTGCCGACGCGTTGGCATATGGTTCATCAGTTGAGAGGAGTGACGTGCGAGCGATTTCTCGTGGTATCGACATTGAAGTCGACTTCATCGATGTCGAATTCGAGATACGTGTACTTGCCGGCTGGCGCGTGCCATACGCCATCGCCGTGCGACGCGATGCGACGCACACCGAACGCACGATAGTCACGGAGTGGCGTCGACCAACGCATTTCGACGAACGACTTCCCATCGGCACTCTGCGCACCGCGACCGTCGGCCACGAAGTCGATCAGTTCGCCGGCCGCATTGAACGACAGGACGGCGCTGACCGTGTGCGCGAGGTTCGTAAACGTGGCGCGAACCGTGTTCGTATCGATCTCATTCCACGTGATGCTTGGCGAAATCAGCGCGCCCGGTGCGAACACACACAGGTCGTTGAAGAGGGTGACCGTTTCCGCTTTGTCCATCATCGGCCCGCCCGCGTTCACGAGCGGGAACAGACCCGCAAGCTTCACGCGCATCGTGGCCGAGGGGCCAACGAAACGGTGGAGTACGTTTACCGGTATCCCGAACAGTGTCGCGTCCATGTAGAACAACCGCGACGGCGCGTCGTAGAAGTTGTACTGCGTGCCTGTGAACGGCATCCATCGCGCCGTCGGACCACTGCGGATCCGTCCGTGAAAGTGGGCGCGGAAATTCTGCGTACGCGGCTGTCCTATCGCGCCACTTGCACGGACATACCGCTGCACGACGGGCGGCAGCGCCGCGATATCTGCGTCATTGAGAAGCGGCGTCGAAGCAGGACGCTGCACGCTGTCGTTTACATCTCGCTCGAACGCAGCGCGCAAGCTCGCCGGGCCGAGGGACGCGAACCCGACGATGACTCCGGCCAGTGCAATGACATTTGCGATCGTTCCGAATCGCGCGTCTGTCCACGACGACACAATGGCGACCTGCGACACGGCGATCGCTGCTGCGCCGATCAGCCACCAGCGCGTGGGCCAGGCAAACATCGCGATGGTCGTGGCGACGAACAGCACCGCCGCACACAGCCAAACGACTCCTGTCGGCTTACTGATCTGCTGCGTGAGTAGCGGCAGCTCGGCGAACCCGAACGCCTTGGCTGCACCAGACAGGTGAATGAGGCCGTGTAACAAGAGCAGCAATGCAAAGCCGATCTTCATTTTCATAAACCCTTGAAACGTCGGTGAAGTCGGCCACAGCATGTCGTAACAGGTGAACGCTATCGCGTACTCGCGCACATACTTGGCTGAGCTCGTCCTGTCGGCGCGCTTTTACGCGGGAGATGCAGTGCGTAGCACTCTCGTACATGCCTCGCTGACCCTGCACAAGCGTGGCACGACGACGGCAGATCACACGAGCAGTGCGCGCGTACGGGCGAGGAGAGCCGCCAGGATGCTCTGCGGACAGGCCGAGAGCGGACGAGCGCGGCGCGCCCGCCAGTCCAGGCACTTCACCTGATCCGCGAACGCTGCGCCCTGCACCGGAAAATCCTCTGGCAGCGAAACTTTGAAGGGCTAGCCCTTGGCCCTCGTTCTGACGGGCACGATCACTAGCTCCCCATCGCGAACCGTGAGCTCTACGCGCGCACCTTCCGGCAGGTGCGCAACGGCCGCCACCAGTCTCGGAATCCGCACCCCAAAACAGGTCCCCCATTTGCTTACTCTCGTCCACCTGGCCTTCGCTGCCGTGACTCATGCAGCGGCTGGTAACGACGCCGAAACTGCACTTCGCCGACAGCGGGCTCACGGCGACGCTCCGCGGTACGACGGCGGCGTCCTTTACTCCCGATGAAACATCATTCAATCGACTCCTCGAAACGGAGATTCTGAACGAGTTGCACGAGCAAGCGGGCTGGTTCAAGGAGCCGCTTCGGTTCTCTCACGATCGCGACAAGGATGGGTCGGAGTAGCTGTCGTGCTTGAGCATGCCCACGGTCAACTCGTCGGCATCGAAATCAAGGCGTCGACGACGGGCTCGGCCGCCGACGAACGCCACGTCGGTAAGCATTGGCGCCATCCGTCGTGCGGTGCGGAGCAAACGATGTCGATTCGGGCGCATGCGGGATGCCGTCACACGGGTTCGGTCGCCATCAGGCGTTTTTTCAGCAATATCCGGGCGTGGTGCCGTTCGCGCCTCGTCCCACGCGCAGCGCATCGACGGGCGTCGGCGGGTCGTAGAAAACGTGATGGCCCTTCGCGATGGTTGGGGCAGCCGCATTCAGAGGTTCAATCGTGCCCACTCGACGATCCCCGTCGATCGCGCGCCACACCAACGGGATCACCTCCGGAAAGTCGCCGGCGAGCAGAGGACCAGCGGAGGTGATCGGTACGCCGCGCGACTCCGCTGCGGGTCGCCGGGCAACACATACAGCACACCGCTAACGAGGAACTGCAGCAGTACCGGAACACAGGCAGCCCGGAATCACGAAATGGCGCTGGCGCCACATCTCCCAGTTGGTGCGCCCGTGGAACGTCCGGTTCTCACCGGAACTGCCTCCGGCTCACCGCTCGCGCCGCTGCGCTGAACAGCGTCGTCTTTACTCGGTCAGGCGCACACCCACTGTACGCGTACCACTGCTTGCCTTCACGGATACTCGTTGGGGCAGGCCGTCGAGGTTAACGCGGGATTGCTCCGGGCTATCTTCCGACGATTCGCGGCGTCATCTCGAACGAGTTCACTTCGCGACCGACCTTTCGACCGCCGATCACAAACGCATATAAGACAGCGCATGCGTTCCCCGGCGCACGATCTCACCGCCGACGATCGTGGACTACCGCCTACGATAGCGCAACGCAACGCTCGCCCTATACCCTTCCAGTGGCGCCTACACATCCATCGTCCATTGGCCTGCCGTCGTGGGCGTGGGCCGCACCAGGCGATCAAAGTTCGCCTGACGCACGTTGCGCAGATTCTCGAGGTTGGCCACGAGCTCCATCGATCCGAACTGCCGCGTAACAATGGCCATCGCATAGATGGTACGGTTCGGACGTGCGGCGATACGGATTGTCGCCGAACGCCTGGTGGTAGCGCCGTTCGTGGCAAAGGTTCGCGTGAGTTCAAAGAATCCGGTCGACGCGCGAGTTTGGCGTCAACGCACAGGGCGACACGTACAGATGGTTCTCGCCAACCGTGGCAGCCTAGGTCGTTCAGTCACCCTGGATTATGGTGGCTGCTTCGCATCGAGTGAGCCCGTGCGTTGTCCGACTCCCGGAACGTCAGCGACGCGGAGTTGCCCGCGGCAACGGCTCGCCGCGCTCCAAGGCTGCCTCGTCCCGTGCCATTCGAGCATTTGCCGCGGCGTCGAACATCGGCTCGTTGTTGTCCGTGTCAGCGGTACGTGGTGTCGACATGCGGTGCCAGCGGACCGAACGTCGACGGGTACCCGGAATCCGGACGTACTTGCAGCCATCGCCACACCACACCGCAAACTCGCGATACGAGACGATCTCCTCGCGGCCGATCAGGCGCCCGCCGCGATCCCGTGAGAGGAACAGGGTTCGTTCGTATCCACGCTCCAGATCGAAATCGTCGGTCGGCGTCGGGTAAACCAGTTGGCTCGGCCACTCACCTGTCAGCCAACCATCGACGCACTGAAAGTGCGTGAGGATCGAAACGCGCACGGTGTCGCGCCGCTCATGCTGTGCCACCACGATCTCGAGCGAGTCGCCGTCGGTGTAGCGCAGCGTCGCTGAGTACCAGTCGATGTCGCGCTGTTCGCGAGCCAAGAAGCGCGCTATCAGGTTGGCGTAGATCACGCGATCATTTGTGCGAAACTCGCCGGCGAGATCCGGACACATAGACGCGTGACCGGCAGTTTGCAGCGCGCCGACCGCACGCGATGGAGCTCGAAGCGCTTCCCAACCGCGGGGATATCCCTTCGCGTCTCCGCAGGCTCCAAGACACATGGGCGCCACGATGGCGAGGACCAGCAGTTGTCGTGACGTAGCTCGGAGTGCACACATCTCGGGAAGCGCCGAAGGCAGGTGGTCCGGCCACCCGTCCTCGGCATCCGGTGTGTTGTCACAAGAGGAGACGCGCTGACGACGATACCGGTCACGCATCTCCAGCAGAAGTCGCACGAAGTAGTCTGCAATACATTCCGGTGAGTTACTGCGAACTTCTTTAACGCTTCCGCCTGTACTTGTGACACAATTCCAGGATCAGCTCCAGTCGTCGCTCGGCGATACGTATGCCATTGAGCGTGAGCTCGGCGGCGGTGGAATGTCACGCGTGTTTCTCGCGCGCGAGACTTCGCTTGACCGCCGTGTGGTCGTGAAGCTGTTGCCGAGTGAGTTGGCCGGCAGTGTGTCGATCGCGCGGTTCCACCGCGAAATTCTGCTGGCCGCGCGACTTCAGCATCCGCATATCGTCCCGCTGCTGGCCGCCGGCGATGT
>JBBQDB010000211.1:0-5582 GCA_038319245.1 Gemmatimonadales bacterium
ACGGGAAGCATTTTGGTGGTCGAAGACGAAGGCGCTATTCGCCGCCTGGCGCAGCGCATTCTCACAGCGGCTGGCTACGTCGTGTTGACGGCAGACGATGGGGCTGACGCGCTCCGCGTGCTCGCTGATCGCGCGGAGCCAATCGACCTCTTACTGACGGATGTCGTCATGCCACACATGAGTGGTCCCGAGCTCGCCGCACGGGTCCATGCGCTCTATCCGAGCACCAAGGTACTTTTCACGTCAGGCTACACGGGCGGCGCAGGGATGCAGCTCGATCTCGGCGGTGTGTCGACCGAGTTCCTCGCGAAGCCGTATCAGGTCGCCGAGTTGACGAGAAAGGTTGGTGAGATGATGGGCCGGACAACGCCAGAATGACACACGAAGTTGGTATGCGATGATGAACCATGCAACGCAGCCGAGTCGCTGATGTCGACTGCCATGGATCGCCGAACATTCCTGGCGCGTGTTGCTGCCGCGGCTTCGGTCGTTGCCGTCAGTAGATCAGCCATGCCGTCGCTGCTCTCCTCGCAACAGCCGCCGGTTAGGGCGCCGCGCCGCGTCGCGCCGCGTGGCAACGAATTCGTCTTCGCGCGCTTGCGCTACGAATCTGGCGACTGGGACTACAATCCTAAGGTGTGCGCCAACGTGCTCGACGCCGTCGTGCAGTACACCGACATTCCGGTGCAGCAGCAGGAAGTCGTGATTACGGCCGATTCTGCCGAGCTATCGTCGTTCCCTTTTCTGTTCATGACCGGGCACAAGCTCGTCCGCTTTTCCGAGAAGGAGCGGCGTGGCATCGTGCGGTACGTCGAGAATGGTGGGATGCTTTTTTCTGACGACTGCAATCACGACGTGAACGGGCTCTACGCCAAGTCGTTCGAGGCGGAGATGCACAAGGCGTTCGGTGCGGGCGCCGTGCTCGGTAAGATTCCCAACACGCATCCGCTCTATCGCGCGTTCTTCACCTTCGATGGCCCGCCGCAAACGTCGCACGAGCTTAACGGGTGGGGCGACAATGTCGTCCATGGTTATGTTCGTGGCGTGGAGCGACGTGGGCGGCTAGGCGTCGTCTACACGAATCAGGACTATGGCTGTGAATGGGACTACAGTTGGAAGAACAAAAAATATCGCACAAAAGACAACACCAGGTTCGTGGTGAACCTGGTGGTCTATGCGATGACGTAACCGGACGCGCGCGTACGCTTAGTCGAACGCGGCGCCGACCATCATCTTGCGAATGAGGAGCCACGGCGAGCCGTGCGAGATGGAATTGGTTTGCGTTGGTTGTCCCTTCGCATCGCCACCCGTACCATGTTTCTGATATTCGCTCGGGCCCGTGATGCCATCGAGGTTGCCCCAGAAGTCCGTCGTGATGGCGTTGTACGTCACGTCCGTTACCTGTCGCGTAATCTTACCGTTCTTCACTTCCCAGAAGATGTGGCCGCCGAACTGACCGTTGTAGCGCTGTTGGTCGATCGAGTAGCTGCCGCGACCATCGATGATGACACCGTTCTTCACGTCACCGATGAGCTGTTCGCGCGTTGGTGAGTTTGCGGGGCCGGGCTCGAGGTGCACGTTGGGCATGCGCAGGAACGGATAGTCGCGCCACGAATTACCGAAGGTGCAACCACGCGAGAAATCTTCGCCCATGAGGTGCGCGGTTTCGCGATTCGTCTGCAAGCCGACGAGAATTCCTTCACGAATGATCGGCCACTTCATCGCCTTCACGCCGTCGTCATCGTATCCGGTCGAACCAAGTCCATCATCCGTCTTGTCGGCAGTGACGTTGAAGAGTTTCGAGCCGTACTTCAATTTGCCCACGTCGGAGAGCTTCACGAAGCTCGTACCCGCGTAGTTCGCTTCGTAGCCCATGATCCGATCGAGTTCTGTTGCATGCGCAACGATCTCGTGAATCGTGAGCATCGCATGTGACGGCGACAGAATCAGATCGCGGAGTCCGCTCGACCCCAATGGCTTCGCCGTACACATCTCCACCGCTTCACCAGCCACGCGCTCGGCCGACGCCATCAGATCGGAACGTTCAGCGACTTCCCAACCACCTGCGGCTGCAACGCCCGGATAGTTTCGCGTCTTGGTCACATCACCGACTTTCGCCGTGACGGTGAGTGTCGGTGATGTTGTGAAGAGCTCCTGCTCGATGTAGGAGCCTTCGGTCGAGGCGAAGTAACGCCACTCGTAGCTGTGCGTCGCGTTCACGTTGACCGCGGTCACACCCTTCACGGCGCTGGCTTTGTCGGCGATCGCTTGCGCCCACGCCTGCTTGTCTGTCTGCGACACCGACGTCGGATGCTTCGTCATCGGTGTGATGAAATTCGCTACGTACGCAGGCACTGGAGCGAGCTTGAGATTCGTCTTCTTCGCAATTGCACTGGCCTTCGCAACTTCTGTGGCGACGCGCGTGACGCGCTTGATCTCGTCTTCGGTCACGATCGGGCTCGACGCAAATCCCCACACGCCGCTGTGCACGACACGCACACCAAATCCTGCCGCCTGACGATCGGCCTCGGTGGGAATGCCGCGTGCTGCCGCACCGCCGCGTCCACCACGACCTCCACCGCCGCCTCCACCACCGCCCGCGCCACGACCACCACTTCCCGCAGCGGCGCCGTCGGTACGGAAACTTGCCGTGCCGCCGGGCACGTTCGCGGTCAAGGTGAAGCGCACGTCGGCATATGTGCAACCACCGAGTTTTGCTTCTTTCAGAACGATGTCCGAGAGACCTTTGAACTTCGAGTCTGCCGCGCGACCCTTGGGCGACGTGGCGATGATTTCAGCGACAAGGTCATGCGAGTACAACGAGAGGGCGGCGGTTGCGCCAAGGCCCTTCAGAAAGTCACGACGAGACGGGCTCATGATGTGTGCCTTGGTCAGACGGCGGGAGAAACAGACGTCATGTAGAACTCTTCGATGCGCACAGGCGGAACGAGTGCCGCCTGTCCAAGGTCAAACGATTCGCCAAGCCCCATTGGAACGGGCTTGCCAACGAGCGTAAGATTGTTGTAAGCGACCAGTGGCGACATGTTCCAGCGGAAATTCTGCACCGGTCCGACGATCTCGCCGTTCTCGATGAGAAACAATCCGTCGCGTGTCATGCCCGTGTTGAGCAACGGCTGGCCCTCACTGGGCACGCCGCGAATGTACCAGAAGCTGGTCACGAGCAAACCACGACGCGTCTGCTTGATCATGTCTTCGACGGACAGATTCGATCCTTCCATCACCAGACTGTTGTTCGGCGTCGCTGGCTGTCCGTTGGTAAGATTGCGCAGCATGCCCTTCTCGACCCACGTCACCGGTCCCGCGGGTTTGTTGTCGCCCAGGATCGGTGATTGCCGCAGCATGGCGTTGCCAACATCGCTGCGCAGCGTGAACAGATCGCTGAACAGTTTGTCGCCAGGCTTCTTGTCTTTCATGAACGAACCCGCGCCACCGAAGGCGCCTCCGCCAGGAAACACTCCGCCACCACCGCCACCGCCAGGAGGGCCGCCCGCTGCTCCAGCCGCAGCGGCCGCCGGATCTGCGCCAGGAGGAGGTCCGCCAGCGCCAGGCAATCCACCACCGCCACCGCCTCCACCAAAGCCACGACCACCGAACGGGCTGTTGTTGAAAATATTCGTCATCAACGACAGAAAGCGTGCGTTAGCGCGTGGCTCGAGAATGACGGTGTACCGGCCCGGTTCGATCGCCTTGGCGTTGCGGCTCTTGAGCGCTTTGTTGGACGCGACATCCGTCAGCGCCTTTGCATCGATCATGCGCGTGTCTTTGATGCCCATCGTGCCAGACCACCCGGAACCGGAGCCATCGGGCATGCGGCAGGTGAGCACAAAGCCTGTTTCCGCGACGCGATAGTAGGCGAACAAACCCTTGGAGTTCGCCGTGCAGTTGGTCTGATCGATCTTCGGAATGTAACCGGCGCCGAGCACGCCCTTTTTCTCGGCGATGTCGATGCTGTCTTTGACCATACGCGCGCGCTCACCCGGGCCAAACTTCACCATGTCGGGCAGCGCCGCATCGACCGGCACGTACTCTTGCGCGCCGAGCAATATCGGCAAGTTCGGATTGTCGTTGGCAGCCTGTGCATTGGTCGTCGCTTCGTTGACCATCGCTTGCAGGCCAGTATCACTGAAGTCGCGCGTGTTCGCGCTACCGGACTTCTGTCCAATGCGTACAGTGGCCGTGATCTGGCGATCGTATTGCACGAGATTCGTCGTGATCGACGAGTTGGCCCAACGGGTGCCGGAGCGCTCACCACCGGTGAGATTGACCTCGACGGCGTCGGCTTTGGCCATGTTGATGACCTTGTCGACAATGACTTTGACTTCTTCGCGGGTATACATGGCGGCAGAGCGTAGGGAATGCGCCGCACACTGTCAAGCAGGTCGGCAGGAACGCATAGGAACTCTCCTGAGAATGCGCGCGGCGGAGGCATTTCGTTGAGTCTGGCCGCTTCGCCATCGGGGTATGGACTGAGCGCGCGTGGCGTTACGCCAAGCCACGTCGCCGACGCAGCCACCATTCGGCGCTGAGTGACAGCGCAAAGGGCAGGAGCCACCACGGTGAGTGCATCGGAAACCAGCGCTCTCGTCGCGGGTCAATGTTGATTCGGCGCGCGATGCTGTCTACCAGTGTCGATACGTGCGCGTCGGTGACGATGGCGCCACGGCGTGATTCGATCCAGCCTCGCTGCAGGTCTGCGTTATCAGGGCTGACCGGCTGCGCCGTCGAATCGACGATGAACGCAGTCTCGCCAACCAGCCCGTCGACGTGCACGAGGATTCTTGCGTGGCCACTCTCCGCCGGCGCACGTATCGTCCCGCGAAAGACGCCGATCGCGCCGTCGGGCCAAAGTCGAATCGCGTGCTGCCGTCGTGTCGGGCCTTGGCCGGTTTCGACAATGGCCGACGCAGTCATGATGGCAGACGATGCGCTTGCGGCCAAGGGCTTCGATGCACGCTCTGTCGCCAGCACCGAAGTCGAAGCAGCGCGAAGCAGCATGCTGCTGACCGAAACGAACAGTGCTGTCTCTTGGCCAGGATGGAGCAATGGTTCGGTGACGGAAACGACGAGCGGCGGCGGCGCGATGGATGCCGCGTCGGCCACGAGCGCTCGCCAGTACGCATCGAATGACGAGACGGACGTATCGCGAAAGCGCCATGCGTCGAGTGCGCCGCTGACAATCAACTGACCAGCGCCGACCGCCGTGCGCCAAATGATGGGCCGCCCACGCACGTCCACATCACTTGCGGTGCGTGGCTGCGCTCCGGTTGGTGCGCGCATCGTTGGCAGCACGGCACCGAACATCGTCGCACCCTCAGGCAACGGCAGTGGCCACATGAATTCGGACGCGCTCAATGACGCGCTCAATAATGCGTTCGCTGACGTGCTCTCTGAGGTACCGCCCTTGTCCTGACCGATGCGCATCGGCGCGCCAAGTGAGCGTCCGTCCCACGCGCGCACGCCAGCCAGTTGTGCAAACGGGCCGCTCGCGCGCTGATCGAGGAGCAGAATCACACTGCCGCCGCGGCGCCGAAGAAACGATTCGAGTCCCGTGACGTCGCCGG
>JBBQDB010000212.1:0-5571 GCA_038319245.1 Gemmatimonadales bacterium
CGTCAGGCGTCGGCAGCGATCGCCGCAGAAGATGTGCATCTGTTTGCGCCTGCAGTTGCCGTGCGTGGCGCGGCTGGAGCGCCGATCAGCTACACACTCAAGACGGTGCCCAAGCGTCTCACGCTGCAAATCGTCGATTCCGCTGGTGGTATCATGCGGAGCTTCGAACCCGATACGGCTCGGCCCGACAGCGCGCAGGCCGGTCGCGGTGGCGGTCGTCGTGGTGGCGGTCCGAACACCATTCCGCGCGCGATCGGCGTGAATCGGTTGAACTGGGATTTGCGCATCGCGAGCATCGAGAGCTTCCCGGGCATGATTCTTTGGGGTGCGGGTACCAACGGCCCAGTGGTGCCGCCAGGCAAGTACACCGTCAAGCTGATCGCTGATGGCAAAACGCTGACCGCACCGCTGGTCGTTAAGCGCAATCCGCGCATTACCGATGTCACCGATGCGGAACTGCGGGCGCAGTACGCATTCGGTAAGAAAGTGCGCGACAAGGCCACGGAAGCGAACATGGCCGTAATCCAGATTCGTCGTGTGAAGACGCAGCTCGACGATCGCCTGAAAAAGGCCGCTGACGATGCGGCACTCAAGTCGGCTGGCGCGACGCTCACGACCGATGCGACGCAGGTGGAACAGAACGTGTACCAGACGAAGAATCAAAGCGGACAGGACCCGCTCAACTTCCCCATCAAGGTCAACAATCGCATTGCGAATCTGCTTTCGATGTCGGAGCGCGGCGATGGTGCACCGACGACCAACATGCCGGAGATCTTCGGCATCCTGAACAAGGAATTGAAGGGCTATCAGGACCGTCTCGAGGTCGTGTGGAAGACGGATCTTGCGGCCGTGAACAAGGAACTGACGCGGCTCAAGCTCCCGCTCATCGATCCGAACTGCGCCAAGACCGAAGGCTGCGTCGCCACGCCGTAGGCGTGCCGCACGTTACGACTAACTACGCATTGCACGATGACACCGAACGCATTTCGTCACTTTACCAGGAATCACTTCATGTCCCGTCGCAGTCTTACCGTTTCTGCACTTGCGCTCTCCGTCGTAGGCATCGGCGCCTGCACGTTGCAACGAACGCCCTCGGCCGCCGGGTCGTCCGCGTTCAAGACGGCACCGATGGACGATCATATGGCGCATATGTCCGCGTCCGACATGGCGGCGCCGATGCGCATGTCGAGCAATAGTATGCAGCAAGGCGTCGCAGGCCTTCCCGCAAGCAGCATCACCGCCGAAGCGCGGCTCAAGGCGAGTCCGCGTCACGCCGAGTGGGTGAAGATTCCGTGGGGCGACGGCAAGGCCGATTCGCTGATGGCGTGGATTGTGTATCCCGCGTCGCCGAACGCGCGGGCGAAGGCGCCAGTCGTCGTCGTCGTGCACGAGATCTTTGGTCTCAGCACGTGGGTACGTGGCGTTGCCGATCAGGTGGCTGCTGACGGCTTCATTGCGATCGCGCCGGACATGCTGTCGCGTGTGCGTGGTGGTCCGAGCACGACAGAACTCGCCAGCGACACGGCGACCAAGCTCATTCGCGGTGTCACCAACGCCGAGCGCAGCAACGCGGTGAGCGCGGCCGCAAACTACGCGATGATGCAGCCGTCGGCGACGCAGAAGTATGCCGTCATTGGTTACTGCTGGGGCGGAAGCACGAGTTGGTATCACGCAGTCAGCGGCGGCGTGAAGGGTTTCTCTGCCGCGGTGCCATTCTACGGCTTGCCGTACATGGCGGGTGGCTCACCCGCGACCGCGACGACCGCCGCGGTGCCTGCATCGATCAGTGCGGACTCGTTGGCCAAAGTGAAAGTGCCGGTGATGATGATGAGCGGGTCCAAGGACGCGCGAATTGGCGCAGCGATGCCTGCGGTGGACTCGATCATGAAGTCGCTCAAGAAGGAGTACAGCGGCACGAATTACGAAGGTGCTGTGCACGGCTTCCTGCGTGCACAGGATGATCCGAGGGCCAAGCGTGATGAGGCCGAGGAAGCAGCGAATCTCGCAGCGACGAAGGATGGCTGGCCGAAGATGATTGCGTTCCTGAAGAAGAACATGAGTTCGAAATAACGATCATATGAGTCACGTGCGTGTTGCGGTTGTCCAGGCCGCGGCTGTTCCGTTCGATCGCGACGCGTGCGTCGACAAAGCGGTGCGCCTCATTGGTGAGGCGGCCGCGACGGGCGCGAAGGTGGTGGTCTTTCCCGAAGCGTTCATTGGTGGGTATCCCAAAGGCCTCGACTTCGGCACCGTACTCGGTAGGCGCGACGTACAAGGTCGCGAAGAGTTTCGTCGGTATCACGAAGCGGCGATTACTGTGCCGAGCGCGGAAACCGCGCGCATGGGCGAGGCCGCGGCGGCACATCAGTGCTACGTCGTCATGGGGATCATCGAGCGCGATGGCGGCACGTGCTACTGCTCGGTCATCTTCTTCGGCCCCGACGGCACGTTACTCGGCAAACATCGCAAACTCATGCCGACCGCGATGGAGCGCATTATTTGGGGTTTCGGCGATGGCTCCACGCTGACCACGGTGCCCAGTCCGTACGGGACGATCGGGTCGGTGATTTGTTGGGAGAATTACATGCCGATGATGCGCATGGCGATGTATGCAAAGGGGGTGCAGCTCTACTGTGCGCCAACCGCTGACGATCGCGACACGTGGCTTCCGAGCATGCAGCATATCGCGCTCGAGGGGCGGTGCTTTGTATTGTCGGCCTGTCAGTTTCTCACACGCGGCGACTTTCCTGACGACGTGCGCGTGAAGATCGGCGAGGCACCGGACGATGTGCTGATGCGCGGTGGCAGCGTGATTGTCGGCCCGCTGGGCCAAGTGCTCGCCGGCCCGGTGTTCGGCAACGAAGCCATCATCACGGCCGACCTCGATCTCGATGACATTCCACGGGCGAAGTTCGATTTCGATGTGACTGGCCACTACAGCCGACCGGATGTGTTTCAGTTGGTGGTGAATGAGCGGGCAACAGCGCCGGTGCGTACCGACTCGTGAGCATGCCTGACGCGCAATAGCAAAGCGGGCCGCGAACGAGTGTTCGCGGCCCGCTTCGTTTTTTAAACGAGCTACTGCACTACATCTTGGGCGGGAACAGCTTGTCGAGCTCCGCCTTGATCGCGTCGAGCTCCTTTCGCAGCTCAGCATAGCGCGAGAGTGCGTCCTTCCCAACCTTCTGGTCGACGCGTGAGGTCATACTTGCCAGATACGTGATGTGCGACTGCAGCCCCGGTTTGCTGTAGCGAATCGGCGGCGTATTCAGCTTGGATGCAATCGCCTGCACCTTGCTTAGCGTATCCGCTGCAGCACCCTTCGCACCCTTGAGTCGCGTTTCCGCCTCACGCACGCGGGCAACCTGCGAATTGCCATCAGCGATCAGCTCGCGCAGCTTGGCGTTGTGCTCGTACTGCTGCTTCAAGTCTGCCGCCGTGATACCGTCGGCCGCGATGCGTGGATCGATCAAGACGTTGAAAGGCACGGTTAACGTGGTGGCAGCGACCGTCAGCTTGGCCTGATAAGCGCCCGGAGGTGCGCCGAGCCCGTTGGCGTATTGCACACCCCAGACGAAACGGTTGAGTCCTGCCGCTTTGGTGACCGTGTTGAGCGCTGGGCCTGCTGCAATCGTGCTGGGCGGTCCGAACGACGGTAGCCCTTCGTCTTCACCGCCGCCTCCGCCCGCGTCACCGCCACGGCCACCACGGCCACCGCGACCGGCCGGTGGGGCATCGGACCGATAGCTGTTGACTGCTTTCCCAGCCGCGTCCGTGATCTCGATTTTGATCGTGTCAGTCGCAACCGCCGGGAGGAAATATTCGATCGTCGGTCCAACGAACGCAGCGCCAGTCGCCGTGCGATACCCGTCGCGCGGTGTGTAGAGCTGCGTGCTCGTCGCCACCGTTTTGGGCGTGAGCTGCTGCAACGAGGACACGTTGTCGAGAATCCACATCGCGCGACCTTGTGTGGCAACGATCAGATCGCCGTTCTTGATGCGAAGGTCGTTGATCGGTACTTTCGGCATGTTCAGATCAAACGGCTGCCAATGTCCACCGTTGTCAAACGAGATAAAGAGACCGAACTCGGTACCCGCGTACAGCAATCCTGCGCGCACCGGATCTTCGCGAACAACGCGCGTTGGCCAATCGGCTGGAATGCCGTTCGTGCCGTCGGTGAGTCGCTTCCACGACTTGCCGTAGTCGTCGGTGCGATAGATGTACGGCGCGTAATCGCCCATCAGATAGCGATACACTGCGAAGTAGGCCGAGCCTTTGCGATGTGGTGACGCATCGATCCACGCGACGCGTCCGCCCCACGGCAGATCTTTCGGCGTGATATTCGTCCACGTCTTGCCGTTATCACGTGTGATGTGAAACGGCCCGTCGTTGGCACCAGTCCAGATGACGCCGGGTTCCAGCGTCGATTCGGTAATCGCATACAGCGTGCTGTAGAACTCTTCGCCAGTCGCGTCGCGCGTGATCGGTGTACCGCTCGCGTCCTGACAGCACTTGGGAAATGCGGTGAGATCGGGTGAGATCTTTTCCCAGGTGACGCCTTTGTCACGCGAGCGATGCAGGTACTGCGAGCCGTAGTAAATCGTGGTGGGATCATTTGGCGATGTCACCATCGGCGACACGCGCTGAAAGCGGTACAGCAATTCACCACCAGCGTTGCCGTACAGCGATTGTCCGCCCACCCAGTAATTCTGCGACTGACTGGTCTCGAGATTCATGATACTGAACTGCCCTTTACACGACCCGTAGACGATGTTCTTGAGCGTCGGATGCGGCACAATCGGCCCCGTTTCGCAACCGGGACCGGTACGCAATCCAGCGTTAACGGTCGGATCGTTGAGGCTCGATATGATGTACGTCGAGTTGTCCTGCTGCGCTGCATAAATGCGATACGGGAACGCATTATCGGTTGCGATGCCGTAAAACTCGGCTGTGCTCTGATTGAGCTGCGTGCTCCACGTCTTGCCGCCGTCGTACGACACGTTCGCGCCGCCATCGTTGCTCTGGATGAGCGTGTTGCTGTTGTTCGGATTGATCCAGATGTCGTGATTGTCGCCGTGCGGTGTGCGCATGGTCGTCATCGTCTTCCCACCATCGACGCTCTTGAAGAACGACTCCGCGCCCGCGTAGACGATATCGGCGTTATTCGGATCAGCGCCGAGGGTGGTGTAGTAGAACGGGCGCTGCACGAGCGCTCCGTTGCTGTTGACCTGCATCCAGTTCGCGCCCGCGTCGTCCGAGCGATACAGACCGCCGCCTGGCAGTGCTTCGACAAGCGCATAAAGGCGATTCGGATTGGCGGCGGTGACCGCGATGTTGCCCTTCCCGATCAACTCTTGCGGCAACCCCTTCATGTTGCGCTGCCACGTTTCGCCGCCGTCGATGCTTTTGTAAAAGCCGCCCTCGCGTGAACCCGAGATGATCGTCCACGGCTTGCGTTCAATGCGGTTCATCCACGCGAACAGCACGTTCGGATTGCCCGGCTGAATTTCGACGTCCATCGCGCCCGTGCTATCGCTGACGTAGAGCGTCTTCTTCCATGACTTGCCGCCG
>JBBQDB010000213.1:0-5518 GCA_038319245.1 Gemmatimonadales bacterium
GCCTCGATACCGCGCTTCACCGACGGCGCGCATGAATTCGAGCGGTGGACAGGTCCGGTGGTCTATCGGCCTCTGGCCGTGGTCACGCGCGACGACGTCCGCGATCCGGAGGGGTGGCATGCGTCGACGTTAACCGAGCAGGAGTCAGACGCATTCGCTCACGCATTTCGCCGCCGAGTAACACTTCCGTCCTGCGAGATCGTTCCGCGCGATGCACCGACAACGGCTCGTCGCAACTACACGGATCGCGAGGTGCGGACACTTGGCGTCTATCGCGCGACGTCGGGCGCGTTGTTGGTCGGGCTCGTCATCGATTCGCTCGCGCATCCGTGCGATGATGTGCGGGATCCATCGCGCACCGTACACTGGTTCGTGGGCACCAACACGACCGCTCCACGATTCATTGGCGATGAGATGCAGCTGCTCGAGATTGCAGATTTCGATGGCGACGGACAGAGCGAGTGGCTGTTTTCGGTTGCGCGTTACAATGAGGACGGTTTTTTATTGTGCATCGACAGCTGTCGTCGCACGAGAACAACGACGTGGCACTATCACTGACCCAACGGACAACGCAGGAGCGATCGTGAAGCGCATTCAAGTGCAGGGCGTTCACCACATCACGATCGTTGGTTCCACGCGCCAATCCGCGATCGACTTCTGGCAAGGACTCCTCGGCATGCCATTCATCATGGAACAGCCGAACCTCGGTCGCGCCGAAGAGAATCATCTGTACTTCGATCCGGGCGATGGGCGACTGTTGACCGTGTTCACCGACGAATCACGCGTCGATGCCGCACGTCCGGCACCGCGCGATGTCGGATGCGTCGAGCATCTCGCGTTTAATGTCTCGCGCGCAACGCTTCTTCAGGTGCCCGCGCGGTTCGCCGAGCGCGGGATTGCGTTCGATCAGCGTGACCGTGGATTCATGGACTCGATCTACTTTCGCGATCCCAACGGACTCAAGGTCGAGCTTGCGTGTTACAAGTTCGAGACGCCCGCTGGATTTCGTGATGCTGAGGTACTGATGTGCGCGCAGCGCTTGCGAGTCGAGCGCGGTGCGCATCACATCACGGAGGAGCATCTTGCTGACGCGATCGAGGAATTGCTCGCGAGTCGCGAGCGTCTGCCGATATGACGTATGAATACACAGTAGTAGCCACGGGCTGAATCCGCGTATTTCCTCTCCATCTAAAACGCGATCCAGCTATACAGAAAGAACATGTTGTTGTCCGACGCGTTGCGGCCGACACCGTCATACCGGGTCGCGCTGCCGTTGAATCGGAAGAAATTCGTATACTGCAGACCGAATCGGACGTTCTGCCATGGATTGACGACCACTTCGCCAATCAGTCCCGACGAGTTAGGCGATCCGGTGCGGCTGCCACTCACCGGCGCCGGCGCGAATGCCAGCGTATCGGATGTCCCGCTCGTGATGAATCCACCAAGCGTATAGTTGAACGACGCGCTTGGCATATAGCTCGCACTCACGCGATAGTCGTTGAGCGAACGCGTCGGTTGCGTGGCTATCTCAGCCAAGACGTCGGCGTCGGACCGGCGTCGCTCATGCGTGAATGATGACCGAACGATGAACACATGATCACCGTTGACCTTCGACTCGTACTGTAGGTCGGTGCCAACGTCGGTATATCGATCCGTAGGCCCACTCGCTCCGGCTGAGTAGAGTTGCGCGGCCATGCCGAACGCGCCGATCGAGATATGTCCATCTCGGACATCGTGCGTGACTACCACGCGACCGTACGGCGCCACGTGTTGCAGAATGCCAGATGATGTGGAGTCGGGTACCTGCGGCGTTCCCTGTTGCGCGCTCCGGTACATCGTGAATTCGGCGTACACGACATTGTCCCACAACCCATACGCGCCGAGTCCCGCGACGCGCTGGCTGAGCGCGCCCTGCAGCAACGTGCTCGCTGACGGTGATGGTCCCGATGCGCTGGCTATGAATGGCCAGCTCCACGCCGACGCGGTGTTAAACACATCCTGCGTGGTGGGATTGTTGTGCAACGTTGCGCCGAACAACAGATCATGACCTTTGAGATCGACATGTGTAGCATACCGCACGTCGAAATTGTCGATCCCAATGTGGCCCTCGGCCGCCGAATAGGTGAACTGTGCGAACGCGCCGATCTTGGGCGTCAACGCACCACCGAGGAAGATGCTCGCTTGTTGCGGGAGCGATGCATTGTTGTTCTGTGTTCCGGGCAATGGCTTCGCGACATGCGAGATCGACGTGACGATCATCGCGCTCAATGGCGAGATCGGCGCGAGCGATAAGTTCTCGCGGTGCGTGGAATCGTGCACGTTCTTGACGGTAGTCAATCCGGTGAGCGTATAGCCATTCAGTTTGAATTGGCGCCCGAACGGTGTGAGCTGCGGAAACTGAAAGTGACAGACGTCGCACGACAGATGCGTCTGTCGCGAATAGCTCGGTACCAACACGGCTCGTCGTGCGAACGCTTCGGTCAGCGGGACGCGTCCTGTTGCAATACGGGGGTGGGGATCGACGCGATATAACGCGCGCGCCGACGCGGGAGTACCGCCGAACGCGGCGAGCGTGACGCCGACAAGGATGGCACGAAGCGGCGATGACGCGACGGGTAGTGCGTGCATGATGGCTTCCTGTGTGCGACCGACGCGGCGTCACGCGCCCGCGGTCGGCAGTGAGCGAGCAGTGACGGTTCGTGATTCCTACGGTTGCGCCTTTTGATGTCCAACCGCCCAGACATACGCCGCTACACGCTTTGCCTGTGCATCGCTTATCCCATTCGGACGGGCCACCATCGTGGTACCAGGTACGCCCGCCATCACGACGCGATAGATCTCGGCCATCGCGCCCTGCTTAGCCTGCTTCCAGGGGTGGTTAAGTAGTGTCGGGCCGACGAGACCTTGGAGCTGCTGCCCGTGGCACACGAAGCAGCCGCCCTGCCCACGATAGACACTGCGCCCATCCGAAATCATCTTCTCGCTCGCGAAGCTGCTGTCGGGAAAGCTTGGAGCCACTTGCGCACCGGCAGTGCGCGGGAACATCGCGCCGAGAGTCCCGACTACCGCCATCGCGCTGCACGCGCGCACCGCGGAGTGGATGGGGCTGCACTTCGGGAACAGGCTTCTCATGTCGATACCGCCAAGCGAACGAGGGTCGGCACTGATGACTTCCGTGCCGTGCCCTATCACTACCACGAGATGTGACTTGCCGCGTGAGGGAAAACCGTACGTTCGTGGCGGGTTTTGCTCAGCGCTCAATAACCGTCGAGTCTGGTACGCTGCAGCCTGGTGTTAGGCCAGTTGCAAGACCTTCGCGCGTGCTGCGGCCAATCCTTCTGCAAGCGATGGTGACAAGGCGAGGTCGGCTTCCATGAGCAGTGTGTATTTCACCGCACTCCCCGGGATGTCGTTGCCAAGTGCAGACACCAGATCGAGTAGGACGTTATAGGCGCCACGCGTCTTGTGTACATCAGTGCTCGCTTCCAACGGCGTGGATGCCGTGAACGCCGCGCAGCTAACGATGTCATCGCTCGCGTTCATGTAGACGGTGCCATTGATCGTCTGGCATCCTTCCGACCAATTCTTCACGTCGCGCGTCATGCCGGCGCCGCCCCAATGAATGTTGATCGTACCGTTCGTTTCGAGACCACGCGCGAGGTCGGCATCGTCGAGCTGCTTGTTGCTTCCCGTGCGAACGACGAGTACTCCGGCGCTCTGTGGCCGTAACGCCAGATAGCTGCTCTTGTGCCAACCGAAGTGATAGTCATGCTGCCCAGGCACGAGAAACGGTGGGCCGGCTGGATTATCTGACGCGCCGGGCTCGGTCGTGCCTTGAAACTTGAAGACGAGTCCCTTGATGAGCAGCACGAAGATGTCGTCGAACTTGCCCTGCATTTCCTCGCGACGAATGCCGATGAGGTGAATGTTGCCTGCTGGCGAGAAATCCCATTGCGCCACTTTCCGTGAATCGCTCTTGCCTTGAAACGCATTCACTAATTGCAACACAGGAGTTGGCTGGGCGAGGTACTGCTGCTTCACGCGCCCGAGCAACACCAGCCAGTCGGCGTATTCCCCGGCTGATGGTGTGCCGGACTCCCAAGCGGCGACCATCGGCGCCCAATTCGGCCGGAGTGACTGCGCTTTCCATCGGTCAAGATGCGCTTGCGATTGTGGGCCAAATCGTCCATCCGGTGTGCAGTCGAGCTTCTCGACGGAGCGAACGTACTCCTGAAATAGACGAATCGCAGACTGCGTGCGATAGCCGCAAATCCCGTCGATTGTCGCGCCCGGAAAAAATCCAATATCCGACAGCGTCTGTTGCACCTGCGCGACCGACATCGTGGAACCCGATACCGGCGCCATACGTGTGGGTACGATCTTGTCGTTTCCGCTCATGACGCTCGAGAGCGGCAATCGCGTGAGGCGTTCCACTTGGGCCGTGTACGCAGTGCACGCGGCGTCCGTCACCGTGGAGTCAAAGCTGCCGAGTGTGATCATGCTGCGAGCTCCGGCGCGAACGCCGATGGCAAGGAGTAGTGATTCGACGTTTACACCGGAGAAGATCGTCTCGAACTAGCGGGTTGTCACGCGATCGGGGTCGGCGCGGTAGATTTTACAGCTGTGCTCCCTTTCCGCTCATGATCGCCCCCGTTCTCCGCGAACAACTTCAGCGCGCCTTGGGCGACGCCTACTCGCTCGAGCAGGAACTCGGAGGCGGTGGCATGTCGCGCGTGTTTGTCGCGACCGAAATCGCGCTCAATCGCCGAGTGGTGGTGAAAGTGTTGCCTGACGAAATGCTTGGGCAGCTCTCGCTTGAACGGTTCAAGCGCGAGATCGCGCTTGCAGCCCGTTTGCAGCATCCACACATCGTGCCGTTGCTCACGGCCGGTGACGCCGGCGGCCTGCCGTATTTCACCATGCCGCTCGTCGAAGGCGAGTCGATGCGTGCGCGCTTGGCACGACAGGGCGAGCTACCCGTCAGCGAAGCGATGCGCCTCCTCCGCGAAATTGCGAGTGCGCTCGCCTATGCGCACGACCGCGGCATCGTGCATCGCGACATCAAGCCGGACAACGTGCTGCTCTCGGCGGGCAGTGCGATGATCACTGACTTCGGCGTGGCCAAGGCGCTGTCCGCGTCCAGCAATAGTGAGGGCGGCAACACCACCTCGATGGGTGTGGCGCTGGGCACACCAACCTACATGGCGCCCGAGCAGGCCAGCGCCGATCCCGCCGTCGATCATCGCGCCGATATCTACGCGTTTGGTGTAATGGCGTACGAACTGCTCACGGGGCAGCCGCCGTTCGTTGGCCGCACGCCGCAAGGGTTACTGGCCGCACACGTCACCGAAGCGCCGGAGAATATCACCCGCCGACGCAGCGCCATTCCGCCTGCGCTCGCGTCGCTTGTCATGCGCTGTCTCGAAAAGCGCGCTGCTGATCGGCCGCAAACTGCGTTGGACCTGGTGAACGCGCTCGATCAGATCACGACGCCGAGCGGTGGACTGGCCCCGACGAC
>JBBQDB010000214.1:0-5482 GCA_038319245.1 Gemmatimonadales bacterium
CGCCTGCGAGATCGACCTGGTCGTCACCGATGTCATCATGCCCGGCCTCGCCGGACCACAGCTTGCCGCGCGCATTCGTGAGCTGCACCCGCGTATGCCCGTGCTGTTCATGTCGGGCTACACGGCCGATGCGATCGATGATCTCGGCGAACTGTCGGCGGATCGTGTGCTGATCTCCAAGCCGTTTTCCGGACAGCTGTTAACGTCGCAGATCGTCGAGCTGCTGCATTCTACCGCCGGTCTCGAGCAGTCAACGTCTGGCATCGCCGATACGTAATACGGTCAGTACGTCGTATTCCTTTTCTCTTGGCTATGCACAACACAGTGATCGTGATTACCGGTGCCAGCGGTGGCATCGGCGCCGCGCTGGCGCTGCAGGCTGCGGGTCGCGGTGCATCCCTGGTACTCGTCGCGCGACGCGCGGATGCGCTGGCCGAGATCGCCGAGCAATGTGGTGCGGACACGCTCTGTATCGCCGCGGACGTGACCGATCGCGAAGCGGTGCGCGATATCGTGGCACAGGCCATCGCGCGATTCGAACGCGTCGATGTCTGGGTCAACAATGTCGGGCAGGGGATTTCGCGGATGCCTTCAGAGCTGACTGACGATGACATCGACGCCATGATCCGAATCAACGTGAAATCGGCGCTGTACAGTATGCAGGCTATTCTGCCACATTTTCAGTCGCGTGACGCGGGCCACATCATCAACGTCTCGTCCATGCTCGGACGGACACCCTTCGCGCTCATCCGCTCGGCCTACAACGGCTCAAAGCATTTCCTGAACGCGCTGACGGCGAACTTTCGCGATGAGGTGCAGCAGACACATCCCGGCATTCAGGTCTCGCTCGTGTCACCCGGCGCGGTGCGGACCGACTTTGGGCTCAATGCGTTGCATGGCGGTACGGACAATCGATTGCTCCCGGGATCGCAGAGCGCGGACGAAGTCGCCGCAGTCATTTTGCAGGTGATTGAAACACGTCGCCCCGACGTCTACACCCGCGTTGGTGCTCGCGAGCGCGTCCTTGGCTACCTCAGCGCGCTGACTTCCGACCCGCAAGGTTGAATGCAGGGGTGACTCGGAGCGGTCGCGACGATAGCGTTGTGGCATGCATCGACGCGACTTCTCCCGACTCGCCGCCAGCTCCGTGGCCGCGCTGACCTTGCCCCGCCTGCTCCGTGCGGCGACGAGCCCATTCACGCGCTCGCCGGGTGCCGACGCGACGGCGCGCACCGCGGCTGCTGCGCCACGCGTGAACGGCGACCGTCTCAACGGCTGGTTGACGGCGTTGAGCGAATTCGGGAAGAATCCGCAGGGCGGTGTGACACGTCTCGCGTACGGTGACGCGGACATTGCGGCACGCGCATACGCGACGCAGCTCATGAAGGACGCCGGACTGACGGTGCGAGTTGACGCGGCGGGCAACATCTACGGCCGACGCGCAGGAACCGACGCGAACGCCAAGCCGATTATCTTCGGCTCGCATGTCGACTCGGTGCCCGAAGGCGGCAACTTCGACGGACCGGTCGGATCACTCGCCGCGATCGAGGTGGCGCGCACCTTTGCTGAGCAGAAGGTCGCGACCGTCCATCCACTGGAAGTGGTGATCTGGCAAAACGAAGAGGGCGGAACGTGGGGTAGTCATCTCGTCACAAGCGACGCGACGCCTGCCGAACTGGCCACCGTGTCGCGCAGCGGCAAGACGTTGGGGCAGGGCATTGCAGCGATCGGCGGTGACACGAGCACGCTCGCATCGGCACGGCGACGCAAGGGTGAGGTCCACGGCTATCTCGAGCTCCACATCGAGCAGGGCGGTTATCTCGATAAGGAGCAGCTGCAGATCGGGATTGTCGAAGGCATTGTCGGACTGCGGCAATGGGACGTTACCATTGAAGGTTTTTCGAATCACGCCGGCACCACGCCGATGCGCGAGCGAAAAGACGCCATGCTCGCCGCTGCACGATTCATCGAAGCGGTCAACCGCGTTGTACTCTCGATCGCTGGACGGCAAGTCGGTACGGTCGGTCGCATTCAGGCATTTCCAGGCGCGGTCAACGTGGTACCGGGCAAAGTTGTCTGTACACTCGACATTCGCGATCTCGATGACAAGAAGATTCAGCGCGTCTTCGATCGGGTCACCACAGAAGCCGTCAAGATCGGTCTGATGAACGGCACGTCGTTCACATTTCAGGAAGTGGTCACGCACGAAGCCGCATTGTGCGATGCGCGAGTACGCGCCATCGTCGGTACGGCCGCCAAGTCACTCAACCTGACCACCAAGAGCTTGCCCAGCGGCGCGGGTCACGACGCGCAGAACATCGCGCGCATTTGTCCGATGGGCATGATTTTCATTCCGAGCATTGGTGGTATCAGCCATTCACCGAAGGAATTCTCGAAAGCGGCCGACATCACCAATGGCGCCAACGTCCTCGCCGCCGCCGTCCTCGGCATGGACGCGACGACGTTCTAGCGTGATCGGCCGCCGAACCCGCCGTGCCGAGTGACTACGGACGCGGCGGAGTCTTCGGCTTGAGCAACAGATCCTGAAAGTCGAACGAAAAATCTACGTCGGGCGACGCGGGTAGCATGCGCAGCTGATCGATATGGCCGTCAGGGAGCAGCGCGAACGTCGCGTAGGCATCGGCGCGCAGTTCGCGATCGCGCCAGCGCACGAGAAACGTGTCGTGCTGCCACGGCACGAGATCGCCGGTGAGTTGCGGCGTGTGCGCGAAGCGCATTACCAGCGTGCCTTGCTCGAGCGCGATCGTGACGTCGCCGTACCACGCGTCCTCGTATGTGCCGGCATATCGCGCGAGCGGCAGCGATGGCCGCGACAAAGAGTCGCGCGCCGACCGTGCGCCGAGGTTGGCCGTCGCGAGTGCGCGCGTTTGTCGCACAGCAAGCGAGTCGTACCCCGAGATCCAGTCGTGCGAGAGCGGACCCGTTGCGGGGATACCCAACGCGCGATCGAGCAGCGCCCACGTCAACGCGAGAAACGTCATTGACTCATCGTTGGTGAGCACGACCACTGCCGCTTGCGCGGACGGAACGAACGCCACCGACGAGAGATAGCCCGGCAACCCGCCCGTGTGATGCAATGTCTTCCGACCGCGGTAGTCGAGCACGTCGAGCCCGAGCGCGTAGAAGTCGAATTCGTGTTGCAGCGGCGCGAGTTCTTTCGGCGCCATCCCGAACGGAACCGGCGTGACGGGATTCCAGAGCGTCTGCGCGGTCGTCGCGTTGAACAGTCGCGAGCCGTCAGACACGACGCCGGAGTCGAGTTGCGTCAACATCCACTTCGCCATGTCTTCGGCACCGCTGTTGATGCCACCGGCGGGGTTCGTGTTGTCGCTCGTCATTGGCGCGATCACACGCTCCACTCCATCCAGTAGCGTGTGCGTCGTGGCCACATCCCCCGCTGCTGCGGCATCGCCGTGGCGCACCGTGCTGTGCGTCATCCCGACTTTGGCGAGAATTCGCTCGCTGACAAAGCGCTCCCACGACATACCGCTCACCGTTTCGATCACCGCGCCGGCGACGAGATAGAGCACGTTGTCGTACGCATACGCAGCGCGGAATGACGTCGCTGGTTTGATGAAACGTAGCCGCCGCATGATCTCTGGCCGGTCGTATGTAGACGCGGGCCACCAGAGCAGGTCGCCAGCACCTAACCCGAGACCGCTGCGGTGTACGAGCAGGTCCCGTACCGTCAACTCGCGCGTCACGAACGGATCGTACATCGCGAACTGGGGCAGATAACGGATGACCGGTGCGTCCAACTCGATCTTTCCCTCCTCGACGAGCAGGTTCAGCGCGGTCGCTGTGAACAGCTTTGTGTTGGACGCAATGCCGAAGCGCGTTTGCGCCGTGACGCGCGACGTATCACCGAGCTTCTTGACGCCATAGCCTTTCGCCACGACGACCTTGCCGTTCTGAATCACGACAACGGCTACGCCGGGCGTGGGAAAGGTTTGCAGGGCACGTGCGACAATCGAGTCGACCGTACGCGCCGAGAGCGGCGGTGCAACGCTCGCGCTTTGCGCGGCAAGTTTCGTCACGAATAACGCGGCACCGAGCACGACGCCGAATGATGCTTCGCGAACTTGTGTCATCGCTTCGCTCTGATTGTGGATGGCTTGATCGCGGCCAACGCATCGCGCATCGCTTGCACAACCGTCGCGAATGCCGTCCGCTCCGGGTCGAGCATCACGAAATGGCTGGTAGTATCCGCGTTCACCACCCAACTGCTGTCGCCAGCTTTGCGTGCACGCGACGCGTAGGTCGTCATATCGCCCGCCGCTGCACCAAGTGGCGCCAGTCGCGCGTCAAGTCCACCGCGCACCATTGCCTGCGGCACGCCGAGCGGCAAAAACGCTGACGGCGACGCTTCGCGCCATCGTTCGGCTAGCGATTCTGGTTTGCCGCCAAGCAATTGCTCGAGCACGTTCCCGCCGCAGATTTTTTCAATACCGGGATTCGACGCCACAAGATCACCCGGCCCATCGAGCGCCACGACAGCTGCGATCGGGAGCGCACCGGCTTTGCTCTTGAGAATGCTGGTGGCCGGCAACTTCGGTTGCGCTGCCAGCCACAGCGCGAGGTGCGCGCCAGCCGAGTGTCCGCTGGCAATGACTCGGCTGAGATCGAGATGGTAGGTGGGCGCGAGTGATCGCAGCAATGCGGCTTGCGCGGCGACGTCGAGAAACGTGCCGGGCCAACCACCGCCCGATTCATCGGCGCGACGGTACGAAATCGTGAAGGTCGCGATGCCGGATTGCCGAATCGCTTCCGCCATTGGACGCATGTAGCGCAGGTCCGCGTACTTCGTGACCCAGCAACCGCCATGTATGATGATCGCGACCGGATACGGCCCGTTGCCGGTGGGCACACGCAACTCGGAGCGCAGGTCATGTCCATCCACATGCAAGACAACCGTCGTGTCGGCACGCGGTACCTCGCGTGCTTCAAGTGATGCTGGCGTGACGGCTTGGGCGTACAATCGTGGTGCGCCCGCAAGCACCAACGCGGCGGTCACGCACATCGCCAACGCGAACATACGCACACGAGCACCCACTCTCGTTTGCACGGACACACGTACGCTGGTACGCACGCTTCCACGCACAGGCGCATGAACACGGTCGTGCGCCCATCGATTGCGGTTTGTCGGAATCATCGCATCTGGTGAAAAGGATCGTTATTTCTGCGCGTCGAGCACCTCACGAACGCGCTGGGTCAGTTCGGCTGGACGATACGGCTTCTGCAGGAACGCCACATCCGATTGTACCACGCCGTGCCGAATCACGCTGTCGTCAGTGTAGCCGGAGAGATACAGCACTTGGCACGCGGGCCGCACCGCCTGCAACGCCTCTGCGAGCTGCCGCCCACCCATGTGTGGCATCACCACGTCCGACAACAGTAAGTCGATGGTGCCCTCGTACCGCGATGCGAGCTCCAACGCTGCACGACCGTCCGCTGCCTCAAG
>JBBQDB010000215.1:0-5473 GCA_038319245.1 Gemmatimonadales bacterium
GTCGGTCGCGAAGCGTCACCCGCGAGCAGTTGGACGGTTTGGCGGCGAAGAACATGAGGCATGCGAGCGGGCGAAGATGGGAAACGAATGGAGCAGGCGGTGCGCCGTGTGCGAGACGCAAGTCCGCACACGAAGCCGTGGACAAATCTGCGGCGCGGACGGTCGCGGCACATCGCCCGGCGCGATACTCGTTCCCGATGATCCACGCAGACAGCAGAGCTGACGCGATCACTCGGCGGTCCTTCGCAGCACGACTCGCGTCGGCGATTGGCGTGGCCGGCTTGTCACCCTCCGCCGCGCGCGGAATGCTCGCGGCGTTCGGGCAGCGCAGCTCCCGTCCGCGACCGACCGCTGCGCAGCTCGCGTGGCAGCGTGACGAACTCGCGCTGTTCGTGCACTTCGGCATGAATACGTTCACCGATCGCGAGTGGGGCGATGGCACCGAATCGCCGTCGCTATTCAATCCGACACAACTCAATGCGCGACAGTGGGCCCGTGCCGCAAAGGCCGCTGGTGCGAAGGCCATGGTTCTCACCGCGAAGCACCACGACGGCTTCTGCCTCTGGCCGACCGCAACAACGACGCACTCGGTCGCGTCGAGCCGGTGGAAGCAAGGGCAGGGTGAGTTGCTGACGCACTATGGTCCAATCAGCGAAGTGTGGTTTGACGGCGCGAATGGTGAAGGCCCAAACGGCAAGCGGCAGGTATATGACTGGCCGCGCAATTAGGCGGTGGTGCGGCGGCTGCAGCCTGGCGCGGTGATGTTTTCCGACGCGGGCCCTGACGTGCGCTGGATCGGCAATGAACGCGGTGTGGCGGGCGAAACAAATTGGAGCACGATTCGGCCTGAGTCGGTGCCGTTTATCGGAGCAAGCGGTGTGGACGTGATCAAGGCGCTGCAGGAAGGCCACCCAGACGGCACCGTGTGGCGACTCTGCGAGACCGACGTGTCGACACGGCAAGGCTGGCTTCACCATGCCGCCGAAGACGCGCGCGTGAAGACGGTGCATGATCTGGTCGCGCTCTACTTTACGAGTGTGGGTCGCAACTTGAAGCTGCTGCTCAATGTGCCGCCAACGCGCGAGAGCGTGCTGCACGCGATAGACGTGAAGCGACTGTCGGGCATGCGGTCCGCGCTTGATCGAACATTCGCGAAGCCCGTCAAGACGCTGTCGGTGTTGACGACAACGGCGTCTTGACGGACTAGTGTCGTCAGTCGTGTTGCAGCTGGAATTCGTCGACGCGCCAGAGGACGTCCACATCCGGCTCTTCGAGTAGCCGGCCGATCGAGTCCTGGTCGCTGTGCGACGATCGAGGCTAGCTGTCGCGGCGGTCGCAAACGCGGCGATACATTTGACGGATGCGCTCACTCCTTGCCGCCGTAGTATTGGGTCTTGCCGCGCTCGCGCCGCAGGCCGCCGTCGCTCAGCGCGTGGACCGCGCCGAGCATCACGAATTCATTATCCCGAACTTTCGCACCGAAAGCGGCGTTACGATCCCCTCGGCGAAAATCGTCTACGGCACGTACGGTCATCTGAACGCGGCGCATGACAATGTGGTCCTGCTCCCGTCGCACTACATGGCCAATCATCACGGCTATGAGTGGCTGATCGGACCGGGACTCGCGCTCGATACCGCCAAGCTGTTTCTCGTCGCGACGGAACTGTTTGGCAACGGGGCCTCGTCATCGCCGAGTAATACGCCAGAGCCGTTGCATGGCCCGCGTTTTCCGGTCACGACTATTCGTGATAACGTGAACGCAGTGCATCAGCTGCTCGTGGACGATCTCAAGATCACACATCTACGCGCGGTCATCGGTTTCAGCATGGGCGCACAGCAAGCGTTTCAGTGGGCAGTGAGCTATCCGAGTTACATGGATCGCGTTGTGGCGACGTCGGGCACCGCGAAAACGTACGGCCACGGTATCGTCCGCCTCGAAGGGCAGATCGCGGCGCTCACCGCCGATGCGTCGTTCAACGGCGGCGACTACACGGCGCCACCGAAGGCCGGCCTCGAAGCGTTCGGGATGGTGTGGGCCGCATGGCTGTATTCGCAGGAGTGGTGGCGCAAAGAACTGTGGCGAGGCAACACTGCGCCCGGCACGACCTTTGAGCAGTTCATGCAAACGATGCGCACGCGCTTCAATGCCGACGCCAACAACTACATCCTGCAGGCGCGCACGTGGCAGAAGCACAACGTTGGCGATACGCCCGGTTTTGGTGGTGACGTAGAAAAAGCGCTCAAATCGATCACGGTGCCGGTGCTCTACATGCCATCGGAAACCGATCTTTATTTCCCGGTCGGCGACGCACGTTATGAAGCGCAGTTCATACCGAAGGTGCAGTTGCTACCGATTTCATCGCTGTGGGGACACCCAGCTGGCGCGGCCGCGAATCCGGCCGACAAGAAGTTCTTGAACGACCACATCTCCACGTTCCTCGGCCAGCACTAACGTCATCGTACTGGGGCGCCGCCGACTTGCGCGCGCTCATGTCCTCTCGCGGGATCCGATCGGTGTCGGGTTCCGCGCGTGTCGTTCTTCTACTCACGCCAGGCCGTTTCGCATGATCTCTCGACTGCTCGCAGCCCCGTCGCACGTGCTCCGCGCCCAGCCGTTGGGCCGCTCGCGATTTGCGCACCTCGTGATTCTCACTGTGGCCGCGCTCCCGCACGTGGCGTACGCGCAAGGAACGGTGTCTGCGTCGTCGCCGTCCAAATCGCACGCCCCGACCAAAGCGGCGGCGACAACGGCTCGTTCGCGCGCGTTTGCGTTCGAGGTGACCGACGCATCGCTCACCGCGCTGCAAGCGGCACTCACCGACGGCTCGACGACCAGCGTCGCGCTGGTTGACGCGTATCTCGCACGTATTGACGCGTACGATCACGCGGGCCCGAGCATCAACGCCATCATTCGTATCAATGGCAAGGCACACGCCGACGCCGTCCGACTGGACGCGGAGCGCCGCGCGGGGAAAGTGCGCGGACCGATGCACGGTATTCCGATTGTGCTCAAGGACAACTACGACACGGGCGATATGCCGACGTCGGCGGGCTCGTTGGCGCTTGCGACGAGTCAACCGGCGCGCGACGCATTCGTCGTGAAGCGATTGCGTGATGCCGGCGCAATCGTCCTCGCCAAGGCCAACATGCACGAACTGGCGGCTGGTATCACCTCAATCAGTTCACTCGGCGGACAGACGAAGAACCCGTACGATCTCGGACGATGCCCCGGTGGCTCGAGCGGAGGTACCGGAGCGGCGATCGCGGCAAGCTTTGCGGCCGTTGGGTGGGGCTCCGACACCTGTGGCTCGATCCGGATTCCGTCGGCGTTCAACAATTTGTTCGGTCTTCGTCCGACGCAGGGAATGGTTAGTCGCACCGGCATTGTGCCCTTGTCGCACACGCAGGATATTGGCGGTCCGTTGGCTCGCACCGCCACCGACTTGGCCATCGCGCTCGACGCGACCATTGGCGTCGATTCGGCGGACGCGGTCACGCTGACCCAGCTGGCGCACGCGCCCTCGCGATTCGTCGCGTCGCTCGACAAGAATGCACTGCGCGGCGCACGGCTCGGAGTTTTTCGCAATTACTTCACCGATACCGATCCCGAAATCGCCGATACGATTCGCGCCGCCATTGCCGTCATGAAGGCGAACGGCGCCGAGATCATCGATGTCCAGGTGCCGGACTTCGACAGCCTGATGGCCGGGTCGAGCGTCATCAACACCGAAACGAAGTTCGACCTGATCGACTATCTGAAGACGGTGCCTAACGCGCCCGTGCACTCGATGCGCGAGATCCTTGATGGAGGCATGTACGATCGCGCGCTCGAGGTACGTTTTCGCACCGTCGATTCTGCGGTGATGCTCGATAGCGATATTCATCGTCGGCAGCTCGTCAAGCAAGCGACCCTGCGTCGACGCTTTGATGCGTTACTCGATAGCCTGCACCTCGACGCGCTGGTGTTTCCAACCGTACGCCAGCGGCCGACCCGCATCGGCGATGTGCAACTGGGCAGCACCTGCAATCTCAGTGCGCACTCTGGCCTTCCGGCGCTCAACGTCCCTGCTGGCTTCACAGCCGACGGCTTACCCGTGGGCATAGAGTTGCTCGGCCGCGCGTTTTCGGATACACGGTTGGTCGCGCTTGGGTACGCATTTGAACAGACAGGGAGCCGACGCCGCGCGCCCGCCAGCGCACCGCCGCTCGTCAACGGAAAGGCGCCGACACCAATCACCTTCGCGACGCGGATCACCGGCAGCGCCAATACTGTGCGCGCCACTTTTCGCTACGACGCGACACTCGGCGCGCTCGACTGGTCCGCGACGCTCGACGCCACGTCTACTGGGATTCAGGCGCTCGTGTTGCGCCGCAGTGGTGCGCTGCAAAGCGCGACCGGGAGTGATGTGCGCGTTGTCACACGCATGCTCGGCCCGCAGATGCGGTCCGCGTCAGGGACCGCCATGTTGAGCCGAGTCGAAAGACTCGCGCTTCGACAGGGGACGCTCGTGTTGGCGCTGTTCGACAGCGGACATGCAACGGTACCAGTCAGTGTCTCGTTGGTCGACGCGGGGAAACGTTTGGCCAGCGTGCCCGTCTTGCCCTCGATGCCGTAAGGTCGTTCGGGGATTCTGATCGTCCAGTCGCAGCATTCTCGTCTTTCCAAGGAATCATCGATGTCATTCCGTCCTGTCACAGAGTCTATCGCTCGATTGCAGCGCGTTGTGCGCTTGTCGACAGCCCTTTTCGCCACCGCGACGCTCGCGTCGGCGCGTATCGCGCACGCACAACCGACGCCAACTGAGGCGATTCGTCCCTCTCCGCCTCCCGCCGTGCCCGCAAAGGCAACGACGGCGTTCGTCGCGGATCTTGGCTTTTTGAACACCACCGGTAACACGGAAGTCACGACAGTCAGTGCCTCGGAGAAGATCACGCACACGCAGGGATTGTGGCGTTTCGAGGAACAGTTCACGACCGTGTACGGACAGAACGGCGGTAAGGAGAACACGAACTTATTGCGCGCCGGCATTGGCGCTGAATACGCGCTGCGGTCGAATATCGGGCTGGCCACTGGCGTGCTCTACGATCGCAATCGTTTCGCCGGTATCGCGCAACGCACCGAAGAGTATCTGGGCTTCCTCTTCAAGGTGCTGCAGGCCAAGGAGGATTCGTTGCGCTTCGAGACAGGTGGCTCGCTCACGCAGCAAAAGGGCACGGATGGCACGAGCGACAACTTTCCCGCCGCGCGTGGTGCGGTGTGGTACAAGCACGCATTCACGGCTACCGCATACTTCCTGCAGACAGTCGAGGCGATTCCCAACCTCAAGACGAGCACCGACTGGCGCATGAACACGGAATCGGCCGTGGTAGCTCCGCTCTCGAAGAAGCTGGCAATTAAGGCGGGCTACGTCGTGCGCTACGACAATCTGCCGGAGCCGGGATTCAAGAAGATGGACCGCTTCCTGACGACAGG
>JBBQDB010000216.1:0-5406 GCA_038319245.1 Gemmatimonadales bacterium
GGGCCATTGTCCGCGACACGCACGCGCACACCTCCTTCTGGTAGCTGATTCGCGGAGACAACCACCGCGCCGTCGCTACCGCCGAGGGCGTCGATCGCATTCTTGATCAACACCTCGAGCACCCACTCGAGCAGCACGCCATCAGCGCGCGTCGTGAGCGCACCTTCGGGATGCTCGGCCGTGATCGTGACGCGTCGCGCCAAGGTCGGTGCGCGCGCCGCGAAGTACGCGACGAGTCGGTCGACAAGCGCGGTGCAATCAACGGTTTCGTCACGTGGCGGACGGCCGATCCGTTCGAACCGATGCGACACCCGCTCGAGACGCAGCAGGTCCTGCTCCATCGCTTGCACAGCGCGCGTCCCTGTCTTCCCCATCTCTTCGTCGCGCAACAGTTCGAGCCAACCCGCGATGGCGGACAGCGGCGTCCCCAACTGATGCGCAGCCTCTCGGGCCATGCCAGCCCATACTTTCTCGCGTTCCGCTCGCCCTCGCTCGACGAGCGCGTACAAACCGAATGCCAGCAGCAAGCCGATACCGGCCGCTTGCAGCAGCGGAATGACCCGAAGCCCCTGAACGATTTGGCTGTCGCCGTAATGCACACCGCCAATACCCGGCTCGAGAATCGGTGCATTGCTGCGATCGAGCATTCGCACATACGCGAGTAGCTCAGGCGCATCGAGTGCGCTGACGAACGGCAGGTTCGCAGTATCGGACACTGCGCCGTTCTTGTCGGTGAGCACCAGCGGCAGCCCCGACTCGCGCACTTGAAGCGCGAGCTCGAGCAGCATAGCCGATGGATCGGTACCGACCGTGCTCGGGTCGAGCAGCGCGCGATACACGCGAGAGTAGATGCGCGCCTGCGACGCCGCGGCAACGCGCAACTGCGTCACCACGTGCTGCGTGTATCCGACGTACCAGGCCAGCAGCGCGAGCAGGCCGAGTACGACGGCGACAACCGGCCAACGACGACGACGCATGGACACCGCGGCGGCGGGCGCTACTCGGCGACGATCGACGGCGCGAACGCCGAAGTACTCACAGCGTCGTCCGTCCTACGTAGGTGTGCAGCGCTTCGGGGAGCAGCACCGATCCGTCGGGCTGCTGATAGTGTTCAAGCAAGCAGGCGATGATGCGAGAGAACGCGAGCGCCGACCCATTCAGCGTGTGTACGAAGCGTGGCTTCTCGCCGGCGGCTGGGCGATAGCGAATGTTCGCGCGACGCGCCTGGAACTCCGAGAACAGGCTGCAGCTCGAGACTTCGAGCCATTTGCCGACGCTGGGCGCGAAGACCTCAAGGTCGTACGTCTTCGCGCTGCCGAAGCCCGTGTCACCGGCGGCCAGCAGGACCACCCGATACGGAAGACCGAGCCGCTGCAAAATCACTTCCGCGTGCCCGGTGAGGAGCTCCAACTCCTGCAGCGAGCTTTCCGGCGTTGCATAGCGAACCAACTCGACCTTGTCGAATTCATGCACGCGCAGCAGGCCACGCGTGTCTTTCCCGGCCGATCCCGCTTCGCGGCGAAAGCAGGCGCTGAACGCGCAGAAACCCTTGGGAAGTTGCGACGTCTCGAGTATCTCGTCGCGATAGAGGTTGGTTACTGGCACCTCCGCCGTCGGAATGAGGAAGAGATCCTCGTCCTTCAGTGCGTACATGTCGTCGGCAAATTTCGGCAACTGCGACGTACCGATCATGCTGGCCGAATTCACGACGAGCGGCACCCAGCACTCCTCGTAGCCATGCTCGTTGGTATGAATATCGAGCATGAGGTTCATGAGGCTGCGCACCAATCGCGCGCCACCGCCACGATAGACGATGAAGCCGGACCCGCTGATTTTCGCGCCGCGCGGGATGTCGAGGATGCCAAGGGCTTCACCGATCTCCCAATGCGGCTTGAGCGTCGCACCATCGGCTCGCGGCGTCCCCCAGCTCCGGAGCACGCGATTCGCCTCTTCGCCGCCTTCGGGAACTTCGTCGAGCGTGATGTTTGGCAATTCGTACAGCAGTTGCTGCACCGCGGCATCTGCTTCGTTACGACGCTGCTCGAGTACCGTAATCGCGTCGCCGAGCGCGCGCCCTTCGGCAATGAGCGCTGACGCATCCTCACCAGCCCTACGGCGTTGCGCCACTTCCTGCGTGACGCGATTGCGCGAGGCCTGCTGATTTTCGAGCTCGGTGATGGCGGTGCGCCGTTCGCGTTCCAGGTCTTCAGCGCGATCGAGCAACGGGGCAAATTCGTCGTACTTGTGTCGACGACGCATGCCGTCGCGCAAGCGGTCGGGATAGTCGCGGAGGAGGCGTATGTCGTGCATGACCCGATCAGTCCTTCGGAAGTCCTTCCGTAAGCGAGCGATAGCCGCAGTTGCGATTGACCAAGGAGCGGATCACCATGCGACGCTCGGCCAGAATGATGCTGTCTACGACCAACTTGGCGTAGAACAGATCTCCGTACACGCAACCCGAATTGTGCAGCTGTAACGTGTAGGTCTGGCCCGTGGTAACCGTCTGCGCCGTATCCAAGGTGTATCCCGTGAGCGGCGCGCGCGCGAGCGCATCGAAATTCGCCGTCATCTTCTGCAAGCCGACGCTGGGCGACCCGGCAGGCGCGAGCGGTACGACCGTCTTCGCGGGCAGCAACAGCACCTTGCCGTCTGGGGTCAGATCGAAGGCCAGCTCAAAGTTGATGGAGCCGGAGACCGACACGTACGGACGCACCAAAGTCTCGGTCGTGAACTGATAGGCCGCAGGCAACGTGTTTGCTGTGCCGGAAAGCGCGTACACACTGTACGTGAGCACAGCGTTGTCGGCGGTGGCCGGGGAGGTCAGGCCGTTTCCAGCACCACACGCAGCGGCAATGGTCGCCGCGACAATCAAGACCGGAAATGACAGCGCGCGCCGCAGGGCACGGCGCGCGTGGGAATGACAAGGCAACAGGGTAGTCCCCATGGCAGAAGGGAAAGTGGAGGTTACCGCGCAACCCATGTCCGGGCAAGCGCTTCTCTCGCTTGACTTCACCCCAATCGACGGCGAGCGTTCCCGAAATGCCAACCATACGTGATCTTGTGACTGCGCTGCGTCGACGCGAAGGCGTGGATGCCGCCATCGTTCTCGGCCGAGATGGCCTGCTCATCGACGGTGACACCGAGGCCGCGTACGACGCCGAGGGCTTGGCAGCGCATGTGCCGCCGATGGTGTCCGCAGCGATGGAAATGGGGGCGGCGGCCGCCCGGGGAGAGTTCGGGCTGATGGTGCTCGAGTATGCGCTAGGCACCGGTGTCGTGGCTTCGCTTTCGCCAGACGCCGTACTGCTCGTGCTGTTACAACCGACGGCGAACCTTGCCGCGTTACTCTTCGATTTGCGGCGGCATCGGACGCAGATCGCGGCAATCGTCTGACGACCATCGTCGGCGCGAACGCTCACGTCGCACACACAGGCGTACCAACGATTCGCGTGCTGGTCGTGGATGATGAACCACACATCAGCCTCATCATTCGGACTCGACTGGAACAAGGGCCGTTCGTGGTGATGCTCGCCGAACGCGCGGATGAAGCGCTCGCGCTGTTGCAGGCGCATCCGGACACGCGTCTTGTCATACTGGATCTGATGCTGCCTGGCCTGAGCGGAATCGATATCTTACGTATCCTGCGCGCCGATGCGCGGTGGCAGCATCTGCCCTGCTTGGTGCTCACCGCCGCAGGTCAGGATGCGCAGTTCGTCGAAGCGGAGCAGCTCGGAGTGTCGGAGATCATGACGAAACCCTTCAGTCCGCGCCGACTGTTCGAACGCGTCAGCGCGATTACGCACACCGCATGAGATCTTTCCGATGTGTCTTCTGACGTTTTCTCACGACGCCTCATGAATCTTTGGACAGTTGTTCTCGCTGGCGGTGTGGGGTCACGGTTTTGGCCGATGTCCACGCCGGAGCGTCCCAAACAGCTCCTACCGCTGATCAGCGACGAGCCGATGTTGCGCGACACTCTTGAGCGCATGTCGACGTTGGCCGCGCCAGGTCAGACGCTCGTGCTCACGAACGCATCACTGCGCGATGCCGTGCTCGCACTGGCGCCATCGCTCCCGCCGGAGAACGTGATTGCAGAGCCGCGACCGGCGGGTACGTGTGCCGCGCTCGCATGGGCGGCACGCACGATTCGCGCGCGTGCCGGCGAAGATGCTGTCATGGTGTGCGTGCACGCGGACTGGGCGATCGGAGATGTGGCGCAGTTCCGGGCCACATTGCTCGACGCCGCCACGCTGGCTGAACGGGAGCACGCGCTCGTGACCGTTGGTGTCGTACCGTCGCGGCCAGATCCCGGGTTCGGCTACATCCAGCCCGGCGACCCGTTGGCCGGAACGTCCACGGGCGAATCGGCCCGTCGCGTGGCACGCTTCGTAGAAAAGCCGAGTCGCGCGAAAGCTGAAGAGATGGTCGCGAAAGGCTTTCTCTGGAATTCAGGCATTTTTGCGTGGCGGGTCGGTGATCTGCTCGACGAAATTCGCGCGTTGACGCCCGAGGTGCAGCCCGCGCTGGAGTCGGCAGGCGAGGATCTGGCGGCGTTCTTCGCGCAGGTGGGATCCGTTGCCATCGACGTAGGCGTGCTCGAGCGTTCACAGCGCGTGCTCGTTATTCCGGGTCAGTTCGGCTGGGACGATGTCGGAACGTGGGCTGCGCTGCATCGGGTTCGTGCGCACGATGCACAAGAGAACGCGACTGCTGGCCGCGCGATCGCGCTCCAAGCGTCGGGCAATGTGGTGCACGCCGAAGGGCCGACCGTCGTGCTGTATGGCGTCCACGATCTCGTCGTCGTGGCCAACGGCGATGTGGTGCTCGTGACTACGCGCGACAAAGCCGCCGATCTCAAGACGTTGCTCGATACGCTGCCAGCGGACCTTCGCTGACGTGCCCAGTGCCGGCATGATGTCCGAGGCCACTACGCCGCCGCGTATCGTACTCTACGACGACGAACGAGCGCGTTCGTTCGAACCGTTCGCGACCACTCGGCCGTTGAGCGAGATGCGCGCCGGCGCGACACTGATTCGCGAACGCTGGACTGCAGTATGCGAAGCGCCTGTCACTGCGTTCGCGTCGACGGTGCTACACGATTCCTTTCGTGAGTTCGACGCGCCGCCGTCGGTCGCCGCGCAGAGCGACGTCATGCTTCGCGCAGGAACGCTCATCGTGAATGCTCGCGCGCTGCCGCTACTGACTATGCGTGCATCGGGACACGGGTCGACTTGGAGCATTCAGTCCCGCGTCGCCGCGGTGCGGCTCGTTCGACCGCTCGAAACGCGCACGTTGCGCGACGGCGCGTTGACCTTGGAGTCGCTGGCCGAGTCGCATGGGGCGCAGTCACCATCGACGAGCCTCGACGGCGTCTGGCTCGACGACGTCTGGGACATCATTCGGCAC
>JBBQDB010000217.1:0-5278 GCA_038319245.1 Gemmatimonadales bacterium
CCAATAGGCGCACAGCCTCGGGCGACGCCACGCCGGTCAGCGCAACGCCGCCCAATAGGCACAACATTGGAGTCACCGTAGATCTCCGTGGGTCGTGGGACGTCGTGTCCATTTCGAAACGTACGACGCCCCGCTGCACTGCGCCTGATTCGGAAACAAGAACGCTGCGTTCCATGGACATACTTGCCGTGCGGTCGCGCCTACATGTCGCCGATCAATCCGAATGCACTGATTTGATCTTCGTCCAGTCCAGCAATCCAGACACGCTTGTTCACCAGCTGTTTCAGGCTTTCGGGCAGATTCACGAGCTGGTGCTCATGGGCTCCGCTGATGCTCTGCAGGATGTAGCCGTCCTCGGTCTGCACGAGAATGCCGTCGTTCACCTTGCGTCCGTCGACCAAGAGCACCTCGAACCGTTGCACGTCGAGCCCGCCCCTGCCGTCGAGGTTGCCAGTCACTACGATCTGCGCGCCAACAACGGTCGAGAGGAGCGAGAACTGATTTCCTGACAGCGCGTAGGTATTGTCGCCGTCGTTGAGGTAGACCCCGAGTTCGGAGTTGTTTGACTCCACCGTTCCCCGGATGGTCACCGTCGTTGGTTGCGTTGCGGGTGTCGTGATCGCGGCCGGCGCGCTGGGGTGCGTGTCGCCACACGCGGCCGCCGCCGTCAGGGCAGCGATATGGAGGGCGAGGAATAATCGTTTGGTGCGCATGGTGATCTCCGGTGAATAGATGTTGACCGCGGGTCCGCGATCGCACCTCTATTCTGCGAAGGCCGCGTGCCCCCACCGTGCCACAACCGTTCCCTACCCGTGCATTTCTCGTGTATTTTGCGTGTATTTTGCGCGTGCTTCGTGTGGAGATGAACAGGTACATCGCGTGTATGTCGCGTGTACTCCGCGTGCTCGCGCGACGGATCGCCACGTGGGTGCGGCACCCACGCGACGGTCGCACTATTCGCCGGCGGCCGGCTCCCACAGCTCCACCTTGTTGCCATCAGGGTCCATCACCCACGCAAACTTCCCGTATTCGGATCCATCGGGATTCTCGACTACGGTGCACCCCTCGCTCTTCAAGAGCACCACCAACGCGTCAAGATCGGCGACGCGGTAGTTGACCATAAACGGTGCGGGGCTCGGCGCGAACGCGTTGCTTGCTGCGTCATTGACTGTCCAAATCGTACTCCCCGCGGTTTGGGTACCGTCCGCGTTCGCCCACGCAAACGAGGTGCCGCCCCAGGCCTGTACGTCGATGCCGAGATGGGTTTTGTACCATGCCCGGAGTACGATGGGTTGCGGTGAATTGAAGAAGATGCCGCCGACGCCAGTGACTCGTTGCATTGCTGACTCCGTGTGAGAGTGCCGACAAACGTGCAATTAAAACTGCGTAGACCGCGGCGCGCGAGAAAGTGAGCGATCGCGGCTAGTGCGCCTTCGATGTCGATGTCGATGCCGACACACCGAGTGCTACTCGCGCGAGTTTTTGCATCACCGCGTCGGGATTTGCATTGCCGGAATTCGCGAGAACAGTGATCGACAGCTTCGCCGACGGAATCCATACGTTCGCAGAACGAAATCCGTGAATCGCGCCGCCGTGCGTGATGACGTCGCGTCCGGCGAGCGTATCGCGCCCGAGTCCAAAGCCGTATTTGAGCGCGCCGGTCGCCGCCGCCCCCTCAGGGGTCGTCATCAATCGGTACGACGCGGGCGATATAACGCGGCCGCTATGTAGCGCATGATTCCATGTGGCGAGATCGCCAATCGTGGAGCAGAGCGCGCCGGCGGCATATGGCTGCGACATGTCGAGGTACGCAGTGTTCTCCCACGCATTTCCCTCGCGTTCGTACCCTCGAGCGCGATGCAGCACGAGGGGTGACGGCAGACAGTTGGTCGTATGCGCGAGGCCGAGCGGCTTCGCGAACCGTTGCGCGATGACATCACCCCAAGCCATACCTGTACGCTGCTCAATCAGCATGCCGAGGACTACATAGCCGGTGTTATCATACCGCCATTGCGTACCGGGTGTAAACCACATCGGCGTGTTCGCCGAGAGTGCGATGAGTGTGTCGGGCGTCATTTGTTCGCCCCATCGCCGCGCCCATGCAGCGCCGATGTCGGTGTAGCTCGGAATGCCCGATGTGTGATTGAGGAGCTGCCGGATGGTGACGGGTTTCCACGCAGCTGGAAGGGTGGGCAGGTAGGTGCCGATTGCATCGTCGATGCGAATCGAGCCCGAGTCCACCAGCTGAAGAACAACGGCAGCGGTGAACTGCTTGGTGACCGAGCCGATGCGATACACGGTCTGTGCCGTCGCGACAGACGGCGATTCGAGGTCCGCGGTGCCCCACGCTTTCATCACGAGCGTGTCGCCGCCGCGGACGATCGCGACCGCAAGACTGGGCGAGCCGTTCGACGCGAGCACACGACGCACGATTGAATCGGCAGCGTGCTCCACGATGGCGCGACTTGGCAGTGGCTGTGCGCCGATCGCGGCGGGGTGACCAACCGTGACGCTCAGCGTGAGTGCAAGCAGCGAGAGAAGTGGCGAAGGTCGCATCGGCTCCGGACGGTGAAGGGACTGCGCAGAACATACCGCACGGTGGTCGTTCCGACAGCCAGCGTGATCTCTACGGTTTTACATAACGCCGTTCCAGATGTCGCAGTCCCGCTGACGCACCGCCCGCGCAATCCGTTACCTGAGCGAGACGAGTCCGATTTCCTGACGTTTACACGACGAAGCGCTACCTCCGTGTCCACGTGTCGAATCACTCACGGAGCCCTAATGTCGTCTGTCGTCGTCAGTCGTTTCGCATCGCTACAGGTATCGCAATCGTTCTAACCATTGATGTGCGGCGCGTGCACGCCCAAAGCGCGGAGCTTGGGTGTGCACGAGTATGGTATGTACCTACGGCTTGGGCGCGGGCGATGACAGCGGCTTGCCGTGCTCGATCAGGTACGTGCTGACCCCCTTCCATACCACTGTGCCGGTGTTTCGCACCAAATGCGGCGTATTTGGTGGAATGAAGAACGTGTCGCCCGCTTTGAGCTCACGCGGCACTTGTCCTTCCACCTCCGCGATGGCCGTGCCCTCGAGCACATAGCCAATCTCTTCACCGTCATGCGTGTGCCGTGGCGCCGAGCCGCCGACGATGAGCTCAGCCATCGCGGTGATGGCGTCGCGACCCGGCGTGCTTACCAACGGTTTGGTCTGCAGCATGGTCCGCTTAAGCGGAGATGGTGCCGCAGTCGGTGGCGTCGCACCCTGCGCACGCGCGCGAGTCGGAACGGCCATGCCGGATAACACGACGACGGCGACGAAGAGACGCTTGTGCATGGCGTTCGGAGTGGTGAGGTGCGCGAGATGCGGTGGGCAGGTGAGCGTTCGGTGAAACTACGGCCTCGACACGCTCGTGGTCACGCCACCCTACAACGGCGACGTGCGGCACCGTGCCGCGAGCAGTCCGCTCGCCGCCGCGAGATCCACGTCCGTGATCAGCAACCCCTCGCGTCCATACGGCTGAAAGCACTGCACCGTCCCATCCGGTCGCGCCACCGCCGACGTAGTACCCGAGCCTTCGCTCGCATAGTTGACCGAGGCGAAGTAGCAGCTATTCTCCGCGGCTCGACATCGAACGGCGGTTTCGTGAAACGTGTTAGCCGGATCAGCGAACGACACCGGACGATAACTCCCCGCTTCAGCGATACTCGCGTGCGGATGGAAGACGATCTGCGCGCCACGTCGCACGGCCCACCGCACCGTCTCGGGATATCGCCATCCTTCGTGACAGATGACGACACCGAACGTCAACGGTCCTGCGGTAAACACGCGACGGTCCGCACCGACAGCGGGATAGATCCACTCTTCTGCCGGATCGAGTTGCCCTTTGTCCTGCCAGCCAACGAGGGTGCCGTCTGAATCGATCACGCATACCGAGATCTGCAAACCACGATCGGTCACCCGCTCAGTGCCGAGAATCACGGTGATGTGCGCCGCCTTGGCCGCATCGGCAACCGTGTCCAGCGCGCGTTGCAAAAACGCCACATTGGGCGCAGGGAACGTCGTGTCTAACCATCGATAGCCGGGCACATAACACTCAGGAAAACAGATCACTTCCGCCCGCGCTCGTCCGGCCTCAGCGATCGCCGAGATGGCGAGATCGACTGACTCTGCGGGAGTTGACGCCGCGCGCAGATTGGCGAGTGCGATGCGGACCGTACTCATCGTATCGTCACTTCTTTTTGTTGGCCTCGTACGTCATACCAAGCGACGACACGCTGCCCGTGATCTTGACCGACAGCGATGCAGCTTTCGTATCCGACCTGTTGACGAATACCGCCATCGCTCGGCTCGGAAATGTCGCGTCGACCTTCTGGCCCGGCGCGACGGTCGTCACACTGTCACGTACGCCGTCGCGATCCAGAAAGACCACCACCGGCACCGCGCCCGAGTTAGACCCGCGCACCGTAAACGCGCCGGCTTGTCCACCGCCGAGCCGAAAGGCTTTACCCGGCTCGATTGAGGTTTGACTCGTGATCGACGCGCACGCGCTGAGGAGCAAGACACCGGCAACGACAACGATACGACCGACTGTGACATTGCGCATGCGCATGATACGAACCTCGGTAAGAATGACGGCCATCGCGTTCTCGACAAAATGTACTATGCACCGTGCTGCCGATGGATTCATCGGCGATACCAGATGATCATGTTCGCACGACTTTCTGTGGGTCCCTATGGAGTGCCGAGCGACTGCGAGAAAAACGCACGAATTCGGCGCGGCAGTTCACGGTGAAAAGCGTCCCGATCAAAGCCCACTGGGTCGGTCGATGGCGCAAACTCCAGGCGCCGCATGTGCGGCGGAAACGGTGTGATGAACGAATAATGTCCAGCACCGGCTACGACCTCGAATGTGCACGCTGACCCTTCGGCTAACGATGCCATGGCAAGCCGAATCCTTTCAGGCGGCGTGATCGTGTCACATTCGGGAGCGAGAATTAGTATCGGCGTCGAGACATGAGCGAGTGACATCGGCGCAAGAAACCAATCGGTAGACGGCGCGAGCAGCACCGCTGCGCGTATCCTCGGGTCGCCACGCGTTTGAATCGGAGCACCTGCGCGTGACCGCGGTCTCGCGCCAACCAGCGCGAGCGCGGTATAGCCGCCCATCGAATGTCCAATGACCGCGATTCGCGCGTCGTCTACTATTGCGCCCAACAATGGGTCGGACAACACAGCGTCGATCGCCAGCGAAAGGTGTCGTGGTCGATCAAGTGCGGCG
>JBBQDB010000218.1:0-5242 GCA_038319245.1 Gemmatimonadales bacterium
GGCCGCCGCGTTCTCCAACGCCTTTCTCGTGACGATGTCGCGCGGACGCGGCCCATGTTGCATCAGACGCATCACCGCTGCCCCGGAGCGTTCGGCGTAGCTGTCGCGCGTTTCCCACGCGGCCGGCGGACTGGCCGACCCTGGCAGTGCGAGACCGATCGCTTCACTCACATATGCCATGCTGTTGGCCGTGTACTGGCCGCCGCACGAACCCGCGCCGGGGCAGGCGACCTTCTCGAGCGCCGTGAGTTCTTCGAGCGACATCTTCCCTGCGCCGTACGAGCCTACGCCTTCGAAGACATCAAGCACCGTCACGTCCTTGTTGTTGAAGCGACCGGGCAAAATCGAGCCACCGTACAAAAACACCGATGGCACGTTGAGTCGCAGCATCGCCATCATCAAACCCGGCAGCGTCTTGTCGCACCCCGCGATGCCAACCAATCCATCGTAGCAATGCCCACGCACCGTCAGCTCGACCGAATCGGCAATGGTTTCGCGACTCACCAGCGACGACTTCATGCCCGCATGCCCCATCGCGATGCCGTCGGTTACCGTGATGGTCGTGAACTCACGCGGTGTGCCGCCGGCCGACGTCACCCCACGCTTGGCAGCTTCGGCTTGTCGCTTGAGCGCGATGTTGCACGGTGCGGCTTCGTTCCAACTCGACACGACGCCAACGATCGGCTGCTGAATTTCTTCAGCCGTGAGCCCCATCGCGTAATAGAACGCCCGATGCGGCGCGCGTTCGGGGCCAACGGTGGCGTGACGACTCGGCAGCTTGGACTTGTCCATTCAACATGCTCGCAGCAGGTGAGAAGCGACGTGAACATCCGGCAGCGGGCATGGATGGCGCCCGCGCACCGTAAGAACGTGTGCTCGCGCGGTACGCGATGGCAAGTTCGCTGCGCGAATCGCGTATTGGGAACCTGCGTGTGCGGTGCGGTTGCACCGGTCGCCGGTCAATGCAAACGACTCGCCTCGCACATCACGACGCCGCTCAGGCTGGCCGACGCCAGCGCAGCCCCGCAAAGCGTGCGAAGTCCGCGTCGTCGGTCACCCATTCACAACCGTGTTCAATAGCCAGCGCCGCGTACCAAGCGTCTGACGCGAGGTTACCGATCACCCGCGACTGCGACAGCAGCGACGTGAAGATGTCCCAGTGTCGGTCACCTGGCGCGAGGAGCACCGCGTTGCTCGACGCACGCAGCTTTGCGACGAAATCCATCGCCTTGGCGGGGGGCGTTGGCGGATTGAACACACGCGGATGGGTCAGCACGCGGAGTGCACCGCTCAATACCACGTCGCACAGGCCAAACGGTTCGGCGGACTTCCGAAGCGCATCGACGTATTTGCGCACCGGCGCGTGTCGCGGCGCATCAGCACGCATCGCATTCACCACCACGTTCACGTCAAGCAGGATCACGCGCTACAGGCCTCGCATCCGGTCTTCGAGCGCGTTCGCGTCCGAGAGGTCAATCCCTGGCTGTAAGCCCTTGCCGTGATACGTCGGGAGCGGTTCGGCGACCTTCTTACGCGTCGTGGAGCGCCGCAGTTCGTAACGCAGGGCGTCAGCGAGCAGATCGGTGAACGTGCGGCCAGTGTCGCGGGCCCGCTGTTGTGCGGCCGCGAGCAATTCGTCGGGCAGTCGTACCGTGGTGCGCGTCATATGTCAAAATGTACTTGACCTGACATATATATGTCAATCAACGCCGGAAGTCGTCAGTTTGTAGCGAGGATGTTTCCCGTAATAACGCGTGTGCATGCCGTTACTCACTTCGCAGTTCCGGCAAGCTTGACCTTCCGCTCGAACGCATCGCGCCAATGCTGGATGACGACCATGCGCACCCCGGCCAGCGTCACCGGTACCGTCACCGGTACCGTCACCGCGATGCGTCCGCTGCTACGATCTACGTCCCACCCTTGGCCAATCTCCTTGCCGGTCATGATCGTTCGCACTGGACCAACGGTAAATTCGGCGCTCGGTGTGACCGCCACCGCCTGTACCTCGGTCTGGTCGCTGCTGAGGAAATACAGCGTGCGCCCATCGCCCGACCATCGTGGTTCATGCGCGCCGGTGGATGTCACTTTCCACTTGCCCGTGGGCTCGGGTTGCGTGAATCGGCGTACCTGAATCTCGTCCCGCCCCGATTCACGCGAGGTGTAGGCGATCCATGCTCCGTCTGGCGACACGGTGGCTTGGTACTCACCCCATTGGGCCGCGACGTAGGCGCGCGCGCCGGCGCCGGTTACCGGGTTCAAGAGTCCAGTCGTCCCTCCGCCAAGCACGCCGCCCAACGTGCGTGGCGTTGCGTTGTTCGAGAACAACAGCGTGGTGTCGTTCGGCTACGCAGTGGCGTGCTGATCGTTTGGCATGCGAGGCATCAGTGTCGGCGGCCGGCTGCCGTCCACCGGTTGCACCGCAATATCCTCAGCGTTCGTCGTTGGACCCTCCATCGTAAAAGCGAGTCGCGTGCCGTCTGGCGACCACATGGGGGCATGTCCGCCACCCTCGATCATGAATCGCGTGAGCGTGCCGCGCGCAAAATCGAAGATGGCCGTGTGCCGGTTGGTGCCACGCGCCGCACCGATCGTCAATGCGAGACGCTTGCCGTCGGGCGAAAAGCGCACATAGCTCAGCGTCTTTGGCGCGAGCGGCAGTGTGTCGATGCGGCCCGATGGATCGCGTACGACAATGCGCGACTCGGGCTCCACGCCGGCGCGATACACCAGCGTACCACTCCCTGAGATCGCGAACGGCGTCACTCGGCCGTTTGGCTGCACGTCGAGGACAACGGGCGTCGGTGTACCCTCGATCGCGCGTTTGTCGGGGTCGAAGCGCACTGCGTACAACCCGGAGAGGATCGAACCGTACACGAGATGTCCTGACGCCAAGTACAGTCCTTCTGACGCGTCGTTGAGTAGCAGGATCGCAGTGTCAGCTTTCAGATCGTAGTAAAACAGTTTCGAGCCTTTTTGCTCGTTCACGTAGAACAGGCCACGTCCGTCGGGCATCAGGTGTGGCGACGCGCCGCCGAGTGTCTTGGGGAGTGCGCGCAGTACGCCCTCGGGCGAGATGAGATCCAGGTGTCCACCGGTCTCGAACACCATCGTACCATCGGCGCCCCACGACACGCGTCCCGAACGGATCGAGTCATCGGCAATGATCGGGATGGCCGTGCCACCCGCCACCGGCACCTTGCGCAGGCGCCCGTTCGCCTCGTACGCAATCCATTCACCGTCTGGCGAGAACGTGGGCGACTCGCCACTCTCGGTATTGGGAAGCATGCGGTACTCGCGCTGCCCTGCGTCTCGCAACGCAATGCCTTCGTCGGTCGAGAAAGCGAAGCGCGTACCGTCGTACGAAATCGCGAACTGATCCAATTTCGGTTTGGCGTTCGGTACTTCGAGCGTGAGCTGCACCGCCGGCGCGTTCAATTCGGCGCCGCCACGTCGCAGCGCCCACGCTGCGACCGCCACACTGGCGAGTACCAGCACGCTCGCGCCCACCAGCAAGCGCCGCGCCGAACGAGGTATCGAGCCGCCCCGCGCAGCCGCCGAGGACGGTCCTGTCGACGACGTGAAGTGCGCGTCACCCAACGCATCGGCGAACGCTTTGGCACCGTCGAATCGATCAGCCGGCAGCTTCGCGAGCGCTGTCAACACCGCGGCTTGCACATGCGCGGGTACGGTGTCACGCGTTGTTCGAATCGGCGCTGGTCTATCGGTGAGTACCTTCGCAACGATCGCCTGCACGGTGCTGCCCGTGAATGGCGGATCGCCCGTCAGCATCTCGTAGGTGACGGCGCCAAGCGCGTACACATCGGTACGCGCGTCGATCGCCCGCTCGCCCATGGCTTGTTCGGGCGACATGTACTGCGGCGTGCCGAGGCTGAGACCCGTTTGCGTCATACGCGCGCCGCCGGCGCTTTGAACCGCGAGCGCGATGCCGAAGTCGGCGACGAGCGCGTGCCCGCCCTGCAGCAGAATGTTCTCCGGCTTCACATCGCGATGGATCACGCCACGTCCGTGCGCATACGCGAGCGCGTCGGCCACTTCACGCGCGATCAGCAGCGCCTCAGGAATCGGCAACAGCCGCATACGCGAAAGCCGCGCGCGCAGCGTCTCGCCGTCGATAAACGGCATGACATAAAACAAGAACCCACCGGCTGCGCCCGAGTCGTGCAGCGGCAGGATGTGTGGATGTTGCAGGTTCGCGGTGGTCCGGATCTCCGTAAGAAAGCGATCGGCGCCCAGTGCGGCGGCCAAGTCCGGGTGCAACACCTTGACCGCGACGTCGCGCTCGTGCTTGAGATCGCGCGCGAGGTACACCGTCGCCATACCCCCGGCACCAAGTTCACGCACGATCGTGTACCGGTCGGCCAACGTCGTGATCAGCGTATCAATGTCGCGCATGCGTTGGTTATGAGGGGCAGCAATCGCCATGCCGGTGCATGGCAGTAATCCGCAAAGCTACGGAAATGCAATGCCGTGCGCGAATGGATGATCAGCGTGGTAGTATGCAACGTCGGCGTATGGAATGTCGGCGCATGGAACGTCGGCGAGGACCGCGGTGTCCGATGCGTGCGTGAGCGTGATCGTTGTACGCTGTAGCGTGCTACTCCTTGCCAGGCTCGGGTCCAGTGCGTCTCGTTGATTCATGACTGCCTTGTCTACTCCCCTCCGCCGCACGCCACCCGGCCCAAAGCGGCGCTTTCCCGGCGATCTACTATTGCGTTTTCGCAAAGATCTGCTGGGCTTCGCCGAAGCCGCGACGGTGGGTCAGCAAGACGTGGTCGGCTTTGACCTCGCTGGTACGCGATGGGCGATCGTCAATCATCCCGATTTCATTCGCGACATTCTCGTCACACATCAGCGGTCGTTCGTGAAGGGCCGCGCGTTGGAGCGTGCCAAGCGCGTGGTGGGCAACGGACTGCTCACCAGCGAAGGCGAGTTTCACTTGCGCCAGCGCCGCTTGGCACAGCCGGCGTTTCATCGCGATCGCATTGTCACATACGCCGAGCAGATGGTCAGCTACGCGGCGCGTGTCGGCGAGAGTTGGCGCGACGGCGCAACTATCGACATGCACGAGGAGATGATGCGTCTCACCTTGGCCGTGGTGAGCAAGACGCTGTTCGATGCGGAGATGGAATCGCAGTCCGACGAAATCGGCGCCGCTGTGACCGCGATCCTCGAGTCGTTCGCGTTGGTCATGCTGCCGTTTCCCGGTGTGATGGAGCGACTG
>JBBQDB010000219.1:0-5184 GCA_038319245.1 Gemmatimonadales bacterium
TGCCTATTCCGCCGATCTTGCGTTGCTCCGTGCGCTCAACGTTGAAGCTGGCCTGGAATCATTTGTCGGTGTTTGTGGCCGCGACGGCTCGCGTATGTTCGCTCTCTTGCTCTGGCAACTTCTCACACCGCTCGTCGCGACCGAGAGCACATCGCGTGGATTGCTTCACGCCCAAACTCAGCCGTCGGTGATCAATCAGAGACTGACGCACCGCCGCACCCGCGCCACCACCGTGGGCCCCGCGGCGCGCGGCGTCCCCATCGACGCACGCGTCGGCGACTCGTGGGCGCGGCACGGTGGGCGCCGTCCCCTCCGGCCGCCCAGCACGCGCGCTGACCGCCCCACGCGTCCGCAGCTCAGGAGTCGGGGACGCATGGCGTGCGCGGCCGTCCCACCGTAGCCTCGCCTCGGTGCGCACCCGCCCGGTGCTCCCCTCCGGCACACGGCACACGGCACCGAAAGGCCCACTAGGCGCGCCGGCGCGGCAGATGTCGCGCGGCCGCCCGTCCGCCTGCCCGTGCGCGGTGAGGGACCACCCCGAAGCTCGACCGACGTCGATCGAAATTCCCATCCGGCGGCATCGCGGCGGTAAAAGCAGCCCGGAACTCGCTGCCAGGCCGGGACGTGGCGGTATCGTGCGACGCAACCAGCACGCCAGTCAGCGAGTCGACCTGCAACGTGAAGTACAGCCGCCCCGCATTGAACGCGTAATTGCGCGCGTTGACTGCATGCGGGTGCAGCGAATCGTCGAAGCGCAGTACCTGGCGTGGCATGCCTCCGCACTCCGGCACGGTCCAGATGCCGCGTCGGGTCGGGAACAGATACAAGCGATTGTCGGTCGAGACCGTGCTCGGGCCCAACGGCATGTTCGCGTCCGTGAGATCGCGTGTCAGCTCGCGTGTCAGATCGCGCCGCGTCGCATTTGGCGGTAGCGGTCGGTTAGGGAGATACGTCAGCGGTCGACGATCACGGAAGAATTCGGAACAATCACCAAAACGCCGCGACGCCAAGATCCGCAAACGCCGCCTCGATGTCGAGCAGCCAAAAACCGTCGGCCTCCACGACATACGCGAAATATTTTAGTATGGCCGGTGGGACCGTGAGCGTGTCGAGTGGAACCTGAGTCGCGATTTCGAACGCGCTAGCGGTGCTGACGTACATGGCCCGCAGGAGCGCCTGCAGCAGTGCGCGACCCGCGGCCGGCGTCAACGCTGCGTTTAATCGCGCATACTTTACGAAGCGACCGCATCTTTCTCCGCGGCCGGACACTGAGCCGTGCGATGATCGGTCGGTCCACCTGTTGCGCCAATCCACGAGACCCGGCAAGTCGTCGCAACGTGTGCGATTCACCGTCACTCCCCACGTACCCACTCCCAATGCGCATACTCCTCCTCCTCGCCGCAGTCTCCGCGCCACTCGGCGCTCAACCAGCCTCCTTCGTCTACCGACTCGGCAACGACACCGCCGCGGTTGAGCTATTCACGCGGACCGCGACAGCGATCAACGGCGAGATGGTACAGCGCAACGGTCCAGCCATCGCGCGCTATCGCTACACCGTCGCACTTGGCAAGGACGGACGTCCCACCGCGGCGACCATTCAGCGTCTCAATCAGGATGGTGCGGCCGCACCGGCGCCGAGCACCACGCGGTTCAGCATCACGGCGGATTCGGTGATACGCGAGATCGTTTTCGCGGACAGCACGCAGCGACGTGCCTTCGCCGTGAAAGGCGGCCTCGTGAACTTCCCGACGTTCATCTACGGGCCAACGGAAGTGCTGGCGATGGCGCGACAAAAGAAGTCACTCGTAGACTCGATGCCCGCCGTTGGCGGCGCGGGCAATCTCGGGTTTACGGGCTTCGTGGCACTCGGCGGCGATAGCGTCCGTCTGCGCGGTGGTGCCTACGCGATGGTACTGCGATACGACGGTCAACAGCGTCTGCTCTCGGTGGACGGAAGCGGAACGACGAACAAGGTCATGGCGCAGCGCGGTGGTGCCATCGACTTGGATGCAGTGGCGAAGGCCATGAAGCCCACGGGCGTCCTGTCGCTGCGCGAGGATACGCGTGCCGCATTCGGTCCGGGCGGCATGGTGGTGGTAGACTACGGGCGGCCGAGTGTGCGGGAGCGCAGCGTGTGGGGCGGCACGCTGGTGCCGTTCGACAGCGTGTGGCGCGCGGGTGCCAACGATGCCACGCATCTGGTCACCACGCGGACGTTGACGATGGGTAGCGTTGCGCTGTTGCCGGGCATGTACACGTTGTGGGTGCAGCACACGAGGGCTGGCACCTTTCTTATCGTGAACAAGCAGACGGGCCAATGGGGCACGCAGTACGACGCAACGCAGGACCTCGGCAAATTGCCGATGACGCTGGCCGATGCACCGGGCTTCGTTGAAGTCATGTCGATGGCGGTGAAGGCGCAGGGGACGACGCGCGGCAGTCTCGAACTCGCCTGGGGCGCGAAGGTCGCAAGCGTCGCGTTTACAGTGGGACCGCGGTAAATGCGCTTGTTGTTGTCGGTCGGGAGCGGAATGCCGGTGGACACAATCGAGACAACTCCTGCGTCTAACTCAGAGATGAAAAGCGAAGCTCGCATCTTCTCCGTCGGAGTCTGAAGCGGTATGTCGTTCACGGTTGGACTACTCGTCGTCACGTTTCTCGCATCGCTGGCAGGCCTCGGCCTGTTCATCTGGTCGATGTCGAGCGGACTGTTCGGTCCAGAATCTGCCGCCTCCCGCGTGATTTTCGGCGCCAAGGAAATCGGACTCGCGGAAGAGCCAGCCGCCCGGAGTGTGGCGCAGCAGAACGAGTTACAGGAGACGATGAACCGTACCGGGCATACGGGCGAGTTCGCGGTCCTGACCGAAGCCGAGGCGGACGAACGGCTGGCGCAGGATGCATCGGGGAAATGGCCGGTGCTGATGTGCATAGGATTCGCCGTACTGTGGCTGGTGCTCGCCTCGATCTTCGGTCTCGTGTCGTCGATCAAATTGCACGCCCCGGATTGGCTGGCCGATCAGGCGTGGCTCACCTTCGGCCGCATCCGTCCCGCTCATCTGAATGCGGTGGCATACGGCTGGTGCAGCCTGGCCGCGTTCGGTGTGGCGCTGTGGCTTATGCCGCGTTTGCTGCGTACACCACTCGTTGGCGGCAAGACGGCAGCGGTTGGCGCGACGCTTTGGGGACTCGGTGTGACGGCCGGCGTTGCCGCCATCCTCATGGGCTACAGCACAGGGCTCGAGTGGCTGGAATTCCCGTGGCAATGTGATGTGCCGATGGTCATCGGTGGAACGATGATGGGCGTCGCCCTGCTGCGTACGCTGCGCAATCGCACCGTCGAGCATCTGTACGTATCGGTGTGGTACATCGCGGCAGGCCTGCTGTGGTTACCGATTCTGATCACGGTGGCCAACTGGCCCGGGGTGCACTTCGGCGTGCAACAGGCGGCCATGAATTGGTGGTATGGCCACAACGTACTCGGCCTCTGGTTCACACCGATCGGTCTGGCCGCGATCTACTACTTCATTCCCAAGGTGCTCGGCAAACCGATTCACTCGTACAACCTGTCACTCGTCGGCTTCTGGACGCTGGCGTTTTTCTACAGTCAGGTCGGTGGACATCATTTGATTGGTGGACCGGTGCCGGGTTGGATCATTTCACTCTCGATCGTGCAGAGCATGATGATGCTGGTGCCAGTTACCGCTGTCGCGATCAACCAGCATCGCACGTCGTGGGGACATCTGGGCGCGCTCCGCTATTCGCCGACACTGCGCTTTGTCGTTGTCGGCGGCATGATGTACACGTTGGCCTCGGTGCAGGGTTCGCTCGAAGCACTGCGCGTCGTGAACACAGTGACACACTTCACGCATTTCACCGTCGCGCACGCCCATCTCGGCTTGTACGGGTTCTTCAGCATGGTGATGTTCGGCTCGATCTACTTTATCCTGCCGCGCGTGCTCGACTGGGAGTGGCCGTCGCAACGACTGATCACCGCACATTTCTGGCTGGTGATCGGTGGCTTCACGATTTACTTCGTTGGACTGAGCATTGGCGGTTGGTTGCAGGGACTCGCGATGCTTGATGCGTCGCGTCCGTTCATCGAGAGTGTGAACGTGACCAAGCCGTATCTACTTGTGCGTACGATTGGTGGTTCGCTCATGTCGCTCGGCCATCTGGTCTTCGCGCTGCACGTTGGGCTCATGTTGTCGAGACGTGGCGCGGAACGTCGCGGACCGACACTGCTGCGAACGCGCTCTTACACACCGATTACACCGGCTATGGCGATCGGCGGGAGTGTGTCATGAAGCGCGACGCGCAGGTGGACATCACTCGACTCATTGCGGGTGCACTGGCGATCGTCACGTTCTCGATCATAGTGCTTGTGGTCATGCCGTATTTTTTGACGAAATCCAAAACGCTGCCGGCAAAGCCAGCGCCTTACACGACGACGCAGGCGAAGGGCCGCGCGGTGTACATCGCGAATGGATGCATCTACTGTCATTCGCAGCAGCCACGTGATCCGAGTATCGCGCCAGACCAACAGCGCGGCTGGGGACGACCGTCCGTACCCAACGATTACGTACACGATCAACCGCACTTGCTCGGCACGATGCGAACGGGTCCCGATCTGTTCAACATCGCTGTGCGGCAGCCGAGTCGTGACTGGCACCTTGGACATCTGTATCAGCCGCGCGCCTATTCGGCGCAATCGATCATGCCGGCGTTTCCATTTTTGTTTGATGTGAAGCGCGGTCCGGCCGTTGCTGGTGAACATGTCGTGCTCTTGCCGCCGGGAGTTGCGCCCGCAGGGACGCGCGTGATTGCTCGACCGGAAGCTGATGCCCTCGTCGACTATCTGCTTTCGCTCGATCACACGTACCCCATTCGTGCGGCGGGTAGCGCGGGAGGTGCGCCGTGACGCCGGAGACGCGAGCTCCGCGCGACCGTGAAAATCAAGATCCCGCCGAAGGCGTACGGCCATTACCGCGCGCGCTGATCACGTTGGCATTAATTGGTGGCGCGTGGGGTGCGTACTACCTCGGCACGAGCGACTCGCAGGTTTCGCCCGCACTCGGCGATCAGCGCACGACCGCCGCGTTCGCTACCTTACCCGCGAATGCAGCGGTGAGTGGTGCGCAGGTGTTTGCGGGTAAATGCGTTGGCTGCCATCAGGCAACGGGACTT
>JBBQDB010000220.1:0-5173 GCA_038319245.1 Gemmatimonadales bacterium
GGCCGCCGCGTTCTCCAACGCCTTTCTCGTGACGATGTCGCGCGGACGCGGCCCATGTTGCATCAGACGCATCACCGCTGCCCCGGAGCGTTCGGCGTAGCTGTCGCGCGTTTCCCACGCGGCCGGCGGACTGGCCGACCCGGGCAGTGCGAGACCGATCGCTTCACTCACATATGCCATGCTGTTGGCCGTGTACTGGCCGCCGCACGAACCTGCGCCGGGGCAGGCGACTTTCTCGAGCGCGGTGAGTTCTTCGAGCGACATCTTTCCGGCGCCGTACGAGCCTACGCCTTCGAAGACGTCGAGCACCGTGACGTCCTTGTTGTTGAATCGGCCGGGCAAGATCGAGCCGCCGTACAGAAACACCGACGGCACGTTGAGTCGCAGCATCGCCATCATCAAACCCGGCAGTGTCTTGTCGCACCCCGCGATGCCAACGAGTCCGTCGTAGCAATGCCCACGTACCGTCAGCTCGACCGAATCGGCAATGGTTTCGCGACTCACCAGCGAGGACTTCATCCCCGCGTGTCCCATCGCGATGCCGTCGGTTACCGTGATGGTCGTGAACTCACGCGGTGTGCCGCCGGCCGACGACACGCCACGCTTCGCCGCTTCGGCTTGTCGCTTGAGCGCGATGTTGCACGGTGCGGCTTCGTTCCAACTCGACACCACACCAACGATCGGCTGCTGAATTTCTTCAGCCGTGAGCCCCATCGCGTAGTAGAACGCCCGATGCGGCGCGCGTTCGGGGCCAACGGTGGCGTGACGACTCGGCAGCTTGGACTTGTCCATTCAACATGCTCGCAGCAGGGGAGAAGCGACGTGAACATCCGGCAGCGGGCATGGATGGCGCCCGCGCACCGTCAGAACGTGCGCTCACGCGGTACGCGATGGCAAGTTCGCTGCTCGAATCGCGTGTTGGGAACCTGCGTGTACGGAGCGGTTGCGCCAGTCGCCGGTCGCCACAGACGACTCGGCTACCACATCACCGCATCGCTCAGGCTGACCGACGCCAGCGCAGCCCCGCAAAGCGTGCGAAGTCCGCGTCATCGGTTACCCATTCACAACCGTGTTCGATGGCCAGCGCCGCGTACCAGGCGTCTGACACGAGGTTGCCGATCACCCGCGACTGCGACAGCAGCGATGTGAAAATTTCCCAGTGTCGGTCACCTGGCACGAGGAGCACCGCGTTGCTTGACGCACGCAGCTTTGCGACGAAATCCATCGCCTTGGCGGGGGGCGTTGGCGGATTGAACACACGCGGATGGGTCAGCACGCGGAGTGCACCACTCAACACCAAGTCGCACACCCCAAACGGTTCCGGCGCCATACGCAATGCACCGTTGTATTTGCGCACGGCTTCATGTCGCGGTGCATCGGAGCGCATGGCGCTGACCTCGACGTTCACATCGAGCAAGACCAGGCGCTAGAAACTTCGCATTCGGTCTTCGAGTGCGTTCGCACCGGAAACGTCGACTCCAGGCTGCAATCGCTTTCCGTGATACGTCGGAAGCGCTTCGGCGATTCGCTTGGGCGTCGCCGAACGACGCAGCTCGTACCGTAAGGCGTCGGCGAGGAGTGCTGTGAACGTGCGGCCAGTCTTACGTGCGCGCAGCTGTGCGGCCGCGAGTAGTTCGTCGGGGAGTCGAACGGTACTACGGATCAACTGTCAAAGCTGATTTGAAATAACATCTAGATCTCAATCGCGGCTCCAGCCTGCCGTACGCGCGCTTACTTCGCGGTTTTCAGTTTTTCCTCGATGTACCGCGGGAAGTTGGTGATGACGTTCAAGTGTCTCGCGCGAGTTGGAGGTGGTCCCAGAAGCAGTAGCAGCCTGCCATCCGGCGCCAACGCCCAGCTCGCGCCTGCAACGTTGTTGAATGAACCCGTGAACAGCAGGCGTGGCGGTTGCAACGCTGCTCCATTCGCCGGCACTGCCACGGAGTACCACGCATTCCCATTCCGCATCACCACTTCGCGCCCGTCGCGGCTGAAGAGTGGCTCGTCCATTCCGCCGTCGCCGATCTTGATGCGTAAGCGCTCGAAGTCGGCACGAACGGGTGAGAGATAGACTGCAAGGCCATCCCGCCAAGCGATCATCCTCCCATCCGCCGATAACGCGCAATGGCTGAGTTTGAGCGAGGTGAGCACCGAATCCTGAGTATTGCGCCCAAACCACAATTTGTTCGACGCGCAGCGCGCTGACCCGTCGGTCGACTCGGCGGTGACGTCGGTATGAGCCGAATCGAGAGAAAGCGAAGACGTGGACACGCGCAATGTGCGACGAGAGTCCTGGCCAGAATCCGACGGCGCATCCAAGGCGCGCTGCAGTGGAATTGCCTGATTGCCTTGCATCCACTGCCACGGCCTCAACAATCCTTCGAACGTCGCAGAGTCCACGACGCGGCGAGAGAGGTCGGCGACGTGGATAGTCGTTCGCCCGCCATTCGACGGCGTCGAATACGCGACCCGATTGCCGTCGGTCGAGAGGGCAAAACTCGTGACGTAGTCGGAGTGAATTGGCAGAGTATCCAAGACCCTCCCGTCACGACCCACCCACACAAAGCGCGCGCGATTCGCATCGCCGCCATTCACCCAGACGGCGGCACCGGACAAGCTGACGGCGATCTGCGCGGTCCCCGACCCCGCCTCGGTTCGCACGCCGGACAAAATCGGAACCGGTGGACTAGTGAGACGCGCCCGATTCAAGTCGATCGGTGCCACCAGCAGCGTGCTATCGCGGACAAAAATCAGATACCGTGCACCCACAACCAGCGCGTTTCGGCCGAATACTACATTGGACAGGCTGTCCTCTCCCGCCGGTTCTACGCCATGCACAAGTTGAAAGGCCCCGGTGGCCGCATCAGACAACGCGATACCAATATCCAAGCTCGCGACCAGCACATTGGGACGTTCGGGAATGACCGCAAGCGTTCCCGCGTGACACAAACTTTTGGGCGACGGCCGAAGTTGACCACCGGTGGCCGGTACGCTTTGAAGGCAAGCCACTGCTTCGTTGACGAACAACCGATCGTCGCCGCCCCAGGTGAAAGATTCGAATTGATCAGGTATCGCAGTCACGCGTGCCGAAATACCGTCTGCAAGCGACAGTCGGCGGATGTCGGTGGACGTCGCGAAGAACAGTGTCCGGCCATCCGGCGCAAAAAGGGGCGCCAAACCATCCGTCGTGTTCGCAATCGCTGTGACGGTGCCCGCATCGGTCCGCGCCATCATGAGCTGCGCGACTCCTGCAACTGATGCTCCATACGCGACCTCCCGCCCGTCAGCAGAAATATCCAAGGACCGCCACGCGATTGCGTACTGATCCACGCCGGGCACAAATGGCGCCGAGTCCGGCAGTGCGATACTCCAAAACCGCGGTTCTTCCGACACTCCGAGGGTGTCACGGCCAAGAGTGCGGCCGACTGCAAACGCGCTAAGTATCGACGCCACCACGCCGGCTGCGACAACGAATCGCATTCGGCGCGAGACCGCCGTGTCACGCGGGGTGGCCACAGCGCCGGCAGCGCCAGCGCTCGCAAACGACGAATTCATAAGCGCATCCGCGAACGCCTTCGCGCTATCAAACCGATCAGCCGGCAACTTCTCCAGCGCCTTGGCAAGCGCCGCCGTGACATTCATCGGTACACTACTCCGATGACGCGTGACGGCCTCAACCGGTGCGGCGATCAGCTTCATCATGATTTGCTGCGCCGATCCGCCCAAATGCGGCGGCTGTCCAGCGAGCGTTTCGTACAGTACGCTGGCCAGCGAGTACACGTCCGATCGAGCCGTAATCACCTTATCAGCGGTCGCTTGTTCGGGGCTCATGTACTGCGGCGTGCCGAGCGACAAGCCCGTTTCCGTGATGCGGCTGCCGGCGGCCGCGCTGACCGCAAGCGCGATGCCGAAATCGGCAACCATCGGACGGCCGTCGTGCAGTAGAATGTTCTCCGGCTTGATGTCGCGGTGGATCACGCCGTGCTGATGCGCGTATTGCAACGCACTGGCGATATCGCACGCGATACGCACCGCGTCGTCGACGGGAAGCTGCGATTCGCGATCAAGCTTTGCGCGCAACGTTTCGCCGTCGACGAACGGCCTTACATAGTACAGGAATCCGTCGGCGGCTCCACTATCGAACAGCGGCAGAATGTTCGGATGTTGCAGCGCCGCGGTCGTCTTGATCTCGAAAATGAAGCGATCTGCGCCGAGCATAGCTGCGAGTTCAGGCTTCAGCACCTTGATCGCAACAGCACGGTCGTGTTTCAGATCCCGCGCAAGGTACACGGTGGCCATGCCACCGGCGCCGAGTTCACGCTCTATGGCGTATCTGTCGGCCAGCGCGGCGCTCAAAGTCTCGATGTCGCGCATTCGTTCGTTCGAGGGGGCAATGGCCGCAATGCCGGTGCTTTACGGTCCGTGGTAAAGCTACGGACGCGCGGGTCAGGGCGCGAACGACTTGCCCCCACGGCAACGCGCGTAACGTCGGCAACGCGCCGGGTGTCCGAAGTGGATGTGTTGTACATCGGCACGCAGCATCGCACGCCTCCTTGCCAGACAGACGTCCCGCGCGCCTCGTTCACTGATGACAGAATGGCAAACTTCCAAGCGCCAAACGCCGCCCGGCCCAAAGCGACGCTTTCCCGGCGATCTACTATTGCGTTTTCGCAAAGATCTGCTGGGCTTCGCCGAAGCCGCGACGGTGGGTCAGCAAGACGTGGTCGGCTTTGACCTCGGTGGCGCGCGATGGGCGATCGTCAATCATCCCGATCTCATTCGCGACATTCTCGTCACACATCAGCGGTCGTTCGTGAAGGGCCGCGCACTGGAGCGTGCCAAGCGCGTGGTGGGCAACGGACTGCTCACCAGCGAAGGCGAGTTTCACTTGCGCCAGCGACGCCTCGCGCAGCCGGCGTTTCATCGCGATCGCATTGTCACATACGCCGAGCAGATGGTCAGCTACGCGGCGCGTGTCGGCGAGAGTTGGCGCGACGGCGCAATCATCGACATGCACGAGGAGATGATGCGGCTCACCTTGGCCGTGGTGAGCAAGACGCTGTTCGATGCGGAGATGGAATCGCAGTCCGACGAAATCGGCGCCGCTGTGACCGCGATCCTCGAGTCGTTCGCGTTGGTCATGCTGCCGTTTCCCGGTGTGATGGAGCGACTG
>JBBQDB010000221.1:0-5118 GCA_038319245.1 Gemmatimonadales bacterium
CACGTGTGCGGACGCAGGACGATGCTCTTGACTGTTGGCGTCTGTTGCGTGATCGACGCAATCGTCGCCTGCTGCCACGCATTCGGATCAGTCATTCGTGAAACGCTGTTCCTTCCACGGATCGCCGCGCATGTGGTAGCCACGCAGCTCCCAGAAACCCGCCTCGTCACGCTGCGTGAACTGTAACCCGTTCACCCACTTGGCTGATTTCCAGAAGTACAAATGCGGCACGAGTAACCGCGCCGGTCCGCCGTGCTCTGCGGTGATCGGCTGATTGTCGTAGCGCAGCGCGATCATCGCCTGTCCGTTGATGAGATCCGCGATGGGTACGTTAGTCGAGTAGCCGTCGTGCGAATGCGCGAGCAAAAACGCCGTGGACGGTGCAACATTTGCTGCGGCGAGGATGTCGTCGATCAGCACGCCTTCCCACTTGGTGTCGAGCTTCGTCCACGTCGTGACGCAATGAATGTCACGCGTCATCATCGTCATCGGCAGCGCATTGAACTCCGCCCAGTTCCAGCGCTTGATCGGTCGCGGTCCGTCGCGCAACAGAAATGACCACGTCGTCATATCGACAGACGGCGTGGGCCCGGCGCTCAGCACCGGGAAGTCGAGCGTCTCGTGCTGCCCAGGCGGAATGCGCGCCGCACGATCGGCTACGGGGCGCTTACCAACGAATCCTCGAGTCACCATACCGATATAGTTGCTCGACGAGTCGCGGGCCGCAATACGCCATTCGGCGAAGCGATGTTGCTTCGAGCGATCACGCACTGCCGGTCATGCGACCGCACCGCGCCCCGTTTTCAGCTTGCGCCGATCCCGCCCGCAGCGAATCATCAGCCGACCGACCACAAACTTCTCTGACCAAAACCCGCGTGACCGTAGAGACTCGCCCCGACCGGACCGCATCCCCCCGCTTCTCTGCGAGTGACAACGACGATCTCGGATTCGGTCGCGTGGTGGCACAGCAGGCGCGCGGTCGATTTCTGACGCAGGATGGCGTGCCGACAAGTCGGAAGTACGGGCTTGGCGCTCAGCGTGCTGAGCAGTTTTACCTCATGGCGCTCAATGCCGGATGGGTGCCGTTCTTCGGCTGGATGATTGGCGCATTGCTCTTGTTGAACGGCTGCTTTGCGCTCGCGTATGCATCGCTGGGCCCGAGCGCACTGCACGGTACCGACGTAATGGGACTGGACGATCCGTTCCTTCGGGCGCTCGGATTCAGCGTAGCGATCTTCACGACCACCGGCACAGGAACGATGAACGCGGTCGGTCCGACGGCGCAGTGGTTGGTCGTGTTCGAGTCGTTGTTCGGCCCGCTGACGTTAGTCGCCGCCGGCGGGCTGCTGATCGCGCGTCTCACGCGGCCTCGGATGGTGCTGCGCTTTACGACTTCCGCCATCGTCGCGCCATACGAGGGCGGACGCGGGCTGATGTTTCGCATGGTCAACACGCGCCGGAATGAAGTGAGCGACCTCCGCGTACGTGTAAACCTCGCGTGGTATGAAATGATTGATGGTAAGCGAGAGCGAAATTTTCATGTCCTGAAACTTGAGCGTGACTCCGTCGAGCTGTTCACGCTGCATTGGACGGTTGTCCATCCGATCACGGCGGACAGTCCGCTTGCGAACATGACGCCGGATTCGCTGCGCGAGGCCGAGGCGGAGTTCCTCGTGTTCGTGAGTGCGCATGAAGCGACCTTCTCGACCAGCGTGCGCGCCCGCACATCGTACGTATGGGAAGAACTGCGCTGGGACGTGAAGTGGGCAAGTGTGTTTGCGATCAGTCCCGATGGCGTGACGGCCATCGATGTCGAACGGCTTGATCGCACCGAACCTTTGGCTGAGGGTACGACGCGCGTGCCGGCGGCACTCGAAGGCGGTGTCATCGCCCAAACAACCGCGTAGCAGTGTTGCGACTGCGGCACCTCACAACCACGCGCTGATTTAACGCGCCTCGCCCGAGCCGACGCGAATTGATTCCAGATCCAGCTCCTGCTCAAGCTCGCGCAGCACTTCATCGGAAATTGCACCCTCATTGCGCAACCGAATGAGAATGCGTCGTTCGGCGTGAATCATGCCCGCGCGCAACCGACGGCGCACACTCGTACCGCCACCGTGGTTGTCATGCATGCGCAGGCGATCGCGTACTTCCGCGCGCAACCATTCGACGTCGCGCGGATCGGCCCACGGCTCGTGAGAGAGATCATCGAGCGCTTCCGCGCCACGACGCAGCGCTTCACGTCGCGCTAAGGTTTCTTCTTCGTGATGGGCGTGTTCGGGCTCGAAGTTGAAGCGACGAATGATCGGCCCAAGCGAGAACCCCTGCAGCACGAGCGTGAGCACGATGACGCACATCGTGATCAGAATGAGCTGCGTTCGAAACGGGAATGGACTCCCATCAGCCAGGACGAGCGGTAGCGCCAGCGCTGTCGCGAGTGAGACAATGCCTCGCATACTTGTCCACCCGATCAGGAACAATGCCTTCGAGCTTGGCTCAGGCTCACGTCGGCGAATCTCGGCGTACATGGCGCGAGGAATGAAGGCGGCGAGCGGCACCCAAATCATGCGTGCAACGATCGCGACGACGGTGATGATGACGCCAATGCGCAATATCGTACCGAGTTCGGTCGCCGGCACGGATTCAATCAGACCGCCAAACTCGACGCCGAGCAACAGGAAGATCATCGCGTTGAGCAAGAACACGAGCAGATCCCACACGGCGCGATTCTGCAGTCGCGAACTGGCACCCACTGCGGTCGACCAGTGTTGCCGCAAATACAATCCACCTGCGACGCAGGCCAATACCGCCGACACATGCAGCGACTCGGCGACGACCCATGCCACGTAGGGTGCGGCCAGAGTGAGGACGCTTTCGGCGAGCCAGTCCTTCGTGCGACGGGCGGCGCGAACGATGAGCCACGCCACGAAGATGCCGATCATCGCACCGACGCCGGCATCGATGAAGAAGCGCACGATCGACTCACCCCAACTGAAGGCACCGGTCACAGCAGCGGCGACCGCCGTGCGGTAGAGCACGAGTGCCGACGCATCGTTGACGAGACTTTCACCTTCGAGAATCGCGATGACGCGATGCGGCACCGGGAGTCGCGACACGATCGCGGCGGCTGCAACCGCATCTGGCGGTGAGACGATCGCGCCAAGTGCGACGGCAACCGCCCACGGCAATCCCGGCATGAGCGCGCGCGCTGCTACGGCAACGGCGACGGTCGTTACGAGTACCAGGCCGATGGCGAGCAAACCAATCGGGCGAAGATTGGCTTTGAATTCGCGCAACGACGTGAAGAATGCCGCCGCCCAGAGAATCGGCGGGAGGAAGACGAAAAAGATAATGTCCGGGTCAAGCGCGGGAATTTCGATGCCAGGAACGAGCGTGACGAGCAAGCCCGCGACAACCTGCAGAATCGGCGACGGGATCGGTAGTCGTCGCGCGAGTGCGGTCAGCGCGACGACAAGCGACGCAAAGGCAATCGCAAAAATGACGGGCGGAAAATGCGGCATGCCTATCGCAACTTGCCGTCGAGCGCGTCGTACACACGACGGACCGCGATAGCTGCCTGCTGATCAGCAAGAAACCATGCGCCGTACGAACCCCAGTTGGCCTGCTTGATTGCGTCATCGACGGGAACATGCGCGTCGTGCAGGCGTGTCGCTTCCGCGATAACCGCAGCGAGTGATGCGCGAAAGGTGACCAACTCTTCTCGCGAGATCGCGGGCTCCTCGATGAAACCGTGACCCGGTACAAAGCGCGTCACGTTTCGTGCGAGCGCGCGATCGACAGTCGTGACCCATTCCGCCGGCGACGCAGAGCGCATCGCGGGAAAGACGCGATTCAGATAGACCTCACTCATAAAGAGAATTTTTTCGGACGGCACGAGCACCATCAGATCGCCGCCGGTGTGTGCGCGACCGAGAAAGAGCACGCGCACACTGATGCCACCAAGGTCGATGTCTTGCGAATCGGCTACCATCGCGATGGGCGGCACGATGACAACACGCGGTGGTGGCGCGGGTGTGCCTTTCGCTGCCGCATCAGCCGCGGCTTTGTCATTGGCAACTGTTGCGGCTGCCGCATCGCGCTCGAGCTGTGCTTTGGAGTTGCGGTGAACGATGTAGGTGATGTTGGGCGGCAGTACGCTGTTACCTGCGGTGTGGTCACCGTGATCGGATCCAACGACGTACCACTTGATAGGCAGCGGCGTCACCGTACGAATGCGATCGAGCATCGTCTGCGTCGCCTGCACGCTGCCCTGTCCGTCTGCGACGAGCACGCCATCGCGACCAACCACGAACATGCTCACCGTCGTGAAGCCTGGTTGCCGAATCTCTTCGTAGCCGTACACTCGCGGCGCGAGCTGCACGATGCGCGGAAAGGCCGTTAACGGAACACCGCGCTTGGCCGGATCGGCGGTACGTACCACCGCAGGCTGTGCGTGCAGCGCGGACGCCGTGAGCGCACATGCCGTAAACGTGGCCGCGACAGCGACGCGTCGAGCGACGCCAATGATGTCGGCACGAATGTCGCCAAGCATGTGGGCCGCGATCGCGGAGAGGTTCACGCAACCCGCGCGCGCAAGGATCGGGGTGTCGGATGTCATGGGAAGACGATACCGTGCGACATCACAAGCTGCCAGCGATGTCATCCTCACTCGACCGTTGGCCTTGTCACGTGTCGTACGCGAGCACATCGTCCCGCATGCCCAACCGCATCGTCATTGGCGCCAACGCGCACGCTGATATCTCCGCCGCCTTGCTCAGTGTCCGCCCTTCGCTCGAAGTGCGCGGCAATCGCTTCACCGCGATCACCGCCGAGGATCTGGCGTGGGGCGAGGTGTACGTCGGGTTTAAGCGTCCGCCGGTACCGACGATGGGTAACGTGCGCTGGGTCCACTGCACCGGCGCCGGTGTTGATGCGTGGTTCGCACCGACCGAGCTGCCGAGGGACATTCTTCTCACGCGCAGCGCGGAGTCATTCGGTGGACAGATCGCCGAGTGGGCGTTGGCCCGTGCGTTGGCGCTCACGCAACAGTTGGCCGATGTGGCGCGCTGTCAGGAGCGACATGAATGGGCGCAGCGGGACATCACGATGCTGCGCGGT
>JBBQDB010000222.1:0-5046 GCA_038319245.1 Gemmatimonadales bacterium
AAGATGAAAGAGGGGGCGCAGGAGGCAGCCACGGTACGCGGCGCGCGTCTCCTTACGGGCGCTGGGAAAAACGACGGGGACAACGCCGGCCAGGTCACGGCGATGGAGAACATGATCGCCGCCGGTGCGCGCGTGATCTTAATAACGGTTAGCGATGCGAAAGCCATCGTACCCGCGATCAAGCGCGCGCGCAGCAAAGGCGTGCTCGTCATCGCGCTCGACAGCCCGACCGATCCAGTGACTGCGACCGACGCACTCTTCGCGACGGACAACTATGCGGCCGGTCAACTCATCGGGCAGTACGCACGCCGAGCGCTCGGCAACACGCCTGCGCGCATCGCGACGCTCGATCTGCTCCCCGGCCATCCGGTCGGCGCACAACGGCACAACGGTTTTCTCAAAGGTTTTGGCCTCTCCGCGCCCGACGCGAGCGTCAACACGTTGGGGAGGCCAGTCGAAGTCGTGTGCATGGCCGACAGCTATGGCGATCAGGCCAAGGGGCAGACCGGGATGGAGAACTGCTTGCAGAAAAACCCCGACATCAACGTCGTGTATACCATTAACGAGCCGACGGCGGCAGGCGCGTTCAAAGCACTCAAGACGGCGGGCAAAGCGAAGGGCGTTGTGCTCGTCTCAGTCGACGGCGGCTGCCAAGGCGTTCGTGATGTGGGCGCCGGCGCGATCAGCGCCACCGCACAGCAATATCCGCTCAAGATGGCCACCCTCGGCGTCAACGCTGGCTTGGACTTTATCACCATGGGCAAACGACCGTCCGGCTACACCGACACCGGCGTCGCGCTGATCGCGACCAAAGCGCTGCCTGGCGTTGACAGCAAGGATGTCGCCACGGGCCTCGCGCTCTGCTTCGGCCGGAAGTAGCACCACGCATGGACCGTGCGGCGAAGAGTGACCAAGTGGATGGACGCATGCCTGATGGTCGGGCGCCGCATGAGCGGATGCCTGATAAACAGATGCCTGATAAACGGATGCCGGGACGTACGCTTTTTATAGGAGCGCTCGGCCCCGCCTTCGCACTGCTCGCGGCGTGTGCCTTTTTTGCGACGCAGAGTGATCGCTTTTTTACGACGGCCAACCTGGCGTTGGTGTTGCAGCAGGTCATGGTCGTCGGCGTCATTGCCATCGGGCAGACGTTGGTGGTGCTTACCTCCGGCGTCGATCTCTCCTGTGGCATGGTGATGGCACTCGGTGGCGTGGTGATGACCAAACTCGCCACCACGAGTGGTGTGCCCGTGCCCGTCGCGATTGCCGCCGGCATCAGCGTGACGTCGGCGTTCGGGCTCTTGAACGGATTGTTGGTGACCACCATCAACCTGCCGCCGTTCATCGTCACACTCGGTACCCTCAATATCGCATTCGCCATCACGCAGCTGTATTCAGGCGCGCAAACCGTCACAGATATCCCGGAGTCGCTGACGATGCTCGGCTCGACCGTGTCGTTGGGGCCGGTGACAATCGTGAGCGGCGTTGGGCTGATGCTTGGCTTGTATGCGCTCGCGTGGTATGCGTTGCGCTACACCGGTGCCGGGCGACATGTGTACGCGGTAGGCAACAATCCCGAAGCCACGCGCCTCACCGGTATCGCGACGTTTCGCCTGTTGATCGGCGTGTACGTGGTAGCCGGTGCGTGCTACGGCGTCGCCTCGCTGCTGGCGGTCGCGCGCACAGGTGTTGGCGATCCGAATGCCGGACAGACGGAAAACCTCGACGCGATTACCGCAGTCGTGCTTGGCGGCACATCGCTCTTTGGCGGACGCGGCAGCGTCCTCGGCTCGCTGATCGGTGCGCTGATCGTCGGTGTATTCCGCAACGGACTCACACTCATGGGTGTGTCGTCGGTGTATCAGATCCTGATTACGGGCGTGCTGGTGATTCTCGCTGTGGCGGCCGATCAGTTGTCGCGGCGCGGTACACGGGCATGATGATGACGACGCCGAGCACAGCGAATAGTGAAGCAACGGGCACCGCGTCGACGCGCGTCGTGCTGCAGGCGAACGCGCTGGTGAAGCGGTATGGGCAGGTGATCGCGCTCGACGGGATGGACTTCGAGTTGCGCGACGGCGAGATCCTCGCGGTCATCGGAGACAACGGCGCGGGAAAGTCATCGCTGATCAAGGCGCTGTCGGGTGCGATCATCCCCGATAGCGGTACGATGTCACTCGACGGAACGCCGGTGCACTTCCGCAAGCCACTCGACGCGCGTCGCGCCGGCATCGAAACGGTTTATCAGGAATTGGCGATCGCGCCAGCAATGACCATCGCGGAGAACCTCTTTCTCGGTCGCGAGCTTCGTCGCCGCGGCGTACTGGGTACGGTCTTTCGCATGCTCGATACACCGCGCATGCTGCGCGACAGCGAGCAGTATCTCCAAGAGCTCAAGATCGGTGTCCGTAGTATGAACCAGACCGTCGAGACCTTGTCAGGCGGACAACGACAAGGCGTGGCGGTCGCTCGGAGCGCCGCGTTCGCGCGTCATGTCGTGATCATGGACGAGCCGACAGCCGCCCTTGGCGTGAAGGAAGGGACGATGGTGCTTGAGTTGATTCGACGGGTGCGTGACCGCGGCTTGGCCGTCGTGCTCATCTCGCACAACATGCCGCACGTCTTCGAGGTAGCGGACCGCATTCACGTGGCGCGCTTGGGCAAGCGTGAGGCGGTGCTTGATCCGAAGGTGGTGCGGATGAGCGATGCGGTCGCGGTAATGACTGGTGCGCTCCGAGGGGACGAACTGCTTGGGTAAGCGCCGCCACGGGACCATATGTGCCGCGCGTGAATGCGTGTTTGACACTCGGCGCGACGACCGATAGCGTCTGGCAACTCTGTTTCCCTCTGCCAGGGCACCGTTTCCGCCATGTCCACATCACGTCGAGATTTCTTGAAGACCGGCGCAGTCGCGGCCGCCGCCACGTTGGCCGGCCCGCGATTGCTCTCCGGCGAGTCCGCGTTGCTCGCATCAACGCCACGATCGCCGCTCGTGACCGCGCCGACCGCCGAGCCGTTTGTCATCGAGCTCGCTGCCGAAGCACTCGGCGCCGCGAAAGATGCGGGCGCGAGCTACACCGATGTGCGCGTCGGACGCTATCGGCGTCAATCGGTGAACACGCGCGAACACCAGATCACTGGCGTCTCCGATGCCGAGTCGTACGGCATTGGCGTGCGGGCGCTTGTTGACGGCTCGTGGGGGTTTGCCGCGACGAGCAACATGACGAAGGACGGTGTCGTGAAAGCGGCGCGTGAAGCAACGCGTATCGCAAAAGCGGCGAAGGCCGTGCAGAAGCGTCGCGTCGAGTTGGCACCCGCGCCGAGTGTGAAGGGCACGTGGATGACGCCGGTGACGCGTGATCCGCTTGAGGTACCGATCGAAGAGAAGGTGGCGCTGTTGTTCGCGACGAACGATGCGGCGCTTAAGGTGCCCGGGCTGCGCTTCGTTAACTCCGGCATGCAGCTGCTGCGCGAGATCAAGACGTACGTGAACAGCGAAGGCACCGAAACGACGCAGACATACATTCGCGTCGGTCCGTCGTTCTCCTGTACAGCCACGGGCAAGGGCGGCTTTCAAGGGTATGAGCAGGAGCTCGCGCCACGCGGCTCGGGCTGGGAGTATATCCAGTCACTCGACATGCCGGGCAATGCGGCGTCGTGGGCTGCGCTCGCCGTTGAGAAAGTCGGCGCCAAGAGTGTCGAACCCGGTCGCTACGATCTGATTCTCGATCCGACCAACCTGTGGCTGACCATTCACGAATCGATCGGTCATCCGACCGAACTCGATCGCGCGATGGGATACGAGGCCAACTACGCCGGTACGAGCTTCGTTGCGCCGCCGGAGAAGCAAATCGGCAAACTCAAATACGGCACGCCACTGATGAACATTCAGGGCGATCGCACGCAGGAAGGCTCGCTGAGTCGTACCGCGTGGGATGATGAAGGCGTCGCCGCGGACAAGTGGCTTATTATCGAGAAGGGCGTGTTCAAGGATTATCAAACTACGAGAGAGCAGGCGTCGTGGATTACGTCGCTGACGGGCGTGAAGAAATCGCACGGCTGCTCGTTTGCGGACTCCTGGGACAGCGTGCAGTTCCAGCGTATGCCTAACATTTCGCTCATGCCGGGCGACAAGGACATTGGTCTCAACGATATCATCGCCGCCACCGACCGCGGCATCGTGGTGAAGAATCGTGGGTCGTGGTCCATCGATCACCAGCGCTACAACTTCCAGTTCTCCGGTCAGGTGTTTTACGAAGTGAAGGGCGGCAAGATCGTCGGCATGCTGAAAGACGTCGCGTATCAGGCCAACACGCCGGTCTTCTGGAATTCGATGGACATGATCGGTGGTAAAAAATCGTATTGGCTTGGCGGGTCGTTCGGTGACGGTAAGGGACAGCCGTCGCAATCGAACTCAGTGAGTCATGGGTGCGTGCCGGCGCGCTTTCGCGGCGTGAACATTGTGAGCACGGGGCGTGGCGAATGACCGAGGTGAGACACACGTCCAGCGAATCGTCGGACGCGCCGCGTTCGCTCTTTGCGGCAGACGGTGCGGAGTTTATCTCGCGCGAAGAGGCGAAGACGTTGGCGGATCGCGTGTTGTCTTTCGCGAAGGCCGACGAGACGCGTGTGAGCATCGCCAGCGGGTGGAGTGGCAATACGCGCTTCGCCGGCAACGAGATCACCACAAGCGGTGGCACGACCGACACGAACGTCACGGTTACGTCCACGATTGGCAAACGACGCGCGTCGGCCTCAACCAACATTCTCGACGACGACAGTCTCAGGCGGACCGTCGATCTCGCCGAACGCTTGGCCAAGCTGAGTCCGGAAGATCCGGAAGCGATGCCGGAGCTCGGCCCACAAACGTATACCCCGGTTGCGAGCTACTTCGACACGTCGGCGAATCTTGCGCCCGAGGCACGCGCGAGCGCTGCGAAAGTCACGATCGACGCTGCGGAAGCCGCCGGTAAGAGTGTCGGAAATATTTTCGTCGCGGGTTACCTGGTGGCCAACGCGTCGGCGCGCGCGGTCGCGACCAGCAAA
>JBBQDB010000223.1:0-4994 GCA_038319245.1 Gemmatimonadales bacterium
TCGGACAATTCCGCGTTCGACGCTTTCTCGCGGATGGAAGAGAAGATCACAACGAACGAACGCCAGCTACAGGCGGCGCAGGAAATCGACGAGGAGTTCAGTGGCGATCGGCTGGCGGGTGAGTTCAAACAGCTCGAGCGCTCTGCCGGTGGTGCCAATGCGGACTCCCAGTTGCTGCAGCTCAAGCAGCGTATGGGCGTGCTGCCATCTGCGGCGCCTGCCGCCTCGCGACAACTCGCGGCAGGTACGGTCAATGTCCAGGCCGCCCCTACAGCAGCGCCAGCGCAACTCGCAGCGCCCAAGACTGACGAACCGAAGACGGCGGAGCACGATCTCATCGCCGAAATCGAAGGATTGCGGGAGCCAAGACCGCGTTCCTGAGTTCGATGTAAATTGTGTCATTCACCTCGGTCGTCGAACGGCGGTTCCATCATGGAGCCGCCGTTCGTGCGTCGCCGCTTCGACTCGCGTCCGCTCCCCCTCGTTCAACATGACCACCTCGCGCCGCTTTCTGATCCTCGCCGAAGGCAACTTCGGTCCGCTGACCTCTAAAACGGCGAACGCGTGTATCCGCTACTCGCCGTCCGAAGTGGTGGCGATCCTTGATAGCGCGTCTGCCGGTCGCACGTCGCACGATATCCTGGGCTTCGGTGGTGACATTCCTGTCGTCGCCACGTACGACGACGCCATGCCGTACCGGCCGAATGCCTTGCTGATCGGGATCGCCCCCGCGGGCGGCCAGTTTCCTGCGGCGTGGCGCGCGATCGTCTGCGACGCGTTGCGCGCTGGGCTCGATCTGTGGAGCGGCTTGCACAGTATGCTCGGTGACGACACCGAGTTTGCCGCACTCGCGGCAGCATCTGGCGCAACGATTCGTGACCTTCGACGTGCACCGCACGACCTCGACGTGTCGTACGGTCGCGTGCGTGATATCGCGAGCACCGTGATCCTCACGGTCGGCACCGACTGCAACATCGGTAAAATGACGACGCAACTGCAGGTACAGGACGCGGTGCGGCAGCTCGGACATCGCGTCAATTTCGCGGCAACGGGGCAAACCGGCATTCTCATCGAAGGTCGTGGCATTGCGGTCGACGCGGTCGTCGCGGACTTCATCGCGGGCGCGGCCGAGCGCCTGACGATTGAAGCGTCGGTCGACGCGGAGATCGTGCTCGTCGAAGGGCAGGGCTCGCTCATTCATCCTGCCTACTCCGGCGTCACGCTCGGACTTATTCATGGTTCGCTGCCACACGCGATGGTGCTGTGCGGCCAGCCATCGCGGAAAACCGTGCACCGCAATCCATGGGTCACGATTCCGTCGCTGCCCAACATGATCGCCCTGTACGAGCAGGCGACCACGTACCTGCGGCACGCACCCGTTATCGCGGTCGCACTCAACACCTTCGACTTGACCGACGACGAAGCACAAGTCGCCATCGCTGCCGTCATGTCGGAAACCGGTTTGCCAACCACAGATGCCGTGCGCTTCGATCCCGCGCCCATCGCGCAGGCGATCAGCACGTTTCATCGGGCGCGCGTCGCGTAGACATCGATCGCGCCGCAGCGACGGCGAGAGCGCATCGTCGCCGAACCTTCGCGCGCAATAGAATGATGCGGCGGCCAGTATTTCGGTGATGTGACGGCACTCGCCGTGGTGCATCGTGTCGCGCATGAGCAATCGACCGTTTGCACAACTTCATACTCGACGCGTCCTCGTCTCCGTCACCAATGCACGCGAAGTGATTCGGGCAGGGTTCGGCGGTGCGCGCCTGACCGTTCGAACGCTGGATCAGATCTCGTGTCACGTGCATGCCGGTGAATTACTGACACTGCGCGGCAGCGTTGCGAGTGGCGCGCTCTCGCTCCTGCGCGCGCTCCACGGCACCTCGCCTCGCATTCGCGCCGAGCATCGATCGGTGCCTCATGTGCAGCTGCGTCGTGCGACGATCAGTGCGCTCGCCGCACGTAGCATCGATGAGGGATGGCGCGACGTGCGGACGAAACGACGCGAGCTGGCTGCCGTTGACGCGGGGTCCCCGCATTGCGTGCGTGAGGCCCAGCCCGGCCCGCGCTCGCCCGTGGTGTATCTCCTGCGCGTTCGCTCGCCGCGAGTCGGCGAAAGACCGCCCGTGTCTCCGCTTGTCGATACACCGCAAAGCGGCGCGCACGTGTGGCGTGAGTGGGCGCAACAGGTGCGCGACGCGGGTGGCGCCGTCGTGCTCGCGGTGCAAACGCCGCTCGCTGACAGCAGACCCGCACCACCACATGCAAAAACGCGCCCCACAAACCGTGGCACGCGTTTCACATCGATGGCGGTACGTGAGGGGGCGGGCGCGAGCGGCGGAAACATCCGGACGCTCACGCTCCATGCCGGTCAATTCATCAACGCTGACCCAGACGAGACGCTTCCGTGCTAGGGCGATAATAGCGAAGCTCACGAGCCGACTTTTTGTTGTCCATGCTCCACAACGTTGCTTCAACCATCATGCCGCGGAAACGACGCGCGTGCGTGATGGGCGGAGCGATGTGACGTGTGTTGACGATTGGTGCGGCCGGATGCGGCGGCTCACCGACGTACACCTTCGCGTACTCGTACTTGACGAGGCCATCCACTTTCTTTTGCGCGAACACCCGACCCACAACCGGCGTGCCATTAACGAGCGTGCGTCCTGCCGCATCCACCGGCCACATCGCTGGCCCAGCGGGCTTGGGTGCCGCGGTCGCGACAGGTGCAGGCATCGGCATCGGCATCGCCATCTTTGCGGCCATCGAATCCGTGGTTGCCGTCGCCGCGGCGCTCGATTGCGAGTCCTTCGGTGCGCTCATCGCAGGCATCGCCATCGCCGACGACGCTGCAGTGGTAGTCGCGGCCGACGCGGGTTTCGCGGGGGGCTGCTGCATCGTCTGGGAACGCGCCGCCATGGCGACAACGGCCACGCCGGCGAGTCCAAGGGAAAGCGCCGCGCGAGAAGCGCGCGACGAGCGGTCAGTACGGTTGCTCATGTGTCCATCCGGAGATGTGGTAGGTGCCGAACGTCAGACATTCGACGGACTGCTTCAATTGGCATGCTTTCGGTAAAATGCGCAATACTCAATGGCGCGCGAGACGCGACGGACCTTGTACATTCCGCAGACGCTTCACGTCGTTGTGTCCGCCCCGCCGCTACCTCAGAGCCCCGAGCACGTATGCCCGAGTTCCGCCTGTACAACACGCTCACGCGTCGCGTCGAGCCGTTTGCGCCCGCCGATGGACACACCGTGCGTATGTACACCTGCGGACCGACGGTCTATAACCCGGCGCATCTGGGCAACTTTCGCACGTTCCTGTTCGAGGATCTGATGCGGCGTGCGCTGCGCTTGGCCGGTTGGTCCGTCGAACAGGTCATGAACCTCACCGACGTGGACGACAAAATCATCCGGAAAGCGGCGGCCACGGGGACCACCATCACCGCCGTCACCGAGCCGTTCACCGAGCTGTTTCATACCGATCGGCGCTACCTGCGCATTGAAGACGCGGAGCGCTATCCCAAGGCGACCGAGCATATCCCCGAGATGATCGCGTTGGTGGAGCGATTACTCGCGAACAACGTCGCCTACGTCGCGGAAGACGGGTCGATCTACTTCGCCATTGATCGCTTCCCGACATACGGACAGCTCTCGCAGTTGGACAAGCGTGAAGTGCGGGCCGGTGCACGCGTGGCGCAGGACGAATACGCGAAGGAAAACGCGCAGGATTTCGCGCTCTGGAAGGCTGCCAAGGACGAAGATGAAGTTACCGGCGCCGCATGGGATTCTCCATGGGGGCGTGGCCGGCCAGGCTGGCACCTCGAATGCTCCGCCATGGCGATGAAATACCTGGGCGAGACATTTGATCTGCATGCCGGCGGCATCGATCTGATCTTCCCGCACCACGAGGACGAGATCGCGCAGTCCGAAGCCGCGACGGGCAAGACGTTCGCGCGCTGCTGGTGCCACGGTGAGTTCCTCCTCACAGATGGCGCCAAGATGGCGAAGCGGGTTGGCAACGTCGCGAACGTCGTGGAGTTGCGCGCGGCCGGGATATCCGGCACCGCGTATCGCCACTTTGTTTTCAATGCGCACTACCGCAAACAGCTCAACTTGGGTGAAGATTCGCTCGAGCAGTCGCGCTCGGCCGTCCGTCGCATCGGCACGTTTGCCGAACGCCTCGCCCACGCGGCAACAGGCACGCCTGAGCTCGCCGATGCGGCGACACGCGCCGAACAGGCATTTCTCGCCGCCATCTTCGACGACCTGAATGCCCCGGAAGCGATGGCCGCCCTGTTCACCTTCATCACCGACGCCAATCGCGAGCTGGACGCGGGTGGCGGCGATGTGGCCGCGCTGGAGCGTGCGCGTGCCGCATTTCGGTTGATGGACGGCGTGCTCGATCTCGTCCCCGAGCGGGAGACAGATGCCGATCTCGCGGCGTGGGTCGAGGAGCGATTGGCCGGTCGTGCCGCTGCTCGTACCCGCCGAGACTTCGCCGCCTCGGACGCGATTCGTGACGAATTGCTTGCCCGCGGCATCCTGATCGAGGACGGGCCGGACGGAACGCGCTGGAAGCGTGCTTGATTCCGCCGGTGGGCGGGATTATTGTGCGGGTCTGTCCGGGGTGAGTTGTTGCTTGCCTTGCTGACGTAGCTCAGTTGGTAGAGCAGCTGATTTGTAATCAGCAGGTCGTCGGTTCAATCCCGACCGTCAGCTCTTCCACACGCTCCGCAGCGACACCGTATGTGTCGTGACCGGAGACTCGGTGAGGTACTCAAGTGGCCAACGAGATCAGACTGTAAATCTGACGGCTAACGCCTTCGAAGGTTCGAATCCTTCCCTCACCATAGCAGGGCATGTGCAGGTGTTCCACGCGGGAGTAGCTCAGTTGGTAGAGCGCTAGCCTTCCAAGCTTGATGTCGCGGGTTCGAGTCCCGTCTCCCGCTCTCCGTCGGTTGTGTGGCTCCGGTGGTCGGAGTAGGTTG
>JBBQDB010000224.1:0-4988 GCA_038319245.1 Gemmatimonadales bacterium
CTCGGCGATGGGCATTCCTCCGCTCGCGAGTGCGTCGGCCAACGGGACGGCGTGTTCCGCGTCGTCGATGACCAGCACCGGCAAGACGCGCACGAAGCGCAGCCATCGCACAGCGTTCGCGTGTTTGCTGCTGGCGTTTGCAATCGCCTCACTGGCTGTCATCTTCGGCCTCCCGCCGACAAAACCCACTGCTGACCGAGCAATTGCTCCGACTCCCGGTACTTCGCCACTCGCGCACGATCGTGCAAGCGAGTTGGCGCGACCGAAGCGACGCCACGACTCAGTGCGCCGCCCAGGCTTTGGTCAACACCGGTTTGATCACACCGGTGAACTCCTCGTACACCGGCGGATAGAAGTGCAGGCTATCGGGCTTGAACAGGTTGCTCCGGAGCGCACCGTTGGCGTCGAGCAGCACGGCGTTGAAGTCGATCGTGTAGACGAACGTCGAATGCGCGCTGGCGTAGCGACCGACGATCGCGTTGGCCGAATCCACGACGGCCCACTGCGCACGCTTATCTGGGGCTTTTTGGATGGTCGCGAAGAAAATCTGCGTCTTGGGGAGCGCCGTGTGCACGCGCTCGAAGAAGGATTCGATGCGCGCTGCAATCCCCGCCGCGTCCTGTTTCGCGTTCACGTCGTTGCTGCCGCAGTAATACACGATAAATGACGGCTTATACGGCAGGACGACTTTATCCATGTAATACAGCATTTCCCACGAGCGTGACCCACCAAATGCGCGATTGAAGACCGGCAATGGCGCCATCTGCGTGGTGAGCTGCTCCCATTGACGGAAGATGCTGGAGCCAGTGAAGAGGATGCCGTTTTGTGGCGGTGGCGTCGTACGATCGAGATCGAGCAGTGCCTGCACATCCTTTTCGTACTTGACCGTCTGTCCGGCGGGCACGTACGCGGGGAGCGGCGCCGCGCTCGTCTGCGCCGCCGGGGCGATCGCGGTTTGTTGGGCGGTGACGCTGGATGGGGCGACTGTCGCCGCGAGCGAGACAAGCGAGAGTCTGCACCACCACGTGGACGCTACGGCGCGGAGCATGGGCATGGGCATGATCGAACGATCGGAGGTGGTGAAATCGGCGACGGCTCAGCGCGCAAAAAGCCCGATGAACAGCTGGCAGAACAGCGCGCCAGCCACGGTCATGCTGAATCCCCAGAAGAGGAGACTGCGAAACAGCTTCTTCGAGTCTTCTGCAGCGGGAATTGCGGCAATACACAGCGCACCAATGGTCGAAAGCGGCGACACGTCGACAATTGCGGCACCGACGTTGATGCTGAGCGCGATCTGCAGCGGGTTGCCGCCGCCCAGTTTCTGGACGAGGCCGGGGACGGCGGGGAGGAAGGCGGGGTACACCACGCCCGAAGTCGAGCTGTACGTCGAGATCAGTCCGGTGACAAAGGCGATCGTGCCGTTGACGCTGGCCGGCGTGGCGATCTTGGCCAGCAGCGTGGTGAAGAGGTCCATGCCGCCCGTCTTCTCGAGCACGCCGATCAGGACGCTCACGCCGCAGACCATAAGGATGACCGCCCATGGCACCGACTTGACCATCGCCGAATCGTCGCCGTTGCCGGCGAGGACCAGCACGCTGGCGGCGGCGAAGGCCGCGAGGCCTGGATTGGCCTTGAGCACGACTACGGCGGCGATCCATGCGACGAGCACCGCGAGGGTGAGCGCGTGCCGCGACTCGAGCAGCACTGGCTCTTCGGTGCTACGGACCGGTGCGGCCTTGAGCAGCGCCGGCCCACCAAAAATGGCCCATGCGGCAAGGGCGGCGAGCGTATGTGCGGCAAAGTTGGCGGCCCAGACTTCCCAGGAGTGCCCTTCGAGGTTCGCCTTCTTCATGAGCGTTTGCACGATCACGCCGACCGCGCTGATCGGCGACAGGTTCCCGGCGTTGGCGCCGTTGCCGACCATCAACGCCGTGAGGAGGACCGGAACCTTGGCGCGAGCGCCGATGCCCATCGCGAGCGGGGCCATGAGTGCCGTCGTGGCAATGGCGCCCGGTCCGCAGGTGGAAATCGCGCAGGATAATCCAAAGAAAAGCAGCGGCAACATAGCAGCACTACCGCGACATAATCGAACCGCTGAGTGGGTAACTGCGGACATCGTGCCGTTGGTCTGCGCGACACCGAACAGCAGCGTCACTCCCAGCAACGTCAAAAAGAGCGATGACGGGAACGCCGCCATCAAGGCATCCACCTTCCAATCGGCGGCGAACATTGCGATTGGCCACGCCAGCCCGACGGCCAGCACGCCCACGTTGATACGCGATGTCAGGCTGGCGCCGATGACCAGCAATAGCGCCAGCAGGGAGAGCACGGCGGGGCTCATGACTGGACCGTCGCAGAAGACGGCGACTTCGTGGGCGTCGCCCAAGTGGGCAGGAGATGCTTCTGCACCTTGCCGAGCGCCGTACGCGGGAGCGCGTCAACACGTACGAAACTGCGGGGAAGTTTGAAGGACGCCAGCTGGGTGCGGAGTGTCGCGTCGAGCGCCGACAGGTCCACCTCGTTGTCGCACACCAGATACGCCACCGGCACTTCACCGCGTGTCGGGTCGGGGACGCCGACGACCGACGCTTCGCGAATGCCCGGTTGTTCGGTCAACAGCTCTTCGATTTCACGGGGGTAGATGTTGAAGCCGCCGGAGATGATCAGATCGCTGCGGCGTCCTTCGAGCGTGATGTAGCCGTCGCTGGCGCGGACGCCGACGTCGCCCGTGCGAAACCAGCCGTCTACAAACGAGGCGGCCGTCGCGTCTGGGCGACGCCAATAGCCATGGCAAACGTTCGGGCCGCGTACCCAGAGTTCGCCGCTCGTGCCGTCAGCGAGGTCATGGCCTTGTTCATCGCGCACCCGAATGGCGGTGAGTGGCAACGCTTTCCCAACCGTGCCCGGGCGCCGTTCGCCGACGTACGGATTGCTCACGTTCATCAACGTTTCCGTCATCCCGTAGCGTTCGAGGATGACGTGACCGAAGCGTGTCTGGAACGCTTCGAGCACATGCGCGGGCAGCGGCGCCGATCCCGAGACGAACAACCGAGCCGTTTGGCCGATGGCTCGCGCCCGATCTTCGGCCACATCGAGGAGGCGCACGTACATCGTCGGCACGCCAAAAAACACCGTTGGTCGATATGTCTCGAACCAGCCGACGGCGCGTTCCTGCTCGAAGCGCTCGACCAGCTTCATATGACAGCCACTCAGCAGCCAGCAATGCAGGCCGTTCGCGAGGCCGTGCACGTGAAAGAGCGGGAGTGCGGCGAGATAGCGATCGTCACTGGAGATGCGCCACGCGGCAGTGAGCACGAGCGCGTTGCTGGCGAAGTTGCCATGCGACAGTATCGCGCCCTTGCTCGCCCCGGTCGTGCCCGACGTGTACACGAGGGCCAGGGGCGTTTCGGCATCGGTGACGACGATCGGTCGCGTAGCCGGCATCGCCGTGGCGTCGTGCGACAGCATCGCCACATCCCACAGCGGCGTATCCTCAGGAAATTCCACCATCTGCGCCGCCGTGGTGATGACAGCCATCGGATCGGCATCGCTCAGGATGTGCCGGATTTCGCGCTCGCGATACAGCACGTTGATGGGCACCACGATCGCGCCAAGCTTCACGCACGCGAGCCACAGATCGATGATCTCGATGCGATTGACGAGATAGAACGCGAGGCGTGTACCGCGATCGACTCCGCGCGCTTGCAGCAACGTGGCCAGTCGGTTGCTGCGGGCATCGAGATCGCCGAAGGTCAGCGCGCTGACCGTACCGGCAACGTCTTCAAATTCCAGCGCGGGCACATCACGGCGACCGATCAGCGATAGGTCGAATAAATCGAGAAGGGACATGGGCGGAGAAGCTATCGTCCCGTCGACACTCTGACGATCTACTTGATCCCGAATTCACCAGCCAACGCGCGCACACCGTCGATGTGCAGCCCGTCTTCTTCGAACACCAACACGCCCATCAGCGCCTTCGACACATCGTCCGGCAACCGATCGGCGCGAAAGGCCTGAATGACGGGCCCCTGCGCCATGGCCTGACTCAATCGCGCATGCGCCCATTCAGGATCGAGCGTGGGTTCACTGTCGAACTGCTGCGACAACACCGTCGCCAGCGATCGCGCCGACACCCCGCGATACCGCAACTCCGGCAACTCGGCGCCAAAGCTCCGTTCGAAGAGCACCTGCCACGCCATGGGTCGGGCCCCCTGCGTGCGGATACCTTTCGCCACCACGATGCGCGGACGCGTGGCCAGCACGTGCATGCGCGTTACGGCGTCCTGCAGATCCTCAAGAATTCGTGCGTCTCGTTGTTGCGTCATGCCCCATAATCTTCTCGTTGGTCCGCGCCGAAGCCACTCCACTCCCCGCCCGTGCTGACGCTTTTTCTTGTTGTCTTTCTCGACCTGATCGGGTTCGGGATGATCATTCCGGTGTTTCCGTTTTACGCCCAGAAGGTCGGCGTGGACCCGGCATCGGTGATCTTCTTTCTTGGGCTATACTCGCTCGGGCAGCTGATCGGCGCACCGATCTGGGGAGCCCTCTCCGATCGCATCGGCCGACGACCGGTCCTGCTCATCACGCTGTTGGCCAACGCCGGCGCGTCCTGGATGCTGGCGTACTCGGACAACGGCCTGTTTCTCGGGTTCTCGCGCGTGGTCGCCGGTCTGGCCGCCGGCAACATCTCCGCGGCATACGCCTACACCACCGACATCACCACCGACGCCACGCGACCAAAAGCGTTGGGCCTTCTGGGTTCGGCGTTTGGGTTGGGTTTTATTCTGGGACCGGCGTTGGGGGGCATACTCGCGGGCTCGAACGCGAATGACGTCGGGGCGTTAGCACGCGTCGCACACGGTGCGGCGATTCTCTCGCTCGTCGCCTTTGTGTTGACGCTGTTCAAGTTGCCGGAATCGTTGCCGCCCGAAAAGCGTGCGCAGAAAGGAAAGCCACGGGCGAGTCTCGCCTCGTATTTCACGCGACCG
>JBBQDB010000225.1:0-4907 GCA_038319245.1 Gemmatimonadales bacterium
CCGTTGACGAATGCGGTGATGACCTTCTTTCCATCGTACGCGTAGGTGCGCTTCATCAACGTCAACGAACCTTCCTTACTTTCCGTTGCCGTGTTCGCCGGGCCAAAGAGTGCCTCGACTTCCGCGATGGATAATCCCTTCTTGATGGAGAGGAGCGCGTTGGTACCGGTGGCCATCGGCTGCGCGCCGCTCACGGCCATCCCCATCGTTGACCCGCCACTGACGGCGCCGCCGCCAACGTCGATGAACGGCGCCAGCGCACGCATCACGCCATCCGGTGTCATCGCGTCGGCCGGCATCCCGTGCTTGTAGCGCACGTTGAACCGACTGCCGCCCTCGGCACGCCGAATACGCAAATTCGCTTCGCGGGCTTCATTGGCCGTTGCCGCGGCGGCCGTCGCGCGCGCGTTCTGACGCTCACGATCGTCGCGCGCATTCGCGAGGTCCTTCTCGAATTGCTTCTTTTTGTCGCCGTTGGGCGCGGCCTTGATCGAATCGCGCAGCATCCGTTCACGCTTGCTATCGGACTCGGTGTTGGCTGAGACGGCACTGCCGACGTTGTCGCCGAACGTCCCGAAACCGCCGCCGCCCAATTGCACTTCGATGTGCGAGTCGCCCTTCAAGACGACCTTGGTGATGCGGCTCGGTTGGCCCATACGGAGCGCAGTGCCATTGTCCTTCATGCGCTGTGCGACCTCTCGCCAATCGACGGGCGTCTGTTCTTCCGGGAACACGTCAATCCCCTTGCTGGTACCGGGCATATCCACCTTCACGGTGACCATCTTTCCCTCGAGCGCCTGACGTAACACGCCCTCGTTCTGCGCGTGCGCGGCCACGGGCAGCGCCAGCGTGATCAGCAGTGCCGCAGTTACACGTCGCATGCAGCGTCCTTGTATCATTGGGAAACCAGTCTGCGGGACAGTGCCTCAACGGCGCATTGACCATCGCGTCGAGTCGCCGTGTCCGTGGGGATGGCATCAATCTGCTGCGTCGCGGTCGAGGACAGAAGTCGTCGCGTCAACCGCGGGTGGCGCGCAGTTTTGTGTCGCGGCCACCATAGCCCCACTTCGCCGATACCTATGTCGATCGACTCTCGCGCGCCCCTCGTTCCCCCAACGGTCGACGCAATTCGCGCCAACCGCGTACGCCTGGGCGACCGCGTCATCACCACGCCAATCCGCCAACTGACCGACGATGCATTGGCCGCCGCAGTTGGTCACCGCACGGACGTGTGGCTCAAGGAGGAGCTCTTTCAGCGCACCGGAAGCTTCAAACCACGCGGTGCCCTCTCGGTGATGCTCGATCTCGACGCTGCAGCACTCGCGCGCGGCGTCACGGGCGTATCGGCCGGCAACCACGCGATTTCATTGGCCTATTGCTCGCGCGTGCTCGGAACGACGGCAACGGTTGTGATGCCCAAGTCGGCCAATCCGTTTCGAGTGCAAGTCTGTCGCGAGCTCGGCGCGACAGTCGAACTGGTGGAAAATGTGCACGTCGCATTTGCGCGCGTGCACGAGATCGAGGACAGCGAGGGGCGCACCTTCGTGCATCCGTACGAGGGTCCCAAAACGGCGCTCGGCACGGCGTCAGTTGGACTCGAGTTCATGGAGCAGATTGCGTCAGCCGACACGACGCTCGATGCAATCATCGTCGCAGCCGGTGGCGGTGGGCTCACGGGTGGCGTGGCCTGCGCGGTCAAGCAGATGCATCCCGAGACGATGGTGTACGTCGTGGAGCCCGTGGGAGCGGACAGTCTGCACCGGAGTTTTCTCGCCGGATCACCACAGGCCATCGACGCGGTGCGCACTATTGCCGACTCGCTTGGCGCGCCGCGGTGCGAGCCGTATTCGTTTGCGCTCAATCGGATGTTCGTCGATGAGATCGTGCTGGTGACGGATGATCAGATTCGCGAGGCGATGCGACTCACCTTTCGTTCGGCGAAGCTCGTCGTCGAACCCGCTGGAGCAGCCGCGCTCGCGGCGCTGATGTATCCGCTGCGCGAGCGCCTTGATGGCAAACGGGTCGGGCTGGTGGTCTGCGGCGCAAACATCGACATGGCGACCTTCGCGGCGCAGATCCTTCCGTGAATCGGAATTAACGTTCACTTGCCGCGCGCGACATGCGTGCGAAATGCGATGCTAAACGCGCTGTGTGTCCCGTCGAAAGAGCCACATCGCGCCGACCCCGAACAGCAGCGTCCAGGCCAGCACCGAGAGCAGCGGCGTGAAGATCGGATCACCCGAGAAGGGTGCGCGCGCTAACTGTCCGACGCCAAACATCGGCGTGAAGTGTGCGATGGTCTGCAACGTGGGCGGCAACACTTTGAGCGGAATGAAAATGCCGCCGAACAACGCCATCACCGCGAGCATTGGGCCGACGAACTGCATCACGTTCTCGGACGGCAGCAGAAAGCCCATGAACAGGCCGAATGCCGCGAAGACAAACGACGCCACCCAAGCGGCGAGTGCAGACATCAGCCACACGCCGGCGGACATGTGCACCCCATTCAGAGACCCAACGACGAACGTAGAGGTGATGGCGATGGCACCCAGCATCATCGATACCAATACTTTCATCGCGATGTAGGCTGATGGCTTAAGCGGTGTGAGGCGAAGTTGTCGGCTCCATCCCAGACTGCGCTCGAGTGCCACCGCGGCGCCGCCCGATGTCGTGCCACCCATGGCGCCGTACACAGCCATGTTGATCATGACCAGCGTTAGGCCTGCAGCACCACCGCGCGCTGCGCCGCCGACGATGCCAAAGAGATAGAAGAACAGATTCGGAAAGATGAGCAGAAACATCAGCGTGCGGCGATTGCGCAGTACGCGTCGGATTTCGAGCCCGATAGCCGTGAGGTTGAACCCGCCGAGCGCGGGTACACGGCGCACGTCGTCGATGAGCGTGGTGGTCATGACCGTCGACACTATGCGACTCCAGCAAGTGGTGAAGACGCGGACGACGAGGCAAAGGGTACCCCCGCTGGCGCGTCGGCCGAGGTGAGCGCGACAAATGCGGCTTCGAGATTTTGCGCGACGACTTCAAGATCTCGTGCGGCAGTCTCGGTCAACAGATAGCGAGCGACCGTGTCGGAGTCGGAGCACTGCAACTGTACCAGCTCACCGCGTACATCAACCGCGATAACGCCGGGTAGTGCGCGCAGGATGTCGACTGGTGCGTTGGCGAGCGTCGCACGTACCACCCGACCAGAGGCGAGCGCTTTGATCTCCGAGGTGGTGCCGTCGGCAACGATGCGCCCTTGTCGAACCAGGACGATGCGATCGGCGTGGGCATCTGCTTCGTCGAGATAGTGCGTGGCAAAGAGAATCGTGCGGCCGCGTGTTGCGTCCCGTCGGATTGCGCCCCAGAAATCGCGACGCCCTTCGACGTCCATGCCAGTGGTTGGTTCGTCGAGTACCAACAGACGCGGATCGGAAAGCAGTGCAATGGCAAAGCGCAGGCGTTGTTGCTCACCGCCCGAACACTTGGCGACACGTCGATCGACGATGTGCGCGATGCCCGCACGCTCGAGGACTTCCGCAGCAGGACGTGAGTTTGCGTAGAGCGACGCCATGTACGACACCGTCTCGCCGACCGTGAAATCCTTGAGCAATCCACCCGACTGCATCACGGCCGACACCTCTCCGCGTGCGACGGCCTCGGCGGGCGATTTTCCATAGACACGTACGGTCCCAGCATCGGGCGTCACGAGGCCGAGCAGCATGTCGATCGTGGTCGTTTTGCCGGCGCCATTGGGCCCGAGGAATGCGACGATCTCGCCCGGCGTCACTTGCAGGGAGAGTCCGTCGACCGCGGTGACCGAACCATAGCGTTTGGTGAGTTGCTGCAGATCAACGGCGAGCACACGACTCCGGTGAAAAGGATGTGTCAACATACGTGCAGAACCAGCGTCTGTTTCGCGGTGGTGATGGCGGTGGTGGGGTTGCGACTGCGCAAGCAGGGGCTGTGGCGTCTTGCGCTTCCGACCGGCAAGGCGCAGATCATGTTGTACGCGTCCTGAACGCGTGTTGTACGCGTGTTGTACGCTATGCGAGCCTGTGTCTCGCGGCGACGCCCTCCCTTCCGCGTTCTCCAGAGCTGGTTATGCCTCGATTCCGTTCCTTGTCGTTGATGTCGCGTCTGAAGCGTCAACGATTTCGAATGCATCCCCGCGTCGCGCTCACGCTGCCGCTCCTGTGCGCAGCGTTTCCGCTGCCCGCGCTTACGCTCGCCGCGCAGCAGGCGACCATGATACCGCTCTTCGACGGCAAAACGCTCGACGGCTGGTACCCGTGCAACGGCAAGGCGCCATACACCGTCGAGCACGGCACGATTACGGGTCGCACCGTCGTCAATTCGCCCAACAGCTTTCTCTGTACCAAGGCGAGCTACAGCGACTTCATTCTCGAATATGACGTGTGGGTCGCGACGAATCTGAACAGTGGGATGCAGCTGCGCAGCACGGTCGATCCGGCGATTCGTCAGGGCAAGGTGCACGGCTATCAGGTCGAGATCGATCCGTCCGATCGTGCGTGGAGCGGCGGCATCTATGATGAGTCGCGCAGCGGTTGGTTACACACGCTGGTGGGGCAGGAGACCGCGCGACACGCGTTCAAGAAGGGCGCGTGGAATAAGTTTCGCGTTGAAGCGATCGGGCCCTCAATGCGCACGTGGGTGAATGGCGTGCCCGCGGCCAACGTACTCGATGAGGTGTCGCCGTCGGGCATTCTGGCGATTCAGGTCCATGCCATCGGCAACGATAGCGCGCGCGCCGGCGAAGTCATTCGCTTTCGCAACCTCCGCATTCAGACGCAGCGACTCGCCGCATCGCGCACGCCCGACGACGGAACGACGCCGCAATTCAACTATCTCGCCAACAACATCTCGGCGCGCGAGAAACAGCAGGGGTG
>JBBQDB010000226.1:0-4891 GCA_038319245.1 Gemmatimonadales bacterium
AGACAGCCGTCGCAGGATGCATCGCGCATTCGATAAAGCTAGTCGCCGCCGCCGGCACGTGGCACGCGCTCGGTCGCCGTGACTGGAACAAGACTTCCTGCGATCACGTAGTTTGGAACATGCCATTTGACCAGACTCCGCCAGCCGTCCCTACCCCGCCACAGCCCCCCGCAATTCCCGGCGGCGTGACGTTCAGCACCAGCGAGTTGTCTGGGCGCCCCCTGACGCAGGCCGACGTGGATGCGCTCAAGGCTCGTCGCAATGAACTCAAAGGACAGCTCGACGCAGCGGTTGGACGGCGCACCGAGACGGCGCGATCGTTGGCGAGGAGTGAAGAAGGGGTCGCGAAGACTGGTATCGAGCAGCGATTGGGTGTGCTCGATCAACGGATCGTGCAGCTCGAGCAGGATATCGCGACGAACGGACGGCAGCTGGCGTTGGCGCCAGGTGCCTTGGTGGCGAGCTCGGAGCAGGATGGCAATGCCGTCAGCCAGCGCTATGGTCCGTTCAGCTCTGGGCAGCTGACGGCGATCTCGATTGTGTCGATCGTGTTCATCTGGGCGCCGCTCGCGTTTGCGGGCACGCGGATCATGCTCAAGCGATGGGCCGTTGCCAAACCGGCGCCGCAGGTGCTCGAGAGCGCGGAACGGATTGCGCGCATGGAAGAGTCGATCGACGCGATCGCCATCGAGATCGAACGCATCTCCGAAGGTCAGCGCTTTGTGACGCAGCTGATGGCGAAGCGCGCCGACGTGCCCGCGTTGCATGAGGGCGTTGCACCCGCTGAGCCAATACGTGTGGTCCAACCGGAGCAAGTCTCGTTCGAGCGGCGGTGATGCGGTCCGTCATTCGCCCGCGAACGCCGTCCAGTCCCCGTGGACAGGAAGCCTGACGGCGACGAGCGAGTGAGCACTGTGCGGGAAAGCACGCGTAGCCTCAGTGCTACTCCGGCACACACCGGATCGTCGTTCGTCGCTCAGCGTGCTATGTCTCTGCTGCATCTGGCGGAAATGCTGGACAAGCGACGGACGCGGCCCGAATTTGCCACCGTGCTGTCCCATATCCCCGCCACCGCGGAATTCGGTGGACGATTTCAAGGCGTTTGTGCAACGCAGCGACTGCTCCGATCCGCTGGCGCGCCAACTAATTCGCGCGCGTCGTTTGGCTTGGTGCTCGGCACCGGCGTATGACATCGCCGACCGGCAGCTTGGACTTTCTGCTCGCGCGACTCGATCGGGCCACGCTCGGCACCTACGAGATACGCGGCGAAATCGGACGCGGTGGTATGGCGGTGGTGTATCTCGCCAAGGATCTGCGGTTGCAGCGCTCCGTCGCGATCAAGGCGATGCAACCGGCGCTCATGTTGACGTCGGGGATGGCCGATCGCTTCATGCAGGAGGCGCGCATTTCGGCGCAGCTGCAGCATCCGAACATCATCACGGTGCACGACGTCCGGCAGGAAGACGACCTCCTGTACTTCGTCATGAGTCTTGTGGAAGGGGCGAGCGTCGATGAGCTGATGCACGATGGACAGTTAACCATTCCACAGGTGCGGTGGGTGCTGACGCAAGCGGCGCGCGGACTGGCGCATGCGCATGGCGAGGGCGTGGTGCATCGCGATGTGAAGCCAGGCAATCTGCTGGTGAATCTGAAAGGCACGGTGATCGTCACGGACTTCGGCATCGCCAAAGCGGCCGACAGTACGCGTATGACGCAGACGGGAATGGCGATCGGCACGCCGGTCTACATGAGTCCCGAACAAGTCACGGGCAGCGGTGACATCGGACCGGCGTCGGATCAGTACTCGTTGGGCATCGCGGCATATGAACTTCTCACCGGTGCGCCGCCGTTTCGTGGGTCTGCGTTTGAACTGCAGTTGTCACATGTGCAAAAGACGCCGCCTGATATTCGCGAGCTGCGCGCCGATTGTCCGCCCGACCTCGCAGCGGCGGTGCACCGCATGCTCGAGAAGGAGCCGAGTGCGCGCTGGTCGGGGTTGGACGAATTCTCGCTCGCGGTCTCGGGCGATTTACCGTTCGACGGCGGTGAAGCGCGCCGACAGCTTTCCGATGCGGCCCGCGTGCGTCAGGCGGCGCGCGAACAGTCGAGCGATGCGTTCGGGGTGCGCACGCCGCGAAGCCCGATTCCCGGTACGTCCAGTGGTCGGGCACGGGGCGGCGACTTGGATGCGCCGAGCGAAACAGCGACGCCGCCATCAACGCCAGCGTCGGTCGCGACCGTAACGACACTGTCGCTTGAGCCGGCCAGCGCGGTGTTGCAGACCGATCGCACGCTTCAATTGCGTGCTGCAGGAACTGTGGATGGGAAGTCGACAGGTGAGGAGGTGGCGCGGTGGGGAAGCACTGATCCGCTCGTTGCAATCGTCAACACGTTTGGTGAAGTGACAGCGATCGGACCGGGTCGCGCAGAAATCGTTGCGGTGAGTGTGCTTGGCGAGGCACGAGCATCGGTGCAGGTCGTGTCCGAACGGGTTGTGTCCGAACCGGTTGTGTCCGATGCATCGCTGACGATCGACGGCGCGTCGACTGCCGCAGAGCCGCCGGCGAGTGCGCCAACGCTGAGCACTGCCTCGTCGATCGCGGCGCACATACCTGAGGTGACTTCGCGTCCCGCCGTCGCCGTGCTGCGGCTACTGCCCGAGCGCGCGGAGCTGGATGCCGGCGACGCGATCTCGCTCGCAGTCCGGGTGACGAATGCCGTTGGCGAGCTTGTCGTGGATCACGCCGTGGTGTGGAGTTCGTCCGACGCGCGCATTGCAACGGTTGATGATCGCGGCAACGTGCTCGCGCTGGGCGAAGGTGAAGCGCGCATCGCCGCGACGGTGGACGGGGTAACGGCGGAGTCGACGATCGCGGTAATGCGGACGTGGCGTACGCAGCTGGCGCTGGAATCGCTGGCACCGCTACCGCTGGAGCCGCTGGCGACAGCGGTGACTGCAGGCGCACCGGTGGTGACGAAGATGGTGGCTGACGACGTTGCCGCGCCGGTATCGTTCGCACCTGCCGAAACGTCGTCGACTGCCCCTGTCGCTGCGACCGCGAGTGGCGGCGGTAAGGCCTCGCGCGCGTTGGTTGGCGCCGTGATTGCGCTCGTCGTCCTTGGTGGCGGCCTTCTCGTGCTGCGATCGTCCGGCAAGTCGTCCGCTACCACCGACGAACTGTCGTCCAACTCACCCGCGTCGACTGCAACGGCGCCGAACACGCCTGCGCCGACCACCGCGAATCTATCGAGTGCGCCTGCCACAACGCCGCCGACAAGCCCCGCGGCCGCAGCAGGAGCTGCCGCAGGCGCTACAGCAGCCCCGGCTGAACCGCAAGCGAAGGCCGCATCAACCGCAAACGGCAGCTCGAACGGTAGCTCGAACGGCAGCTCGAACAACAAGACCGTCTCGGCGAACAAATCGACGCCTTCGACGACTGTCATTGCATCAGGCAAATCGGCGGCGAGCGCACCGAGCGCACCAACGTCTGCCGGTGTCACGAACGCCAATGCTGCGAACGCCAATGGTGCGAAAGCGAATGCGGCCGCAACACCAGCCGGTGGCGCCACTGACTCGCGTCCGTCGGTAAGCGCACCGCCCGTCGTGCCGCCGCCGATCGCAGCGCCGACCGTGAGCAAGCCGGCCGAGCCCGTCGCTGAACCCACGAAGCCTGCGGCAGCAGCGGTGAGCGATGCAGACATCGATGCCGCCGTGCGCAGCGCGGTTGCGCAATTGCAGGCGGGACGCGTGTTGATCAAGCCGTTACGTGCGTTCTTCGAATTAGGCGCCGACCATAAGGTCACCGCGGCAGGTCGTGGACGGTTGATCGAGACTGCGTCGGGCGGTCATGACGCTGCGGTGCAAGTGTTAATGACGCGCACCGGGCCAGGCGGACAGCTCGAACGGCGTACGACGCTGATCACCATGCAGCTCCAAGGGACGGGCGCGAACACGACGGCGAAAGTTATCGACGCCGAACCGCTGCGCCGACCGTAGCCCACTTCCGTAAAACGTTTTCGTACGTCCTTCACCTTTCTCTTTTACGCGCCGGGGAAATCCTCATGATCCGTTGTTTGCAGCGTACGTTCATTCTGTCAGCCGCCGGGGTGCTGTCGTTGGCAAGTGCGACGCACCGTGTGTCCGCACAATCAGCGCAGCCAGTCAGCTTGCAGATCTCTGGCTTTGGCACGTCCGTCGCGATGCCCGAGAGCACGACCGGTACGTCGGGGTTTGGTGTGGAGCCGCAGCTGCGGCTGAATCACGTCGCGCGTTCCGAGAGCTTGGGTACGCTCTCCTTGGGCATCGGCGGGCAGTATACGAAGCACACGGCAGGTCCCGAAGAGATCACGATCACCGGCGGCTTCGTCGAGCCGCGCTGGGTGCCACCGTTCTCGTTTGCGGACGGTCACATGTTCCCGTACCTCGCCGCGCGCGTGGCGCTCCTGCGGCAGTCCAACAATTTTGGTACGGGAACGTCCGGCACCGCATTCGGTGGTGGCGGTGGACTGGCTATCGCCGTCAATCGCCAGCTGAATCTCGACGTCGGCGCCGCCTTCATTCAGCAGAAATTCAATGACTTCACGTACTACAAAAGCTCGACACGCGCAGCGGGTGCCGCTGGCGCGCTGAACTCGCTTGGTACGTACGCGGTAAAGGCGGGCCTCAGCTACGGTTTTGGAAAGTAACGCCGACGGTGCGCGCGAATGCTCGACACGCCGTCATCGAGCATTCGCCTGACACTCACCAAAAGACCTACCGCTTCTTCTTTTCGCGCTTCTCACTCTTGTCGGCGCGATCGTCGTCGTCCACATCGACCGCCAACGGAAAGAAGAGTGCGCGTTGCACCGTGGGATACGGCACCGACCACCCCTTGGCGTCACCCCACAAAAT
>JBBQDB010000227.1:0-4875 GCA_038319245.1 Gemmatimonadales bacterium
CCGTCCCCGTTGCCCGCCCTTGTGACACAGCGCGATCCCCTTTCGATCGATTCGTCCGCCCCTTCGCCTACCGACGACCTGCGCATTGGCGCCGTCCGGCCGCTGATGGTACCGGCGTTGCTTCAGGAGCGCGTACCCGTCACCGACGAGGCATTGGCGCTGGTGGGTCGCACGCGAGCAGCAATCGGTGACATTCTGCATGGCCGCGACGATCGGCTGTTGGTCGTTGTCGGTCCGTGCTCGATACACGATCACGCGCAGGCCATCGAATACGGCCAGCGACTCAAGCGCGTCGCCGATGATGTGGGCCGCGAACTGCTGATCGTCATGCGTGCCTACTTCGAAAAGCCGCGCACGACGGTCGGCTGGAAAGGCTTCATCAACGATCCGCATCTCGACGGGACGTTCGCAATCAACGAGGGGCTCGAGCGGGCGCGCCGCCTCCTCGTCGAGCTTGCGGCGATGGGTATGCCAACCGGTACCGAATTCCTCGATCTCCTCAGCCCGCAGTACATCTCGGACTTAGTGTCGTGGGGAGCGATCGGCGCGCGAACCACCGAGAGCCAGAGTCACCGGCAGCTTGCATCGGGGTTGAGCTGCCCCGTCGGTTTCAAGAATGGCACCGATGGTAGCGTGAAAGTCGCCGCCGACGCCATCCTCGCCTCGCGCGCGCCGCACGCCTTCATGGGCATCACCAAGCTCGGAGTTGCCGCCATCTTCGAGACGTTGGGTAATGACGATTGCCACGTCATTCTCCGGGGCGGCGCGACGCCCAACTACGACTCGGCCAGCGTCGAAGCCTGCTGCGCGACACTACGCGGCGCCGGAATTCGCGAGCAGGTGATGATCGATGTCTCGCACGGCAACAGCAGCAAGGAATTCCGCCGGCAACTGGAGGTCGCGGAGTCCATCATCTCGCGCATCGCCGCCGGTGATCGCCACATTTCGGGGCTGATGATCGAAAGCCATCTCGAAGAGGGGCGACAGGATCTCGAGCCGGGTGTCCCACTGCGCGCCGGCATTTCCATCACCGATGCCTGCATCAGTTTTGCGGATACCGAGCCGCTGCTGCGGAATCTGGCGAACGCAGTTCTCGCGCGTCGTCGACTGGTCGCCGCCGACGGATCTGCTGACGCGCACGCAACGGTGTAGCGAAGCGTTTCTTCCACCCAGAAAAGGTCGCTTCGTTGATGCCGAGCTGTCGGCACACATCCACGACCGCCGTGCCACTCTCCGTTTGCCGTAGCGCATACGCGATCTGCTCTTCGCTGCAGTTCGACTTCTTCACGGTCCAACTCCTTCCCCCATCGGGGGTGCTGGACCGCTCACCGACCACCCGATCACTCCAGTTACGACCTACCTACGTTTCCCGGGGGGACGTCAGCGAGCATTTACGCAGATCGTGCGTCATTTTATGGCGTGGTTTTCGCCAAAGATGGCATCGATGGAGTCGGCTTTAGTAACCTGACCCAGATTCGTCAGGACGTTGGCTCAATAAGTCTTCTTTGAAAGGGGACCAGAAGATGAGAATGACGTACTCAAGCGTTGGGCGCACGCTTTGCTGTGTCGGCCTCATTTGCCTCGCTGCATGCCGCTCCGAAAGTCTTGTCTGCCCGACGGGTGCAACGATCGGACTTACTCTCGTGGTATTGGACGCAACAGATCGGCGAAATCTAGAGGCGGATGCCCGAGTCACAATTTCGAGCTTGGAAGTAAATCCGGTGTCACTCACAGGTAGTCCGAAAGACGCAGTTCGGATAACAGTCTCGCCCGGTCGCTACGCCTTGAACGTCGTGGTGGGTGGCTATCGTACGGTTAGCGATACGGTAAAGCTCGAGCAGATGGGTGGGACGTGTCCCTCCGTCGTTCCGCTGTCAAAAGAAGTGCTCATGAGTCGAACACAGTAGTCGATGTTCCATGATCACCGTGCCGTGATGCCCGCCATCTGCACGGTGATCATTGCCTCACAGCGGGATTTCGGGTCGGCAATATCGCGATACTTCGTATTGCATCAATGCAAGGTTAGGTGAGGCGCTCTAACGCCGCGTTCTGTTGCAGCGCCTTTCAACAGGATGCGGCCAGTGAGCGAAGCGAACAAGGCGGCAATCTTAGAAGCCGCTGACAATAGCAACGCAAGGTTGGACGGCTTTCCCGCGCGATGTCCGGCTTGACATATGTCGGAGCTGACATCTACCTTGCCGGATGCCCGCATCCCGTCGTCCGCTCGTTTGGCTCCGCGGGAGCGTCAAGACCCCGCCGTTCTCGCCACCGGCGCGACTCGAAGCGGGCGTCTTGCTGCGCCGACTCCAGCGGGGGGATGCGCTCGGCCTGCCGCACGCGCGGCCGATGCCGGTCCTGGGTCCGCGGTGTGGCGAACTGCGGATTCAAGACGCGGACGTGACGTGGCGCGTGTTGTATCGCCTCGATCCCGATGCGGTGATCATCGTGGACGTCTTCGCCAAGAAGACGCCGACGACGCCCAAGGCGATCCTCGCGTCGAGCAAACAGCGCCTGCAGCTCTACGATCACCTCACCTACGACGCGGAGTAGTCATGCGGAAAGCCAAACAGCAGCGCCTCGCCGCGCACGGCTGGGCCGTCGGGTCCGTCGAGGAGTTTCTTGATCTCACCGCCGAAGAAGCCGCCCTCGTCGAGTTGAAGTTGCGATTGAGCGATGCCCTGCGCGCCCGACGCGCGAAGCTCGGCCTCTCGCAAGCGGCGGTCGCGCAGCGACTACGATCGAGTCAATCGCGCGTGGCCAAGATGGAAGCGGGCGACGCGTCCGTGTCCTTGGACTTACTCGTGCGGGCGCTGGTCGGGTTAGGCGCAACGACCGCCGATCTCGCGAAGGCGATTCAGCCCCGCACGCGGCGATCGGCCGCGTAGCCAGCGGCCCGCGCGCGCCGTTGCTGGAGATGAGCACGGCGCCACCACAAAAGTTCGCAAAGCCGGCCAACACGCGCGTTCTGTAGCAACGGCATATCAAAGCATGCCGCCAGCGAGCGGAGCGAGCACAGGCGGCACTCCTTGATGCCGTTGTCTACAGCAACGCACAGTTAGAGCGCCGGGCCCCGTGGGATCAGCTCGCCCGTGGCAACGGTTTGAGCTGGGCGATCGCGACGGCCTCGCGCGAGCGCACCGCGTGCCACAAATCCCAGTCCTGCTGCAACCCGAGCCAGAAATCCGCGCTCATCCCCGTGACCTGCGCGAGCCGCAGCGCGGTGTCCGGCGTGACGCTGCGCCGGGCATTGATGACTTCGTTGAGGCGCGGAAAGGACACGCCCAGCTGGATCGCGAACGCGGACTGCGAGAGCCCGAGCGGCACGAGGAACTCCTCGCGTAACATTTCCCCGGGATGGGTCGGGGGGCGGTGCGTCGGCAGGCGACGCTGGATCAGCGCCGTCGCGGGCGCGGTCGGTTTAGTGGTAGTCCGTGACTTCGACATCGTCGGCATCGCCCTCGTCCCAGCGGAAACAGACCCGATATTGCTCGTTGATACGGATACTATGCGGCCCGCGCCGCGTGCCCTTGAGTGCCTCGAGCCGATTGCCCGGCGGGATCGCGAGCTCACGAAGCTCGCGCACCCGATTGAGCTGCGTCAGCTTGCGCGCGACCACCGCCCACAAGGACGGCGGACACGCCCGCCGCGCTCGTCGGCTATCGACGCCGTTAAACAGGTCTTCAGTCGACAAGTCGGCAAAGGTGCGTATCACGCCTCGTATTATAACGGGCGCCATAGCGACTCGCTATTCCGCCCGTGTGCCGAGAACGCGTTGGTCTCACGCCCACCTGCCTCCCGGTCCGGCGCGACGCCCTGCACCCCGCACCGCCGACGCCCGCGAAGCGCACGGCGCATGCGGCATGCGGCGGTGCCAGCACCGCAGGCGCTCTAACACGTGCGTTCTGTAGCAGCGGCGCAAAAGGAAGCCGTGAACGCAGCCGCGCAGCGGCGAAGTTACACGGCGCTCCGCAGAGCCGCTGTCTACAGCAACGCACGGTTAGATGTCTGCCACGTCGTTATAGCGGTCGAGAAACTGGCGGGCCTTGAGCACTTCAATCCCTGACCAGCCGGACACGCGCAGCAAATGCTTGTCGCCCGAGACGATGATGCGCGCGTCGGCGGCGAGTGCGGCGGCGAGGAACATGTCGTCGTCCGGGTCCTCGCTGACCGGCACCGCGAGCGGCGGCGGATTGACCAGCGTCGCGTGCACGGTGACCAGCGCCAAGAGCGAATCGAGCGACGCCAACACCGCCCCGCGGCCCTTTGCCAACTCGACGCCGACGCGTAGGTACTCGTCGAGCATGGCCGGCGAAATCACCAGCGTCAGCGTGCCGTTGCTCCACGCCGTCAGAATGCGGCCTGGCACACCGCCAAACAGGAGCCCCGACACGAGCACATTCGTATCGAGGACGACGTTCACTTTCGACGCCGCACCTTGGCCAGCGCGCGCGGGACGTCGGCCGGGGTCAGACCGGCCGCCTTGGCGGCGCGGCGCGCTTGGGCGGTGAGCGCGGCAAATTCTTTGAGGGCCGGTGGCTCCAGCACTTTCAGAATCACGACATCGCGGTCGGCGACCACGACAAACTGCGCGCCTGTCTTGAGCCCGAGGCGCTCACGAATGGCTTCGGGAATGACGACCTGCCCTTTGGAGGAGAGGGTCGTGGTAGCAGCGTCGATCATGGCGGCTCCGGATAAGGTCTTACCAGTAAGAATGGCGTCCTCGACAGGGTCGCGCAAGGCACTCGCCACGGAGTCGAAAAGTTCCGCCAAGGTGCGCCCTCGGATGGCCGTCGGATCCTCACGACGGGACTCGCACTCAACGAGGGACGTTGGGGCCTGGCGAACGCACGAATGCCTCACAGACATCTAACACGC
>JBBQDB010000228.1:0-4842 GCA_038319245.1 Gemmatimonadales bacterium
GGGTACACGACCGCGAGTTGTCCGCGCGGTGGCACGAGTCGGTTGATGTCGACGCGTGTCGAGCGATTGGCGATCGCTGGCTCGCGGATGCGACGTCGGCAATACTGGCCGTGCCGTCGGCGGCGGTGACGAGCGAATGGAATTACTTGATCAATCCCGCACACGTGGATAGCGCGGCGATGCGCATCGTTGCGGAGCGCGCGTTCGGTTTTGATCCACGATTGGTGCGGTAGCAACCGTTTGAGGACTAAGCTGCGCATACACGCATAATCGTGTACGTCGGCACTCGTCACGATGCGGTGCGATGCTGTGCGATGCTGTGCGATGCGAGGCGATGCGATGCGATTACAGCGGTTACGGCGTCGCCACCGACCCGGTGACGATCTTCGCCGACACGATCGAATCGAGCGCCGGAAACCACGCGCGCAAATACGAATTCCCCTTGCTCGCCAAGCGCATCTGATTCACCTGCTCGCCGTATTCGGTGTTGAGCTTGTCCACCACGTCCATCCCCTCGACAACGCGACCGATCGGCGCGAAACCGCGCGTATCGAGCTTCTCCGCGTTGTCCACAAGATTGATGAAAAATTGATTGGCGCGTGAGTTGGGCTCGGGCGTTGTCGCGAACACGAGACTGCCGCGCGCGTTGCTCGCTTTCGCCGGTTCATCGGTCAGATGCTGTTCCTGCCACGCCTTGTTGACGTCGGGATCACCGTGCATACCGAACTGCGCGACAAATCCCGGCACGACGCGGAAGAAACGCACATCGGTGAAGTAGGCGGCATTCACCATCTCGTAAAACCGGTCGGCGCCCAGTGGCGCGAGTGCGCGCGTGACTTCCACGGTGAATGGGCCACGACTGGTGATGAAGATGGCGCGATACTGATCCGGGCTACGCACGGGTGTCGCGGCCGGCCCCTTGAGCAGCGGATTCGCTACCACCGTCGCCACGGGCTGCCCTGCTGGTTGCACGCGCGACTCGCCAGTGCAGCCTGCCAACACCGTCGCGACACTGACGGCCAACACTCCCAGACAGCGCGACATCGGAACGACCTGCGGCATACGGCGGTCTCTGTGTTTCGGTTTATATTCGGGTATCATCACTCCCCAGTGGCCGGCGCGAGCGGCTGCCCCTGCTCATCCGAAATCAGCACCCACACCGTGCGTGTCCGCTTCGAATACAGCAACCGCACCGTCACGTCCCGCGGAAACTGCTTGAACGCGAAATGAAAACGAAACGACGTATCCAGCGACTCGTGAATCACGCCTTCCTTGAAGCGCCCATAAAACTCCTGGACCTTCGTGCACGGCGCGATCTCGGTGAAGAACTGCTTACCGATCGCGTCTTCCTTGCGCAACGACGCGAGCTTCGACTCGACGGCGTTGTAGTTAAGCACGCGCCCGGTGCGGTCGAGCTGAATCATGCCATACGGCAATCGATCCAGCTCGTCGGAGGCCATCGTATCCGCCGCCTCCAGCACTTCGTTGACGGTGTGCTGGTGTCGCAGCTGTGGACGGATCGGATCGGACATGGTCGGACGCGCACAACGCGCGAGGCTGAAAGGCGATGACATTCTCGTCGACAAACCCATCGACGCCTACGAATGCGCACCCATCCAATATCAGCGCACCGTACGTCGAATTGCACTGTCACTCGGCGCTCTCGCTGCTTGATGGGGCCTCACTCCCCGAAGCGCTGGTCGCGCGCGCCGTGGAGCTGGGATATCCCGCATTGGCGCTCACCGACCATGATGAACTTGGCGGGGTGGTCCGTTTTGGCACGGCGTGCGAGGCGCTGGGCCTGCAAGGGATTCTGGGCGCCGAGCTCACAGTGCTCGTTCCGGACCGCCAGAATGCGAAGCACGTCCGTCCGACGCACATGGTGCTGCTCGCCGAATCGCGCGAAGGCTACGGCAATATTTCGTCGTTGATCACACGCGCGCGCATGGATATGCCGCGGGGTTCGCCGTCGGTGCCGTGGTCGCTGGTGGCGTCGCATGCGCGCGGTATCACGGCACTCACGGGCTGTCCGCGTGGGTGGATTCCGCAGCTGCTCGCCGAAGGGCGTGACGACGATGCGTGGACGGCAGCGTGTGCGATGCGCGACGTGTTCGGCGATCGCTTGGCTGTGGAATGTTGGGATCATCGACTGCCCGAAGAACGCGCGTTGGTGCGTAAGCTTCGTCCGCTCTCCGTCAAACTCGGTGTGCCGTGGGTGGTCACCAACGATGTGCATTACGCGAAGCCCGATGGACGCATCGTGCACGACGTGCTGCGCGCATTGCGCTACGAACGCACACTCGACGAGATGGGTACACGCTTGCGCCCCAACGCCGAGTGGACGTTGAAGGCGCCGTCGTTGGTGCTCAAGCGGTGGCGCGGTGCCGAAGAAGGGGTGCATGCGACGCGTGATATCGCGGAACGGTGCGCCTTTCGTCTGCAGCAACTCAAGCCGACGTTACCGGCGTTTCCGTTGCCACCGGGAATCACGGCCGACGAATATCTCGCGCGTCTCGTCGAACAAGGATCACACGAACGGTGGGCGCGCGCACGTACGCCCAAGCACGACGCGCAACTCGCGCACGAACTCGCGATGATCGCGAAGCTCAAACTGGCGGGCTTCTTTCTCATCGTCTGGGACATCGTGCGCTTTTCGCGACGCGAAGGCATCCTCTGTCAGGGGCGCGGGTCGGCGGCCAACTCCGCGGTGTGCTATTGCCTGGGGATCACAGCGGTCGATCCGATTCGCATGGAGCTGTTGTTCGAGCGGTTCCTGAGTGAAGAGCGCACCGAGGCGCCGGATATCGATATCGACTTCGCGCACCGCGATCGCGAACGGGTGCTGCAGTACGTGTATGATCGGTACGGACGCGAACATGCGGCGATGGTGTGTGAGCAAATCACGTGGCGTGGGCGCAGTGCGGTGCGGGATGCGGCACGTGTACTGGGATTTTCTGTCGAGCAGGGCGATGTATTGAGCGCGTTGAGCGATCGCTTCAGTGCGAAGGCGACGGCGGCGGCGTTGCGGGTGGATGCGAACAAAACGGCAACAGCCAATGCAACCGCAACGGCAGCTGCGAATTTCGCGAATGCGGCGAATCAGGGTGGTGAGGGGACGGGCACAATGCAGGTGCACGAACATGGGAATGAAGAGGGAAATAGAAACAGCAATGAAAAGGTGAAGAGCGTTGAGGCGGCGCGGATCGGGCAATCGATGATTGGTGGAACAGAGGCGACGACCAAGGCGCGCGTGGTGCGAGCGGACGCACGCAAAGTGGCGGCGACGGCGATCACCGGTGCAACACTCGAGGAGCGCACCAGTGTGCGGCCACCGGAAGGATCGCGCGGGAAAGCGACCAAGCTCGCGATGACGCAGAAGCCTGCGCTGCGCGCGAGTGATCGGCCAAGCCCAAGTGCGGCATACGAACCGTATGGCAGTCCGAATGCGCAACGTCGTCCGGGGCAGTCGCTCAACGAGCGTGATGCGACATGGGCCGAACGTTTGGATGATCGCGCAGTGGCCAAGATCGCGGCCGACGCGGCGCATCACCTCGGACCGTTGGCGAAGGGTGGTGATTGGGCGAAGGGTGGTGATCGGGCAGACGAGGACACGTCGCACGAAGAGCGACGCAATCCAACCACCGCGATTCGGGATAGTGCCGCGGGCGATACGCTGCTCGCGCGCGCCGGACTCGATGCGAACGATCCCCGCGTGCGCGCGCTCTCGACGGTGGTCGATGGGCTACATCAGTTGCCACGGCATCGGTCCATTCACGTCGGCGGCTTTGTACTCACCGAACAACCGTTGGGCTCCGTGGTCCCGATCGAACCCGCGTCGATGCCGGGCCGCACCGTGATTCAGTGGGAAAAGGACGATCTCGATCCCGTGGGGTTGGTGAAGATCGACTTGCTGGGGCTTGGTATGCTGACGGTCGTACAGGATTGTTTGCTCTACATCCGCCACACGCGCGGTGTGAACATTGACTTGGGTCAACTCGACATGAGCGACCAGTCGGTGTACGACATGATCTGCGCCGCCGATACGATCGGACTGTTTCAAATCGAAAGTCGCGCGCAGATGAATACGTTGCCGCGCCTCAAGCCGCGTTGCTTTTACGATCTCGTCGTCGAAGTGGCACTGATTCGTCCGGGGCCGATTCAGGGCGAGATGGTGCATCCGTATCTGCGACGGCGCGCGGGGCTCGAACCGGTGACGTATCCGCATCCGGCACTGGAGCATGTGCTCAAGCGGACGATGGGGATTCCGCTCTTTCAGGAGCAAGGGATGCAGGTCGCGATTGCGGCAGCGGGTTTCACGCCGGGGCAAGCGGATGTGCTGCGTCGCGCGATGGGACACAAGCGGTCGCACGAACGCATGGCGGCGATTTGCGAAGAGCTCATCGAGGGGATGAAGCGCAACGGCATCGAGGAAGAAATCGCGCGTCGCATTTACAACCAGATCAACGCGTTTGCCGACTACGGTTTTCCCGAGAGTCATGCGGCGAGCTTCGCGCTCATCGTCTACGCTACGGCGTATCTCAAGCACTACTACGCGACCGAATACACGGCCGCGATTCTCAATGCGCAGCCGATGGGCTTTTACTCACCGGGCACGCTGGTCGAAGACGCGAAGCGACACGGCGTCGAAGTGCGTCCGATCGACCTGACGCGCTCGGCGTGGGATCACGTGATCGAGATGGCCGACGGTCGCGTGCTCGTGCCCAACGATGGCACCGTGCAGTGGGGCGCGCGCTGCATGCCGAGCGCGATCACGGTGAAAGATCGCATGGCCGTGCGATTGGGTGTGCGACTGATACGCGGACTCGGCGCGAAAGCACGGCG
>JBBQDB010000229.1:0-4804 GCA_038319245.1 Gemmatimonadales bacterium
CGACGCTGACTCCACGTTTCCGTGGGAAAACGTCAAGGCGATGGGCGAACTCGGACTCTTGGGTATTCCGTGGTCCGAAGACGTCGGTGGCGCTGGCTTCGATACACTGAGCTTCATGATTGCGATCGAAGAGCTCGGCCGGATCGATGCGTCGCACTCCATCACGATCAGTGCCCACACCACACTCGGCACCTCGCCGATCGTCAACTTCGGCACGCCAGCACAGATCGAGCGCTACGTACCAATGCTCGCCAGCGGCAAAGTACTCGGCGGTTTTGGCTTGACCGAAGACACGGCGGGTAGCGACGCCGGCGGAACAAAAACGACCGCGGTCAAAAAAGGCGATCACTATGTGCTGAATGGATCCAAGCGCTTCATCACGCACGCCGGGGTTGGGGAAATTTTCGTCGTCACCGCCGTCACCGATCCGTCGAAAGGCACCAAGGGCATCTCGTCGTTCATTTTGACCAAGGACTCAGTCGATCTCGACGCGTGCCGTGCGCATGGCGTTGGCCATGACACCTCGCTGACGCCGATGCCAGGCTTCAAGTCGGGTAAAAAGGAAGACAAGCTGGGCTGGCGTTCATCGGATACGCGCGAGCTGCTGTTCGACAATGTCGAAGTACCAGCCGAAAATCTGCTCGGCACCGAAGGGCGCGGCTTTATCAATTTCATGAAGACGCTCGACGCGGGACGCATCGGCATCGCAGCGCTGTCACTCGGCATTGCGCAAGGCGCATTCGATGAGGCGGCCAAGTATGCCTCCGAGCGCAAACAGTTCGGTAAAGCGATTGCGTCTTTTCAGGGCATCCATTTTCAGCTCGCCGACATGGCCACCGAGATTGAAGCGGGACGGCATCTCATGTACCACGCGGCGTGGTTGTCGCAGAACGGCAAGCCATTTGGCAAGGAAGCCGCGATCGCCAAGTTGTTCTGCTCGGAGATGGCCATGCGCACCACGATCAAGGCTATTCAGATTCACGGCGGCTACGGCTACACCAAGGACTATCCCGTCGAGCGCTACATGCGCGACGCGAAGATCTGTGAGATCGGCGAAGGAACCAGCGAAATTCAGCGCATCGTGATTGCTCGTCACCTGCTCAAGGGGCTACTCGACTAGTGGTAGGCCGAGCGCGGTACCGCGGTCACGCGGACCGCACGAGACGCAGTCGGCGCGCATCACGAATGTGCGCGTCGACCTCGTAGCGCATTGCGAGACTCGTTCGGTGGTGTATAGACTTCACATCGTTGGAGTTACACCCCGTATTTGCCGTTTCGTAGCCGTCACATCCGGCGCCGATGGCCCGTGCGACTCACGGGCCGTTTGCGTTTCTGGTGGGGGCCAGTTGAGGCCAGCGTGCCTTAGCAGACGCCCACCGAACGCCCCACCAAGCGTCACGCCGACGTGCATCGATCGCGTGCTGCCGCGTTTACTCCAGGACCCTGTGCTGACCGCCGCTTAAAGCGCGGGTGGTGCGGGATGCTCCCGGCGCGTGCAGCGTGAACGATCGGACGCTTCGCGTGGGGGAGCCCGTGACGTCGTCCGAGTCGCCGCCATCACGGCGCGACCGGGCAGTCCTGTTGGATCACCGTGTGTATCGTCGGTCGGGGCAGGCGGAGTCGCTGCCATCCCGTACCGACGGGATATCACAATGAAGCGAGAGATCCTGGTGAATGCGACGCCGCGCGAGACGCGGGTCGCGATCATTGAGGACGGTCAGCTCGTGGAACTGCTGGTCGATCGGCCCGACGCACGCCGCATGGTTGGCGATGTGTATTTGGGCAAGGTCGAGGCAGTGCTGCCGGGTATTCAGGCCGCCTTCGTGAACATCGGTACCGAAAAATCCGCATTCCTGCACGCGGCCGATGTGGTGGTCGACGATGCCTCCGTCAACGATGATGAGGACGAGGACGAGGACGAATCGGCGTCGGACGAATCGGGCGGCAGTGCCGGCGGCGGTCGTCGCGGGCGCAAGGAAGTTCGCCCCATTCAGGACCTGTTGAAGCGCGGCCAGGACATCCTTGTCCAGATCAGCAAGGAACCGATCTCCACGAAGGGCCCGCGTGTCACCGCGCAGGTTTCGCTCGCTGGTCGGTTCATTGTGTACATGCCGTTCGCGTCCAAGGTCGGCGTCAGCCGGAAGATTGACGAGCGAAGCGAGCGCCAACGTTTGCGCGCCATGTTGACAGAAATTCTCCCCGAGGACGTGGGCGGTGTCATTGTCCGCACCGTGTCCGAAGATGCGACCAAGGAAACGTTCGAGCGCGAGTTGAACACGCTCATGAACAACTGGAAGCGCATCAAACGGAAGACGCAGTTCATGCGCGCGCCCGCATTGGTGCATCGCGAAACGAACGTCACGCGCGGGCTCGTGCGCGACCTGTTCAGTGCCAAGGTCGAAGGGGTCACCGTCGATTCCAAGCAAGTCTTCAACGAGATCACCGAGTACCTGCAAGGGATCGCCCCTGAGCTCGTCGAGCGCGTCAAGCTCTACGAGGACACCGTGTCGCTGTTCGACAAGGCGGGGATCGAAACGGAAATCCGCGATCTGTTCAAGCGGCGGTGCGATCTGCCGTCGGGTGGCTACCTGATCATCGAACCGACCGAGGCCTTGGTCTCGATCGACGTAAACTCCGGTCGCTACACCGGAAAGCGCGATCCAGAAAAAACGATCCTCAAGACCAATACTGAGGCGGCGCGGGAAATCGCGCGGCAGCTACGGCTACGCGACGTCGGTGGCATCATCGTCTGCGACTTCATCGACATGGAGACGCAGTCGAACCGGGACCGCGTGCTCAACGAGTTGCGCTCGAACCTGAGCCGAGACCGTGCGCGCACGAAGGCGTATTCGGTCAGCGATCTTGGTTTGATCGAAATGACCCGTCAGCGGGTCCGCCAGAGCCATTGGCAGAGCATGACCGAGACCTGTCCGACCTGTTCGGGCACGGGTCGCGTCTTCACGCCGGAAACCATCGTCCGACGGGTGGAACGCGCGGTGCGCCGGATGGCCGCCGAGGGACGCCGCGAGCCCGTCACGCTTCGCCTGCACCCTGAGGTCGCGCTCCACGTCCTCGAGCAGGAGCACGATTTCGTGAAGCGCTTGGAGAAATTGGCCGGCTTCGCCCTCGACCTTCGCGACGACCCGCTGCTCAAGCCCGACGAGATGAAATTGGTGATGAAGGGTGCCCAACGCGACGTCACCCAGCAGTACGCCCTCGCCTAAGCTGGCGGGTTGACAGCTAACCCGAAGCTGGATAAGCTTCTAGGCTACGTTTCAGACGCCTTACACAAGTATAGACCATGAGCTACGCGATCATCCGCACCGGTGGCAAGCAGTTCCGTGCCGAGCCGGGCAAGACACTCCGAATTCCCTCGTTGCTCGGTGATGCCGGCACGGCCGTCGAATTCAACGACGTCCTCCTCGGCTCCGACGGCAAGAGCGTCAAGGCCGGCGTGCCGACTCTGACCGGTGCCAAGGTCACGGGCGAGATCGTGAAGCACGGCCTCGATGACAAGATCATCGTTTTCAAGTTCAAGCGCCGGAAAAACTATGCCAAAAAGCAGGGCCATCGGCAGAAGTTCACCGAAGTGCGCATCAAGGACATCACCCTCGGCTGACGCCGGCGGCGCGCCTACCGGCTGCGCCCCTTCCTGGAGTTTGAACCATGGCACATAAAAAAGGCGTCGGCTCTTCACGCAACGGCCGCGACTCGAATCCGAAGTATCGCGGCGTCAAGAAGTACGGCGGCGAGTTCGTCATTCCTGGCAACATCATTCTTCGCCAGTGTGGCACAAAGTGGCATCCCGGCAAGAACGTTGGCATGGGTACGGACTACACGATCTACTCGCTCGTCGAGGGAGTCGTGCAGTTCGAGCACCACAACAAGCGTCGCTATAAGGTCAGCGTCGTGCCGGTGTTGTACGAAGAAGTGTCCGAGCTCGCAGTCGAAGCTTGATTGGTTGTAACGCGCATGAAGGCCCCTGTCTCGCGACAGGGGCCTTTCGCGTTTTTTGGCCTCGTAACCTCTCGCGCCTTTTTCGCGTACAGTGCTGATGACAGGGCGCCCCATACAACCCGTCGCACGTCTAGCGTGCGCGGGGGGTGTATCGACCTCGTGCGAACACTTCAACGGAGCAACGAATGGCGATCTGGGATAAGGTCAAGCAAGGAATCGACAAGGCGGGCAAGGCTGCACAGGACGTCTTCGATGAGGGGAAGCTGCGTCTCGATGCATATCGGGCCCGCGAACTGGCGGACAAAGCTGCCGAAGCGCTGGGCTATGCGGTGTTCCGGGCAGGCGAGGCGGGGCACGAGCTTGAGGCGGAAGCCAAGGATCGCCTGATGCGCGCGCTACGCGAGCGTGAGATCGAAGCGCGCCGCCTTGAGACGGAGCTCGCCGCAGAACGCGCTGCAGCCGGTGCCGCGTCGACAGCACCATCGGCACCATCGGCACCAACGCCGCCGGATGCGCCAAGCGCCCCTGCAGCCCCGTACTCGCCACCAAACACGGGACCGTAGGACAAGGCGAGCATTCGGCGTCTTCTCAGCGGAGCGCGGCGCGCACCACGTCCGGGACGTCGGTGCACAGCGCATCGACTCCGAGGTCGCGTAGTCGACGTGCGTCCTCGACGTCGTTCACCGTCCACGCGATCAGCGCAACGCCAACCGCGTGGACGTTCGCCACCAAGTCGGCGTCGATCAGCGTGGCATCCTGCCAGAAGCTGTCTGCATGCGCTGCAACCACGATGCCCGCGACGTCGAGGGGATAGCTCGCGCTCAACAGTCCGATCGACGTGCCTGGA
>JBBQDB010000230.1:0-4772 GCA_038319245.1 Gemmatimonadales bacterium
ATCGCACGACGCTGCGATGGCCTTACCGTTTTTTTACAAGGGCCTCGCGCAGGAGATCAGTGCTGAGCTGCGCCTCAGCGTACATTTTCTTCAAGCGCCGATTCTCCTCTTCCAGCTCCTTCATCCGCGCCACCATCGGCACCTCCATCCCGCCGAACTTCGCCCGCCACTTGTAGAACGTGGCCGAGCTAATCCCGTGCGTGCGACACAGCTCAGGGACCAGCGTGCCGGCCTCTGCTTCCTTCAGCACCGCGATGATCTGACTGTCGGTAAACCGTGATGTCTTCATGGGAACCTCCTCGATTCAGGTTACGAGAACATTCCACTTTTGACGACCCCGCTTTTCAGGGGGGATTACCGTTGCTCGCGCGATCAGTTCATGCCGCGGCCAAGGTCTGGCTAGCTCGCGTGGTCCCAGACTTCAGCATCTCCTCGAACGCGTCCTGCGGTACCGGCTTGGAGAACAAAAAGCCCTGTTGCAGCGCACAGCCTCGGCCGAGCAGGAACTCAGACTGCTCCGCGGTCTCCACCCCTTCTGCCACCACCTGCAGGCCAAGTTCGAGGCCCAACGTGATGATCGCAGCGGCCAGCGCGCTGTCGCGGCCACCACGCGCGACGTCAGTGATGAAGGCGCGGTCGATCTTCAATTCGCTCATCGGCAGGCGCCTCAGGTAGCCCAGCGATGAGTAGCCGGTGCCGAAGTCGTCGAGTGAGAGGCCGTAGCCCTCGTCGCGTAGTCGGGACAGCACGCCGAGCGTCGAATCCACGTCGCGCATCAGCATGGACTCGGTCAGTTCGAGCATCAGGCTGGACGGGCTCAGGCAGAATTGTTGCATCAAGCCGCCCAGTTGGTCCAGCAGCTTGTTGTCGGCCAGACTCGACGCGGGCAGGTTGACGGACAAGGGCAGTTCGCGCCAGCCGTGGTCCGACCATCGACGCAGGCTCTGACAAGCGGCGAGCAGCACCCAGTCGGTCAGCGGCCCGATGAGGCCGCTCTCTTCTGCCAACGTGATAAAGCGGTCAGGCGGTATCAATCCACGTTGCGGATGCTGCCATCGCACCAGCGCTTCAACGCCCACGAGCAGGCCGCTGCGCGCGTCGACTTGAGGCTGGTAGTGCAGGCACAGCTGCCCGGACTGGATTGCCAAACGGAGCTCGTTTTCGAGCATGACACGTTCTCGGGCCCGGTCGTTGAGCGCCTCGTTAAAGAACATGTATTGCGCGCCGCCGGCGTCTTTGGCGGCTCCAGCCGCCTGTTCGGCGTGGCTCGTCAGCCCCACCAAGTCCTGCGCGTCGTCGGGGAAGATCGAGACGCCGATGCTCGCCGACAACGTCAGCGGCTGCGCCTCGACGACGATGGAATGCGCCACGGTCGCGAGCAGACGCTGCGCGACCGCAGACGCGCGCTCCTGGGTGTCGAGATCGGAGATGAGGATCGAGAACGCGTTGTCGCCGAGTCGCGCCACCACGCCCTGCCCGTCCGCCACGTCGTGAGCTGCGGCCACGTCGCCGCCGCGGATGCACGAGCGAAGGCGCTGGGCGATGGTTGCCAGTACCGCGTCGCCTTGACCGCGGCCGTAGACATCGTTGATGCCGCTGAGGCGGTCGATTTCGAGGTGCATCACGGCGCATCCGACACCGCGGCGCCGCGACCGTTCAAGCGCCGGAGCGGCCATCTCGTTGAACAGGCGTCGGTTCGGCAGGCCGGTGATCTCGTCAAAATGCGCCAGCCGGAGCGCCCGCTGTTCGGCTGCGATGCGCGAGTCGTCGAGCGCGGATCGCGCCACGAACTCCTTGCGCAGCAGGAACTCGCGCCACCAGCCGATGCCGGCGGCGAGTATGAAGGCCGTGACAACGTGATAGGACCAGTACGCCGCTTGCTGTGACGTCAAGCCCGCGTGCATCCAGAGCGCGTACTCGAAAGCTGCCAGGATGGAGACACCCGACACCAGCGCATGGCGGAACTGCACACCGAGGATGACGAAGCAGTAAAACTCGAGGAAGGTAAAGTTCAGGACGCCGACCCAAGTGTGCAGGCCTTCGCCGCCCTCGGCGTCGATGCGCACCAGGATGGCAAAGAGGCAGATCGCCACTGTGACGATGAAGCCGCCCATGACCGGTTGCCAATGCTTGCGTGCCATTGGCAGCAGCGAATAGGCGAGGGCGCCGAGCAGCACCGGCAGCGCGATAGTCAGTCGCAGCAGGTTCGCGTGCCCGCCGCGGTGGGCGATGTGGTCAACCAGGTAATCGCCGAAGACCAAGACAAGGCCCAGCAGCAGGCTGACCTGCGCATAGCGGAAATAGAAGGCGACGTAGTGCGTGTCAAAGCGACGCTCATAGGCAACGTCGGTAAAGCGCAGCAGCAACTTCAGCGGCAAGACAGCAGCGTCGGCGTCGGGAGTGCGCGGGGTCTGAGCCTCGGCAACGCGCATGGGTTTTGGTGGTCAAAGTCGTCGGGCGCATGCGGAACGCTCGCGGTCACCGCTCGTCTACTCGTATCGACCAACGCACTGCAAACTTGAGCGAGGCGTCGTTCGAACTCAGCGCCGCATCAGCTGCCCCGTCATCAGCAATTTGACGTTCGGATCCAACTCCACGTTGATCGGCTCGAGCGGAGCGGCCAGACTAAGGTGCGCCGATGCACCCGACAGCACTGCGCGCTCCACGTGCATGCTCCCGGTGTCCACGATGCCAAACTCGATCGGCACGCTGAACGATGGTCCGACCTGTGTTTGTCGAAGATCGACCTCCACGCGTTTCGTCACGGCATCCCAGCGCCAGTTGCCTTCGAGATGTGGAATGCCGCCGCGATACAACCACTGCGCGAAGAACGCGGACAGGTCAGTGCCGCCAGCGCGCTCCATCGCATGTCGAAAGTCCGTCGTCGTCGCATTCGCATTCCGGTAGCGCGCGTAGTAGTCGCGAATGCCCACCCAAAAGCGGTCGTCACCCATTTGCTGGCGCAGCATGTGCAACACCCAACTGCCCTTTTGATAGGTCATGGCGGACGTCACCTGCGACATATCCGTCAGGTTCTCGTGCACGACGCGATAGTTCGGTGACTTCGCATCAAAATTGACCACGGTCTTTCGGGAGTCGCGAAGCCCCTGCACAAACTCGTCGCGTCCGTATGCGTGTTCGATGAAGAGCAACGTGAAATACGTCGCGAATCCTTCACTGAGCCAGACGTCATTCCAATCCGCTTCGGTGACGGCGTTGCCAAACCATTGATGCGCAATTTCGTGGATGATGACGTTGCGCCATCGGATCGGACGAGTGCCGATCACACTGCCTGAGCTATAGAAAATTGCTGATGCGGCCTCCATACCGCCGCTGACGGAATTGGACTGCACGTTCGCCAACTTCTCGTACGCGTACGGACCGATCGCCGTGCTGTAAAACGCCAGCGCCTCACGCGGCGGCATCGCGTAGTCATAGAATCCAGCGTCGCGATCCTGCGCGAACACCCACGTCTCGAGCGGAATGCCGTTGTAGTCACCAAGTTGCTGCACCGCGAAGTGCGCGGCACCAAGCGCGTAAAGCCATGGCGCGATGGGTACCGACTCTCGCCACACGGTACGCCGCATGCCATTCGGGAGATCGCTCATCTCCACGCGCAGCCCGTTCGACACGATCTGCAAATGCGACGGCGCTGTGATGTCCATCTCCATTGTTGCTTTGTCGGAGATATGATCGATCAGTGGTAACCAATGGTGTGCCTTATCGGGCCAATTATCTGAAAAGAATGTGCGCTCGCCGTGCGTGTTGGGTTTGATCTGCAATCCGTCAACGGGAATACCACGATACTGCACTGCCAATTCAATCTCTGTCCCAGCGCGTTGCACGGTGTCGAGTGTGATCACCAATCGGTCGCCTGTGTGCGTGAACGCAAGCGTGCGACTCGCTCGCGACACACTACGCACCTGCATACCACGGCCTTGTCGTGCAGCGGTCACGTTCGACAGGTCCAACGTGACGGTGCGGATGTCGGCGGCGAGCAGTCGCATGCGCACCGACGCCGTTGCGTCAATGCGATCGGTCGTGTCGGCGAGTCGAATCGCGAAATGATAGTGCTCGATGTCGATGGGCTGACGCACGTAGGCGTCGACGGGCCGACCGAACCAGAGCAGGATCGCTGCCAACAGTCCTGTGATGACCATGCGTGTCTCCTGAATTGTGCGTCGCGAATCCTAACGTACCGTTTCTTTTACCGGTGCTCGCTTGACCTCTCTCGCGGTAAGCGCGGCACTCAAGCGCAGCGCGGTCGGCGTCGTCGCGAGCCCACCAAGCGACGTACACCGATGCTCTCGCGGCATACGTTCGGCGACACGTTTTGCGGCGTCGACCACTTCGTCAAACGGAATCATCGCATCGTAGCCGGCGAGCGCCATATTGGCGCACGAGATGGCGTTGCTGGCAGCGAGCACGTTCTTGCCGAGGCAGGGGATTTCGACACGGGCAGCCACGGGATCGCAGATGAGGCCGAGCATGCTTTGCAGCGCCATTGACGCCGCACCGGTCGCTTGCGTGAGCGTGCCGCCGGCCAGCGTGACCAAGGCCGCGGCAGACATCGCGGCCGCCGATCCGCCTTCAGCCTGGCATCCACCAACTTCCGCAGCAAACGTCCACGGTCCGGCAATGAAGACACCGATCAGGCCCGCGGCGAGCATCGCGCGCGCCATGTCGTCTTCGGATTGGTGCTGCTCTTCGGCGACTGCGATACACGATGCTGGGAGAGCCGCACAAGCACCGGCCGTTGGTGCGGCGACGAT
>JBBQDB010000231.1:0-4737 GCA_038319245.1 Gemmatimonadales bacterium
TTGCCGTTCCCGCTGAACACCCACGGACCCATGCACGAGTTGCGACCGGCAAGCGTACCAAGCTGCGCCCGCAGACATGCCTGCGCCTGCGGTGTGCCTGATGACAGCAGGTTCTGCATCCCGGCAGTCACGAGCGGATCACCCACCTTGTTCGGATCAAAGACAAAAGCGCGATCGTTCGAGTAGCTGTCACCATTCACGTCGCCAGCGATGAGCGGCGTGTATGCTGAGCCAGACCGGATGTTGCCGTTCCAACTGACGCGAACGGTGTTGAAGAAGTTGTAGCCGAGACTGTACTGAATCTGGTGACGCCCAAAGGAACCGCGCGACCACTCGATGCTGCGCGGATCGCCGACGGTGCTGTTGAAGCCGAGGAACTGTTCCTTCACGTCCTGCAGCACGTACGACAAGCCCCACGACAGCTGCGAGTTGAACGCGATCGGACGGATACTGAGCGTCAACTGCTTCGTCTCGGATTGCAGATCGGAGCGGTTCTGTGTCACGCGCCCGAAGTCCGGGAAGAGCCGTGCATCGCGGAAGGCGACCTGACCAGTCGTCGGCACAATGGCCGTGGGGTTCACGAACACCGCGCGACCATCCTCGTTCGCCAGCGCGAATTTGGACGCGCCGGTGAAGTTGAGATCGATGCCACCGCTTTGATGCTGGTTACGCGACCACGTGAGGTCGGCCGACGCCTGAAGACGGTTGACGAGGATCGGGCCGCTCCAGTTCAGGTTGGATCGCAACGAACGCTGCGCCTGATAGTTCGGCGCGAAGAGCACGACGTTGGGCGTCGAATTCGAGAACACAGTCCCGTTCGTACCGTCTGCACAGGTTGTCGGAATGTTCGTCGGGTTCGCCGCATACGCCGCCCAATTGGCGACGGGCGCTGCCGCTCCGAGACACGTGAGCTGTTGCACGCCACTCGGCAGGCCGGTGTTGTCGATGGCCGTACCGACGAGCTGCACACCGGGCGTATTCTGGAAGACGCCGAAGCCACCGCGGACGACGGCGCGCGGCGCGCGCACCATACCCGGTAACAGCGACACCTGATCAGCCTGTCCGTACGTCCACGAGAAACCGACGCGCGGGCTGAAGTAGCCTCGGCTCGGCACGTCCGTGTTGTTCTGCTTGAAATTGGCCGAGACGACAGGGTTGGCCGACGGTCCGTTGAGATACCGGTTCGCATCGTAGCGCACGCCGTACTGGATCTGCACATCGCTATTCGGGCGCCACGCGTCACCCAACGAGAGCGCGCCAACCAATTGGCTGCCGTCACGCACACGCGGCGTTAGCGTGCGCGTAAACGACGCCGGAATGCCAGCGTCCAGATCGGCCAATGAATTATACGAGAACGAACCGAACTGATTGAACGTGAGATCCTGGGAGTAGCCGTCACGGCGCAGTTCGGTCGTGAACTTCACGCGATGGTGATTGTCGGCCGAAAACCAAGACAGCGTGTTGACGCCACTGATGGTGTTGTTCGACGAGTTGGTAAGGAACGGACTCCCGCCGAACGCCAGCGTGCTGACCGACTGCGAGCCGTCGGTGAGCGCGGAGTTGACCCGCACCGAGCCAGCGGGCAGCAGGTAATACGGATCGGCCGTTTGCGAACCGATGTTGTAGCCGATGTTCGTTTCGGTGAACAGGCCAGCGAAGCCAAGCAGGCCGCTGTGCCGCAGCTGGCCACCCACGTTGTAGTTGAGCGAGGTGCCCGAGCGCGAAGGTGTCGACAACGACGAGCCACCAAAGCCGCCGCCCGTCGGCGAATTCCGCGTCAGGTTGCCCGTTAGCGTCATGGAGAACGTGTTGCCGCGCGTGGAATTCGGTTGCACAAAGTCGAACGAGCCAAGGAACGAGCCGCGGTCGGTCGCGCGCTGCGACGGAAAGCCATCGACGTTAACCGGCGATTTCTGCGTGCCGAGAGTCTTAAGCAGGCGCGCGACCGAGTCAGGCGCGATGCCAACCGTCTGAAAGCCGAGCGCGCTCGAGTTGAGCAGCGTCTGCAGATCGTTTTGCCGACGATCGTACTGGAACGACGTGTTGTAGAAGGCTTGATCGGGTTTGATCGGGCCCGACGCCGCACCACCAAAAGACAGCTGCGTGTATTGCTGCCCAGTGGCGATGCCCGCAGGATCGACGAATTGGAGTTGCGGCGCGTTGAGATTGGTACTGAAGCTGCGCTTCACAAAGTTGGAGCCCGGCTGCGTGCGCACTTGCAACTGTCCGCCAGAAAAACCGCCCCGCGCCACATCGTACGGTGACGTCGCGAGTGATGTGCTCACCGACGCGTCGCGCGGTACGGAGGCATCACCGAACGAAAGTCCGTTGAGCTGCGTGTTGTTCTGATCGCCGCCGAGGCCGAAGACGGAGAACTGGTCCGCGCCACCGTCGGCGCCCGGCAACAGCTGCACGCCCGGAATCGACGCGGCCATCGCGGCCAAGTCGCCCATCTGGTCGGCCGAAAGGAATCCAGGGTCGGTACCGAGCGCCTTTTCAGTGCCGCTGACATCCGACACGGTATCGGAGCGCGAGACAGCCGCGCGCTCAACCACCTGGAAGGATTCGAGTGTCACCGCAGACGGCGACATTTTCGCGTCGGCGATCAGAATTTCCTGATCGGCGGTGCGCTTCACTTCGTAGCGGCGGAGCGCGAAGCCGACCGAGGTGAACGTCACCCAGTAGTCGCCTTCGCCGCCTGGGAAAGAAATCGTGTATCGCCCGTTTTTATCGGAGCGCACCTGCCGGCTCACATTGCCGGAGAGCGTCGTTGCCGTCACGATGACATTGGCGATGACAGTCCCGTCAGGACCCGTCACCTTACCGCGAATAATGTCCACCGACTGGGCCGCGAGCGGAGCGCTGAGCGCTGCCACCAACACGACCGCCAAGGTGGAGACGAACCGGAGAATTTTCATGAACGCTTTGGACGTGAGCACATCACCTTCGTTAATGCGCCATTGATCTGCGGCAACTGCAGGCCGTTGCAATGGCGTGGTATGACATGAAGACGCATGACCCCGGAAAACCGCTGAACCCGTGCTATCTTGGGCACATGGAGATTCTTCGTGACCCGCTCTGGAACAATATTCGGCTCGACACCGTAGCACTGGGCTTACTGGACACGCCGGTGATGCAGCGCCTGCGATACGTGCGGCAATTGGGGCTCGCGTTTCTGGTGTATCCGGGGGCAACACATTCGCGATTCGAACATGCCGTGGGTGCATTTCATTTGGCCGGCGTCGCATTGCGTTTGCTCGACGAACGTGGCGCACTACGCACTGTTCCCGTCTACGAGCAACAGATCGTGCGCGCCGCCGCGCTCCTGCACGATGTCGGGCATTATCCGTTCTCGCACGCGCTCGAAGAAATCGGCGTCACGCACCATGAAGAAGTGGCGCGTCCGCTGCTACTCGAGGGTCCGGTCGCCGACGTGCTGATGCGCTCGCTTGGCGCCGACGCACCGCGCGATGTGTTCGCGCTCATCTGCGGTCGAAGCACCAGTGCATTGCAAGGACTTATCTCGGGCTCCGTCGATCTCGACAAGGTCGAGTATCTCAAACGCGACGCGGCGATGTGTGGCGTGCCGTATGGCGAGATCGATGTCGATCGCTTGCTCAATTCATTGGTACTCGTCGCGCATCCCGCAACCGGTCGTGCAACGATCGGCGTGCATGAGAAAGGGCTCTCGGCACTCGAGTCGCTGCTCTTCGCGAAGTACCAGATGTATCGCAACGTCTACTGGCATCACGCCGTGCGCAGCGCGACCGCGATGTACAAACGACTCGTTGCGGTCGCACTCGAATCGGGGGTCGTCCATCCGAGCACCGTGGCTCGCTACACCGACGAAGGGTTGCTCGTGCATCTCGAGGCGAGCGATCTCCCAGCCGATGCTGCCGCGATGCTCGTCGGGCTGCGCCAACGTCACCTACACAAGCGCACCTACGAACGCCCCGCGGCCACGCTTGGCGAAGACGTCGGTGAATGGATCGCGAGTGACTTTGCGCTGACGCGCCGCGTGGAAGACACCCTCGCGCAGGAACTCGGCCTGGCTCGCGGCGAACTGCTACTCGACTTTCCCGCCAAAACGCAAATGCTCGGCCTCGAACTGCCGATGCTGCGACGTGACGGCCATGTAGAGCAGCTGACCGCCGCCGGATGGGAGGGCGACATCAATTTGCCGCGACTGAGCGACGAGCTGTATCGCAGCGCACGGCGCCTGCGCGTCTTCACCGCGAAACGCACACCGGTGCCAGAGGATCGCGTGCTCGCCGTGCTGCAACTCGATGCGGCCGATGTTGCGGACCGGCTCGACAACGGACGCGCGTTGCTCGCGTAGCTCGTGTCGTGGATCCGCGCGAGGCCTTAGTCCCGTGCTGGCGCCGCTCGACCCGCGCCAGCGCGGGCAGTCCCACTTACGCTCGTGTTTTGCCGTGTGCGTCGGCGAGTTTTCGGCCAATGCCGCGATAGAACGCTGCATCTAACGGCAGGGCATCGGCTTCGAGCGAGAGTGCGCACCGCTCGATCGCGTAGAGAATGTTGCCGAGGTAGAGCTGAGCGATGCTGCCAACCGATTCGGTGGCCGCTGCTGTACTGTCGCCCTGCGAAGAAGCGCTGGGCGTCTCGCCGCTGTCAGCCACGCGTGACGATGGACGACTCGCCGGTGGTGCCGGTGCCGGCGCTCACGGCCTGTTGTACGTGAATGACGATCGCCGTGATGTTGTCCAGCCCACCACG
>JBBQDB010000232.1:0-4723 GCA_038319245.1 Gemmatimonadales bacterium
GCGATGGGTCGCCGCGTAGCGACCCGTCACGAAATGTTCGAGTTGGCGCTCAACGTCGGTGAGCAACCCGCTCGCGCCGAAGCGAAACAGATGCGGCCGTAGCCAGCGATCACCGAGCTCCTCCTTCATAAGAATGAGCCAATCGAGCGCCTGCTTGGCCGTCCGAATACCACCCGCTGGCTTGAAGCCGATCTCGTGGCCGGTGCGTGCGCCAAACTCGCGAATCATGCGCGCCATCACCAGACCCACGGCGAGCGTCGCGTTGGTCGACTCCTTGCCGGTACTCGTTTTGATGAAGTCGGAACCAGCCATCATCGCGACGAGGCTCGCGCGGGCGACGTTGGTGAGTGTGGCCAATTCACCAACGCCCAGAATCGTCTTCAGGTGCGCCTGACCGCAGGCTTCGCGAAAGGCGCGCACCTCGTCGTACAGCGCCTGCCAGTTGCCGGTGAGCACATTGGCGCGCGTGATGACGACGTCGATTTCCTGCGCACCGTCGGCAACGGAGGCGTGAATTTCGGCCAGTCGCTGCGGGAACGGCGACAGTCCTGACGGAAAACCCGTCGATACCGCAGCTACGGGCACACCGGAACCGCGCAGCGCGTCGACCGCGGTCGCCACGTAGCGGTGGTAGACGCATACCGCGCCGGTGGTGAGGTGCAGGTCGGCGATTCCCAGCGCGTCGACGAGATCGGCGCGGAGCGGTTGCCGAGCCTTGGCGCAGAGGCGGCGCACGTTGCTTTCGGTATCGTCGCCGGCGAGCGTCGTCAGGTCCATGACCGAGATGGCGCGTAGCAGCCACGCCGCCTGCCACTCCTTTTTCACGGTGCGTCGCGCTGGCAGGCTCGAGACCCGTCGTTCGACGGCACTGCGATTGACGCGGGTGCCGCGTATGAGCGCCAAGTCCAGCGCTGTACCTGGATTGCGAAGCGGCGGCTGGTCCGGGGCTAATGGCACCGACACCGGGGTGGCCTGCGTCGCCGAGGCGAAATCCGGGTGCAGCGCCGGACGAGCGGGATGAAGAGGAGTGACCGTCATAGCCGGAGAAATCTACGGGCAGCGACAAGCGGCCGCCTCCCCATGCGTGGTAACCGAGACGCTGGAACCTGCGCGTCAGTCCCCCTCCCCCTTCACCCCGTCATCCCGTCATCCCGTCGCCCCGTCACCACGTCACCACTCCACACTCCATGGCAGACGGTAACACGTCGTGACTCCCAGTAACACGCGCCGACGTGTGTGACGCTCAAGGTCTGCGGGGTAACGGCCGACACTCTCGACAGACCGTTGATTTCCCTCGAGAGGTTTGCCATGCGTCGCGCCAAGTCCACGATCTCCCTGACCCTGCTTGCGGCGGCCCTGCCGACGTTGCTGGCGTTTCCCGGCTGTTCGGCGACCACTGCCGCACCGACCGCTACCAGACTGGCAATCGTGCAGGGACAACTGCAGTCGGCTGCGGCCGGATCAGTCTTGCCGACGTCGATCGTCTTGCGGGTACTCGGCACCGATGGCGGACCCGTCGCGAAGATCCCCGTCAGCCTGAGCGTGATTGCGGGCGGAGGCAGCGTCGACCCAGCAACGATCACGAGCGACGTCAACGGCGAAGTAAAAGCCAAGTGGACACTCGGCCCGAATGCGCAGATCCAGACCGTTTCGGCGTCGGCGCCACTTGTCGACGCGGTCCTGGTGAATGCGTTCGGCATTTTACCGAGCGATTTGATCGTGGCGCAGGGAAACAGTCAGGCCGCCAAGGCCGGTGCGGCGCTTCCGGTGCAGATCGTGGTGCGCGTGACGGGTGGCAACAACGTTCCGATTCCGGGCGTGACCGTTGCCCTCTCGATCACGGGCGGTGGCGGACAGATCTCGCCGCAATCCGCCGTTACGAACGCGACCGGTGAGGTCTCCGTCCGCTGGACGCTCGGCCCGCAAACTGGTCCGCAATCAGCGACCGTGACCGCAGGCAATTTGGGACCGATCCCGCTCAACGCCATCGCGAATTGATAGGCCTTGGCTGAGCGTTCCGCCGGCCGAGGGCACGACGTACAAGTTTTCGCGTTCGGGAGCGCGCGGCATGAAAACCCGTGCTTGATCACGCACGCTGAGTCCGAGTGACAATGCGCTGACACGAGCTCGCCGCGTCGCATGCACCCGCATCGCGCACAGTATCGCGCACAGCGTCGCGAACTCCGAGCTCCGACATCCGACATCCGATCATCGCGCATCGCGCATCGCGCATCGCGGAAACTCATTTACTGCGGATGGTGTTTGCGCAGATATGAGCCAGAAGTTCAGCACGACCATCACAAAAGACACGCGGGTTCGACGTTGACGCCGAAGGGCGCTGTCAATGATCGTTCTATATGCAAATGACGGAACGCCGCATGCAGTCGGTCCCTGCTTTACCACGACGCGCACGTGGCATTTGTCGTGTTCGAACCCATTGTCGACGCGGTCGTCGGCGCGATGAGTGATGAGCGCGTGGAGCCGATGCACGGCAGGACCGTGGTATTGACCGGTGCCAGCGACGGAATCGGGCGCGCGGCGGCGCGCCTGTACGTTCGGGCGGGCGCGTCCGTCGTGATGATCGGCCGCAACGAGGCGAAGACCGTCGCTGCGGCGCAGTCAATCATGAGTGAGTGCGGTCGGCGTACAGTGACGTGGGAGATTGCCGATCTCTCTCGACAGGATGCGATACGCGATCTCGCGGCGCGATTGCGGGCGCGGCTGCCGAGCATTCACGTGCTCGCCAATAACGCGGGTGCGATGTTTTTCGAGCGCGAGCTGACCGCCGAAGGATTGGAGCGCACCTTCGCGTTGAATCACTTGAACTATTTCACATTGACGATGTTGTTGCTCGATCGGATGGCGGCAGCGGCAACGGCGGGTGAACCCGCACGCATCATCAACATGTCGAGTCGTGCGCACCGCGACGCGCGACTCGATCTGGACGATCTCCAGTTGACACGCGACTTCGGCGGTTGGCGCGCCTACGCGAATTCAAAACTGTGCAACATCCTGTTCACGCGAGCACTGGCCCGCCGGCTGGACGCATCACGCGTGGTCGTGCACAGCATGCACCCGGGCGTTGTGTCCACGCGCTTCGCGGTGAACAACGGGCGGCGTGGTCGCATGATGCGAGGGTTGATGGACGTCATCGCGATTTCTCCTGTGCGCGGCGCGGATACGTTACTGTGGCTCTCGCACGAACCCGACGCGCTGCGTGGCAGCGGCGACTACTGGGTGCGCCGGCAGCGGCGAGTACCCTCGGCGGCCGCGTTACGCGACGCGGATGGTGAACGACTGTGGGCGGAGAGCGCCGCCCTCGCGCGAGTCGACGCCACAGCGCGCGTTCGAGAGGCGGGGCTGACCGTTGTCGGCCCAATGGACTCAACGGCACACGCGTGATCGGGTGTACGAACGCGTCGGTTCGAGTGGCACGATGACAACGAGCCAAAGTCAGCCCGTGTTGCAGGCGGCGGCGAACGGTACCAGCGCAGCTGTCGCCTCGAACGCGTCTAGTGCAACGGAGGCGGCGGTCGCGCGCGAGGCGTCCGACGCGAGTACTCGCCAACGCGCGAGCTGGCGCGACGTACCGCGCGTGGTCAGCATCGTTGGTCGCGTGCTTCCGACCATCATCTCGTTTCGACGCGACAGGAAGCGGTGGGTGCGTTGGGGCGCGCCCGCCACGCGCAACGCCGCGTTTCATCAACAACGCGCCACGCGTCTGGTGCGCGACATTGCCGCGTTAGGGCCCGCGTTCGTCAAGCTCGCCCAGATCTTCGCCGCGCGTGCCGACCTTGTGCGCGAGCCGTATCTCACCGCGCTTGGGTCACTCACCGATCAGGTACCACCGGTGCCTTGGCCCGAACTCCGTGCCGTCCTCGCCAACGCGTGGGGGCGCGATCCGGACAGTGTGCTCGATGCGCTCGACCCGGTGCCACTCGCGGCGGGCTCGCTTGGCCAGGTCCACCGCGCCCAGTACCAGGGGCGCCGAGTCGTGGTGAAGATTTTACGGCCGGGCGTTGACGCGATTGTCACGCGCGATGTTCGTATCGCGCGTTGGCTGGTAGACAAGGTGTATGCCCGGTATCCGCACCATCACGTGTACGGCTTTCGCGTCGTCCTCGATGAATTCTCGCGTCACGTCGGCGAGGAGATGAATTTCATACGTGAGGGTGCGCAGTGCGCGCGCATGCGCGAGCGATTCGCCGATGAGCCGCGCTTGCGTATTCCGAAGGTCGAGAGCGCGCTCACTCGGCGCGAAGTCCTTGTCCTTGAGTTTCTGGAGGGAACACGCATCGATCAGCTGGACGATCGCGTGGCGTCGGGCGAGATCGTGCCGCGGGCGCTCGTCGAGATTCTGATCGAGAGCTATGCGCGCATGATGCTGCGCGACGGCGTATTCCACGCCGATCCGCATCCGGGCAACCTGCTGGTGGATCGAGACGGGAAGATCATCCTGCTCGACTTCGGCATGGTGATCGAGGTGGGCGTCGCGACGCGAAAGGCGCTGTTTGAAACGATCATTGCCGCGATCCGGAAGGACGCTGACGCAACAGCGCAGGGTTTCTTTGCACTCGGCATGGTCGCGCCGGGTACCACGCTCGAGTCAATGCGCGCGCTGGTCGCGGTGCTGCTCAACATCGCGTATTCGGATATCACGATGGAGGACAAGGCGCGCGTGATCGCAGATCAGATCATGCGCGAACTGTTCAACTGGCCAATC
>JBBQDB010000233.1:0-4634 GCA_038319245.1 Gemmatimonadales bacterium
CGGCTTCTTGGTAGCAGGAACGCTGTCGGTCGACACTGTGGCAGCCGCTGTCGGGGCCACTGGCGCGGCGAGCGGCGCTGATTTGAGGCCCTGCGTCGCAGTTGTGGGCGCCGCAGCCGATGCGTTCGGTATTTTGCCAGCGCCGACCGTCCCGAGATCCGGTGTCCACTCCACGGTTGGCACGGTCTGCGGCGCAAATTGTGCCGAGATGTTGGCCGCGCCCGCAGTAAGCGTGGGGTTGGACAAGGGCGTCCGCGTGCGCAACACCGAAACCCCCTGCCAGGCCTCGGTTGCCGCGACTACAGCATCCGCGAAGTCGAGCGCGCTCGCGGTGCGGGCATCGGGCTCGCGCGCTAACGCCCGATCAAACGCTTCCTGCAGTGCGGCCGGCCACTCGATATCCGCAAACGCCTCCGCCAACGTGCGCGGATCGGAGACGATTCGCGCGGTCAAGCTCCGTTCGGGGGTGCTGGCATCAAACGGCAGCTCGCCCGTGAACATCTGAAATCCGACGAGCGCCAGCGCGTATACGTCGCTCCGCGCATCCAGCTGCTCGCCGAACACTTGCTCGGGGCTCATGAACTCCGGCGTACCGATCACCGAGCCCGCCTGTGTGAGCTGCGTGCCCTTCGCGGCGTTGGCATCTACCGCCTTGGCAATGCCGAAGTCCACCACCTTGGCGCGATCGATGCCACTGTCGTCGGTGATGACCATGATGTTGTCCGGCTTGAGATCGCGATGCACGATGCTCATGCGATGCGCGGCATCGAGACCTTCCGCAACTTGATAGATGAGGTTCGCTGCCCGCACCGGAGACAACCGTGGCTGCGCCTCCTCGATCTCTCGAAGCGTCCTTCCCGGTACAAACTCCATGGCCAAGTACACCAACCCGGTACTGGTCTCACCGAAATCGAACACCCGGGCGACCCGGTCGTGTTCGATCTTGGCAGCGTTGGCGGCTTCGCGGTTGAAACGTTGTACGGCCGCCGAATCCTGCAGCATGCTTGGATGCAGCACCTTGATCGCGGTCTGCTGGGGCAACCGCACGTGCTGCGCGAGGTACACGCGGCCCATCCCCCCCTCGCCAAGCAGCTTGCTGATCTTGTACCGATCGGCGATCACGCTGCCAATCAGGTCGCCCGTATCCTCGTCGGCGCGGAGCGTCGTTCCGTCGGCCGGACAGAAAACGTTGGCATCCGGATACGTGGTCAAGCAGATCGGACAGGTCTTCGGCATGACGAGAGTGGGCGTGTCCTATTGACGGCGTGCCACAACAAGCACGACGTTTGAGGTGCAGTTTGACGACTTCACCATGAGAGGTGCCAGAATGACCATAACGCAGACGGGCCGCAGATGGTCCACCGCTCTGCTGGCCGCCAGCTTGGCGGCCACCGCATTTCCGCTGTCAGCGCAATCGGCTGACAAGCGACCAACGGTAGCAGTGATGTATCTGACCAACAGCGCACTCGTGGATTTCGCGTCGTACGCGCCGTTGAGCAAGGGAATGGCGGAGATGCTGATCAGCGAGCTCGCTCAGAACAGTGGGATTCGCGTGGTCGAGCGCGACCGCTTGCAGTCGTTACTCGAAGAGCAGAATCTGGCGAGCAGCGATCGGGTGGACAAGGATATGGCCGTGAAGCTCGGCAAAACGCTGAACGCGGGGCACATGCTGATGGGCAGCTTCCTGATCGACAAGAGCCAGAACATGCGCATTGATGTGCGCTCCGTGAATGTCGAGACCTCGGCGATCGAATACACCGAGTCGGTGACAGGTAAGTCGGACAAGCTCCTCGAACTGGTGATTCAGTTGGGGGCGAAGGTCAACGCGGGTCTCAAGCTGCCGGCGATGAAGACGGCCAGCGCGACAATCCCGGCGTCGAAGAGCCCGAACCAATTCAAGGCGTTGATGGCATTGAGTCAGGCGCTCGAAGCAGAAGACAAGAAGAACGTCGCGCAGGCGGAGACCCTATATAAGAGCGCCGTCGCAATGAATCCGGACTTCGATCGCGCCAAGACGCGGCTCGCGTCATTGGAGAAAGGATCGCGCTAGTCGTTGTACGTGCGCATCGACGATGATGCGCGCTTGATTGTCCAGCAAAAACACAACGGGGACGCCGACGATTCGGCGCCCCCGTTGTGTTTCGGCCACCGCCGAACGACAGCAGCGCTCGACTCAGCTGCCGCGCCGTTTCGTGGCGCCCGTTGGCGCATCACCTCTCGCCGGCGCGACGATCGGCGTGGTGCGCTTGGTGAACGTTCCGCTGACAGACTTCGCGCCGTCCATCAGCAACGAGCAATTGGCGAACGTCGAGGCGCTGCTTGAGGTGCAGCTACCACCGAAGCCCTGGAAGACGGAGGCGTCGGCCGCCGTGGCGTTGATGACGAGGATCGTGCCAATGTCGACAAAACGGACGCAGGTCACGCCGCCCTGATCGGCAACGAGCGAACACGAGCCAGCGGCTCCCGCGCTGAACGTTCCGCCGCCTGCGCCCGCGAGCGTCATCGTGAGCGCGACTTGCCGTCGCGTGAACACGGCCGAGATACTGGCCGGCGCCGTCATTACGAACGAACACGCGCTCGATCCCGTGCACGCGCCGCCGTAGCTGTCGAAAGAGGATCCGGTCGCCGGGGACACCGTCGGCGAAACCGTCGTGCCGTAATCGACGAGCCGCGTGCAGCTGTTGCTGTTCTGCCCAAGTGCCAACGAGCAGAGCACACCATCGACCGTCAGCGAACCAGCGCCGGTGCCGCTGACAACCATCTGCAGGACGAATTGCTTGCGCTGAAAACGCGCGGTGATCGTCGTCTCATTGTTCACGGCGACGGTACACGGATTGGTGTTACATCCGGCGCCACTGAAGCCCGTAAAGTTCGATTCGATACCCGGCGTTGCCGACAGCGTGATCGCAGATCCGACGTCAACCTGTGCCGCGCAGGTGCCGCTCCCTTGTCCGAGCGGCAATGCGCACAGCGGCGTTCCGTTGGATGACACGATGCCGCCACCGGTGCCACTCAGCGAAACGGTGAACTGCACACGCTTACGAGTGAAGTTGGCGCTCACCGACTTGGAGGTGTTCATGGTGAGGGTACACGAGCCGCGCCCAACACAGTCGCCGCCAAAGCCATCGAACGACGACTGATCGCCGGGCGTCGCCGACACACTGATTTGCGAACCGATTTCAACCTGCGCCGTACACGTTGTCGACGGTGCGGCGCTGGAGGATGTGCAGGTGAGGCCGTTACTCCCTGTAATCGTGCCGATGCCCGCACCGCTGGTACTCAGCGTCAGCGACACCTGCCGCGCCCCGAACGACGCGCTGACACCCTGCGAGGCGTTGAGGACAAGTGTGCACGTCGTGACGCCGGAGCACGCACCGCCGAAGCCCGTGAACGACGAGTTCGGGCCGGCGCTCCACGTCAGCGTGACCGTGGCGCCCGCGTCGAACGACTGCGTGCAATTGTTGCTGCCCTGACCCGCCGCGAGCGCACAGGGAGCGCCGCCGGTCACCTGCAGCGCACCGACGCCGGTTCCGCTGACGGACATCACCAACTGCACTTGGCGACGTGAGAACGACGCCGTGACCACGCGTGCTTGCGAGAGCGTCGTGGTGCAGGTCAGCGTTTGGCCGGTGCATGCGCCCGTCCAGCCACTGAATGACGATTGCGCATCGGGCTGCGCAGTGAGCGTTACGACGGAACCGAATAGCGCGCTCGTGCTGCAGTTACCGTTCGTTATACCGCTGACGCGCGTACACGCGATGCCAGCCCCCGTCACACCGCCGCCGCCGCCGCCATCGATCGCTACAGACAACGTCTGCGCATCGACAAAGCGCGCCGTGATCGCGGCGTTGGAAGTACCGGCGGTGATCGTGCAGGAGGCGCCGTTCGCCGAGGCGCAGTCGCCGCCCCATCCCGCGAAATACTGCAGGGTGGCCGCACTGCCGCTAAGCGGTTCGCCGACGGCTGTCAGCTGCACCGATGTGCCCTGCGGCACGTCGATGGCGCAGCTGCCACTCGCAGCGCCGCCGCTGAGGCGGCAATCCAGCCCAGCGCTGCTGGTGACGCGACCGCGTCCGTCGCTGCTACCAGCTGCTGACACCGTAAATCGTCGCAGCGCCGTGAAGCTCGCGCTCGCCACGCGCGCTTGCGACATCACCACCTGACAGACGGTCCCGATGGCCGACGCGACGCACGCATCGCCCCATGACGCAAACACGCTCCCCGCGTCGGCAGTGGACGTCAGCGCAATAGCCGCGTCGCCAGGAAACACGAACGAGCACGTCCCGGTCAACGTCGTCCCCACCACACGACAATCGATGCCCGCCGGTGTCGACGAAATCTTTCCGAGACCGCTGCCATTGCCGACGGAGATCGTCAGCGCCGCTGGCGCGCGCAGCACGCGAACCGGGGCACTCGCGACCAGCGTTCCAATACGCGCGGAGACTTTGGTCGTACCAATCGCCACGGTCGTCAAGATGCCACTGCTCGCATTGATTGTCGCCACGGCCGGATCATCGACGCTCCAAGTTACGGCACGATCGGTCACCAACTGACCGCGCGTGTCACGCACCTTGGCGGAAAACGGCGTCGTCGTCCCAAGAAACGCTTGCACCGTTTCGGTTGCACCGATGGTC
>JBBQDB010000234.1:0-4579 GCA_038319245.1 Gemmatimonadales bacterium
CGCGCAGCAGGGCGCTGTTCTGACTGGTAGCTTTGAGCAATTGATCGGGCATTTACAGAGGTGTTCAGGCCGTCGAACTTCATGAAGCGTCGTCGCCCCATCCAATAAATTTCGGTGGCGTCAACGCTCCACGGTGGGAACGCACGCATCCGTACGCTGTAGAAGTATCGGCCGCTCGTTGCAAGTCTTTACCGTTGGCGCAGTGTCGAATTGGTAGATTTCACTGGCGCGACCGCGTGTTGCACCTCATCCGCCCCGATCGTCGGAACCATCGCAATGCACGACATCAACCTCACTCATTCCGCTCGCCCATCGCGGCGGTCCTTTCTATTGACCCTGTCGGCCAGTGTGGCCGGCGTGGCGCTCTCGACGACGGCCCGCGCGCAACGCGCGCTCGCGGCCGTGGCGCTGCCTCCGGACATCCCGAGGGCGATCACGGTCTATAAAGACCCGGAGTGCGGGTGCTGCGCCAAGTGGGTGAAGCACATGAGCGCGGCGGGCTTTGTGGTGACCGTGCGGGACACGCGCGACATGGCGACGGTCAAAGCATCGATGGGGGTGCCGAGTGCGCTCGAGTCCTGTCATACGGCGCGCATCGGTACGTATACGATCGAGGGGCACGTCCCGGCTGACGTCATCGTCACGCTGCTGCAACAGAAGCCGGTCGCTGTTGGGCTGTCGGTGCCCGGGATGGTGAGCGGTTCGCCCGGCATGGAAGACGGGCGCGTCGAGAAGTACGACGTCATGCTGTTCGACAAGGCCGGCAAGGCCCGGGTCTTCGCATCACGCTAATGACGTCGGCCATGCAGGTGGTCCACGCCGAAGAGCGCGACATTCCGGCCATCGCGGCGCTCAACAATCTCTTCGCCCCCGACGGACTAACGCTCCATCGCACTGAAGATTTCGTGACGAGCCATCTGCAGGACTATCAGGTGGTACGCGATGGAAACGGCGTGGTACTTGGCTGTGTCGCCCTCGACGAGTATTCGCCGTCGCTGGTCGAACTGGTCTCGCTCGCGGTAGCACCCTCGGCGCAGGGGAACGGGTTGGGCCGCCAACTGATTGCCGCGGCCGAGGAACTGGCGCGTCAACGTACGTATCCCGAAATCTTCGCGATCTCGCTCGCCGATCAGCTGTTCCTGAGCATGGGCTTTCAGGAATCGAGCATCATGTATTATCCGGAAAAAATCGCGCGCTACCAGAAGATTTCGCGCTCCGAATTGAGCATCGGTCGCAAGTTCTGCTTCAGCGCGCAACTGCAGCGGGCCGCGTAGCGCGCCGTCGTCGCGAGAACAGCCCGGCAGCAAGTCCGGCATACGCCAACGACCACCCGCCGCGCCACGCAATCGTCAGTGGCCAGTCGATCACGGCATCCACACGCGGTAACTCACGTCCATTCCAACGAATCACCGGATTCGTGTAGAGCATCGTGCTGTCGCCGTGTGCCACCACACGGAGGTAACCATCCTCTGCAGTCGCAACGGCTCGCAAGTGGCCGAGTGCCGATTGAGCTCCGGTCGATATTGCACGCACGGCACCGTGCTGTCCAACAATGCGCATCGTGTCCGGCACGCCGCTTAACTGCACATCGAGCGTGTCGCCACGCATCTGCACGGTACGGAGGGACATAGTTGTGCGTCCGGCGACTCCGTGCAACCCGTACGCGTGCCCGGCTTTCAGCGCGTCGATAATGTCGTGCGTCGCAACGGTGGGTGCATGAATACGCGTTGAGTTCGCGCCAACTTGCTCGCTGTCCGCCGCATTGTGTGAGTCGTCGCTGGCCAACAACCACACGGCATGGCCGCTCGACAGCGCCGCATCCCACTCGGAGTCTGCCGGCGCGCTGAAACGACTGAGCACTTCGAGTAAATCGTAGTGCGTCAGATAGCGCAAATCGGTTGGTGTATCGGCAGCACGGACGGTCGGGTGCGCGATCGCCACCATCGCTGCGCTCCGCGACAGTTCATCGAGCATATACTGTTGCTGATGCCGCGACTGCATGAACGGGAAATCGCGATACACCACACGGTCCGGTCCCAACACGATCTGATGGGCTTTGCGCACATTCCATCCGTGCTCGTACACTGGAAACGTGCCCGTTATGCGCTGCTCCGGATTCGATTCGTAGTTCGATACGCCAATCACGTCGTAGTGCAGCCGCCTGTACGCCGCAACGACTGAGTCTGGCGTCTGCTCGCCGTTCGTCAGCCCAGCCCACGCACTCGAATGCGCGTGAAAATTGGAAAGGCGCCAATCGGAGCTGCCTCCATCTAAGCCGTCATACGGGTTGTACCACGCAGTGCCCGTGAACGGCCTCGGCTCCGCAAAGCGATAGATCGGTGTCACGGCGTAGGTCAGCGAGATCACCAACGTCGCCGCGAGCACCGGCGCCGACATAGTAGACGCAACGCGCGACAGCACGTGCATCGTCCGACGTGCCACCACACGGAGCCGCGACTCGATCGGCATCATCCGATCAGCATGGACGGCCGACAGCGACGAACGCTCTCGCGCATGCACCGGTACGAAACGGCGCTCGATGGCTTGCCGAACGCGCGCTGCGAGTGCTTTGCGATCCGTACCGGCATCAATCGGCGCACCCGCATGCAACGCGAAGCGCGCGTCCGCGACTGCAGCAAGACGCCACACGTTGGCGACCAGCGTTTCGTCACCGACCCAGCAGAGCACACTGCAGCGTTCGCGGACGTCACGCTCGGCAGACTGCTGATCCACACTGCCGATGACAGCGAACGGAAAGACCGGTGCGCCGGCCCGCACTGCGGCTTCGAACAGCGCGGTTCGGAAGCGGAGGATGCCGCGCCCATCGCTCGTGGTGCCCTCCGGAAAGAGCACGATGAGCGCGCCACGTCCGAGCGCCTGCTCGATCGCAGGAATTGCCGTGAGCAAATCCCGCTTGCGCGCGCGATCGACGAATACCACGCCGAGCTCCGCAGCGAGACGACCAAGCACTGGCCAATCACGAACTTCCCGTTTCGCGACAAATGTGCACGGCCAGGTGGCGATCGCCGCCACGATATCGATCCACGAGAGATGATTCCCCGCGATCAGCGCAGGGCCCCGTGGGACAGGCCCCAACCAGTCGCAGTCTAACCCAAACCCGACCAGCAGCCCGCGCGCCGCTACGCTAAGAATCCATTGGATCACCTGTCGCCGGCGCGCCGCTCCGGGCACCAACAGCGCAAGCGTCCCTGCGACCGCCCCCAGCAGCAGCACGAACACCACGATCGGCAGTCGTCTGCCTCGTCGAAGCGCGATGCGTAACAAGACGCGAAAACGCACGCGCACTGCACCGGCGACGGAGAGGCGCAACGCGTTTTCCATCACCTGACCGCCACCGTCCGCGTTGGCAAACGACTCAGCCAAAGAGCGACCGATAGGTCCGTTTGTCGAGCTCGTGCACGTCGAGCAACACGAGAAAGTCGATCGTGCCAAACTCGAAATCAGTCGCCGGCGCGCCGCACACCTTCGCACCCAGCGCCAGATAGCCCTCGAACAACGGCGGCAGCGCGGACGTCATTGCGTCACCGGCAAACGTCGGACGCTGACGGCCGTCGTCCGCCAGCGCGCTCGCATGCGGCCTGGGTTTCACCAAGACACGTTCGTGCATCGCATTGCGCGCGTGCAGGGTGCGCCACGCGTTCGACGCTGTCTCCGAATCGGTCCCAGCCAACGAACAACACCCGAAGAGATAGCGCTTGCTGTTCCACTGCAGATATCGCGCGAGCCCCTTCCACAGCATGCGCAGCACTCGCCCCGATCGATGCTCACGCGCGACGCACGCACGACCAATTTCCACCGCGTCATCGAGAATCGCTCCGGGTACGGCGCCCAATTCGAAGAGCGTCGCGCTGTAAAAACCGAACCGCGTCGCGGCCATCACGGCCGTTTGCAGTCGATACGTCCCAACCACTTCACCACTCTCGCGATGACAAATCATCAGGTGATGGAACCAGGGATCGCGCTCATCCTCGTCGCGTCCCGTGTGCCCGGACTCCAGCAAGCCCTCACCCAACTCCTCATCGAACACTCGATAGCGAAGCGCCTGCACCGCATGCAGGTCGGCGCGCTGCCAAGCAAAGCGCAGCTGGTATGCGCCGGCGTCAATCGTGCCGGGCGGAATCGCATCGATGTGATGCGGGAAGACCGGGGCGTCCTGCGGCGAGACGAGCCGGCGATCGGCGACGGTGTACGCACGAGCAATCATGCAGCCTCCTCACGGGTGACCGGTGGGCGAAGACCAGATGGGTGCGCGACCGCGCGACGCAACGCGCGGCGATCGCTCAGCCAAGTGGCGGCGCCGAGCGAGAGGTGCCCGGACAGCAAAGCATCACACGAGTGCGTCGCCGATCGACTGGGATCGCGCCACGGAGTCGTCACCGACGCGCAACGGTCCGCCCCAAACTCACCCGCGGTTGCGCGCCGCAGACTGGCCCCACCGTGTTTGCGCGGCGACCTTTCGCCATGACCCAATTCGTCGACCCCAGACTGCCGCGCCGCATCGATCGCTGGCGCAGCCCCGCACTCGGCCTCGAAATGCCGATCGTCACCTACGGATGGG
>JBBQDB010000235.1:0-4487 GCA_038319245.1 Gemmatimonadales bacterium
CACCGTGAGGGATGCATGAGCGTTTGTGCGCGTGTGAGGAGATGACGCATTCACTCGTCGCTCTCCGTCGTCCGCATCGGCACGCCTCGTGACCGACGCTGAATTCAGTCACGGGAACGAGCCTCACTTCTCCGTCGACGAATGGGTGCAACTTAAAGCGCTCTGGTTCTCGCTCGAATCTGCCGCGCCGACCGAACAGCGCGAGGCGCTCGCCAACGCGATGCTGCCGACGCATGTGCGACTGCGGCTCGAGCGCATGCTCGCTGCGGCGTCGGCGGGAAGCACGCGCTTCGACACACCCGCACCGATCGCACTCGGCATCGAACGTGGCTCGGCAACGGCGTCTGGGACCGCGTTGGTGGGACAGCGTCTCGGGCCGTATCGCGTTGTACGCTTGGTCGGACGCGGTGGCATGGGCGCGGTGTATGAAGCCGAGCGTGATGACGCGCAGTATCGACAACGCGTCGCGATCAAAACGATCTGGCGCGGCGCCGACAGTGACGTGCTGCTCCAGCGCTTTCGCTCAGAACGGCAGATCCTCGCCGCACTGCAGCATCCGAATATCGCGCAGCTCGTCGACGGCGGGGCGACGGACAGCGGCACGCCGTGGCTCGCGATGGAATTCGTCGACGGCGTGCCCCTCGATGAATACTGCGATACGAAGCAGCTCTCGCTGACCGCGCGTCTCGACCTCTTTCGTCAGGTCTGCCAGGCCGTGCACCACGCACACCAGCGCATGGTGGTGCATCGCGATCTCAAGCCAAGCAACGTACTCGTGACGAGCGACGGCACGGTGAAGCTGCTCGACTTTGGCGTCGCGAAGCTGCTGGATGATGCGGGGAGTATCGGCACGCTCACGGGTGCCGGTTTGTCGCCGTTCACCGCCGCCTATGCCGCACCGGAACAAGCAACTGGTGACATGGCCTCGATGTCCAGCGATGTGTATGCGCTGGGCGCGATTCTGTGCACGTTGCTTGCCGGCGCCCCGCCGCTCGAGCTGACGCAGCTCGATCCGGTGACGAGACTGATTGCTGTACGCGATCGCGCCCCTCGCGTGCCGTCGTCGATTGCGCAGAGCGCCAGCATAGATGCCGCCAAGGCACGCGGATTCGAGAGTCCGCGCAAGCTCGCCGCAGCGCTGAGCGGTGAGCTCGATGCCATCGTCCTGTTCGCGCTGCGTCGTGATCCGTCGCGGCGCTATCCGAGCGTGCAAGCGCTGAGCGATGACGTGCGGCGTTTCCTGCGACGCGATCGTGTGCTCGCGCGACAGGGTACCCACGGCTACCGCGCCTGGGCGTTCACTCGTCGCCATCGCACACTCGTCTTCGGTGTGACGTTCGCGCTGCTCACCGCCCTCGGCGTCACGCTCATGTCGCTCAGCCAGGCGCGGAGCTTGCGCGATGAGGCCGCGCGGGCCGAGCGAACCGCGGCGTTCATGGCGAGCATGATGAGCGGGACGACGAACGTGTCACAGGACGCGGCGATGCAGGTGGGACCCGGCGGTACTGTGGGCCAACTGCTGGATAGTGCGGTCACGCGCGTGCCGCGCGAATTCCCGAATGATGGACGGATTCGAGCGCGGCTCTATACCGCGTTCGGCGCGAACTACGCGGCGCAAGCGCGGTACGGGCGCGCTCGCGACGTCCTCGACTCTGCGCGGGTGCTGGCCGCGAACGGATACGGTCGTACGAGCGACGAAAATGCGCGCGCCAGTATTGAAGCAGCGTCGCTCGAGCTCGCATTTCGTGGTCCTGATGCGGCCAGCGAGGCCATTCAGGCTGCACTGGCCAGTCGGAGCGCGTCCGACCCTAACAGTCCGCTGCATACGCGCCTTGTATTGCTGCGCGCGCAGCAGGAGCTGAGTCGCGGGTACATGCGCACCGCGGATTCTCTCGCCGCCGATGTCGTCTCCGTCGAACGGCGACTACGCGGATTGACGAATCTGGTGGCGACTGCCGAACGCATTCGGTTGACGACGAGCTCGTGGATCTTTCGCGATCCGCGCGACTACCTGCAACGCGCACGGGCGCTCGAGGCGATCACGGACTCACTCGGCACACCGTATTCGCCGGAGCGCCTGCAAGCCGCCGACGCCGCGATCGAAGCCATGCTCGTGCTGGGACGTGCGGACAGCGCTGACGCTCGCATACGTACGCATACTCGGCGAATGCAGCAGGTGTTCGGTGGTCAGCCAAGCGTGCAGGTTTGGGCGGAGATGTCGAACGCACTGCTCGCAAGTTTGCGTGGCGACTCGATTGCGCGCCGCGAGGCGCTCGCGCGCGGTCGGCATGTGCTGGATTCTGGCGACATTATCGATCTGGCGGGGCGCGTGGTCTTCAGCAATGCGTATGTCGACGACGCGCTGGAGCGTCGTGACTATGACGCTGCGTTGCAGATGGCGCGGTCGACCCGCGACGCGGTGATTGAATCCCGTGCGCCATACTATCTCAGTTTCGCGCACCTATACGTGGGTGCCGCGCAGTTGGCGCAGAAGCACGGTGCCGCGGCCGAAGCGGAGTTTCGGCGCGGCCTCGCGGTGATTGCACCCGCTCCCGATCTCCGCTCCATGGGGCCGAGATTGCGTCGGCCATTGGCCGAGGCGCTTGCGATGCAAGGGAAGGTTAGCGAAGCGGATAGTGTGCGAAGGCTCGACCCCCCGAAAGCCGCCGTGCCGGCTTGCACGCCGGGGGGCAAATGGGCGGGCTGTCCGGACAAGTAGCGCGTTGGCTGTTCTTCATAGATGTTCTGAGAGACGTCGCCAAGACGGCCTTCCGGCGGCCTCAGTTATTCACCGCACAATGCAAGGAGTTACGGACATGGCATGGGTAAAAGTCGCCTCCTATAGCTTCGGTTTCCGCGAAACGGATAAGAAATACTGGTTGTATTACACGTTGCAGAATGGCACGTCCGCGATACAGGTCTTTCTCACCGCGGCGCAACTCTCCGCCACGGTCCAGATGTTTTCCGCTGCAACGGCAATCAACTACGAAACGTCGGGCAAATACTTCACGACGGAGCCGAGGGTGTTGTAGCAGACTGGCGATAGGGCGGATGAGGCTTTTGTCGGCGTAACGCTCAAACCCGCAGGCGCGCTGAAGCTCAGCGCACCTGCGGGTTTTTCGTCGGCGCCAGCAACTGTAGCGACGACGTTCAACACGAATGCCGAGAACCTTGGTCGAGGCTGTTTATCCGAGGCTCATCGCGGTTGCGCTCTGACGCCGACGCGAGAGCCCGAAAATTCCTAACAAACCAACCGTCATCAGGAGATACGTTGACGGCTCTGGCACCGAACTGATCGGGGGCGGGGTTGGCGCTGGTGTCGGTGTCGGAGTTGGATCCGGCGCTGTTCCGCCTAATGCGCTACCGACCGCGATCTGCGAGCCAATGGCGTTTGCAACAGCCGCTCGCCCAGCGGTATTGAAATCAAATGTCACAAAGTCTCCGTTGCTTGCTTTCGACACTACCGCCGAACCAAACAACGAACCACTACCGAGATCGGTGAACGCGGCGCTCCCTCCGGTACCGTCCAGCAATCCGCTGGTAGCGCCGAGGAAGTCGAAGATGCTGAACACTTCACTCGCGTTCGGTGAATCGTACCCGTCGGCTGCGCCAGAGGGACACGTGCTCGCACTGCAGTTGAAGAGTGTCAACGACGCCGACGAAACGGGTACCGTGCTTCCCTGGAGGATGGAGAGGTCGAACAGAAACCAACCGCGTGATTCTGCGCTTCCGTTCAGACCGGTGATGAAGTTTCGATTCCCGTCCGTCGTGCCCGTCGCGTAGTACTTCCCGCGATTAATACTGTTGAACTTGTTCCCATTTACTAACAAATAGGCGCGACCGTCCTGCGCCGCCTGCGCGCCGTCCAGGAACCCAAAAGCAAACCGGTTCTGAGCAAAGGCCGGCGTGCCATGCGCCGCTACTGCCGCAAATACTGCAACTGTCGAGACCCACCTGCGAACGCTCATGATGCCGCCTGCGTGAAGTGTGGAAGATGACGCACACGCATACACGCGTCGTTTCGGCGCCAACTCCCTCACGTCTCCGCGTGCGGATGCCGCGACGAGTCCGTTCACCAATGCCGAGCGACACGGCAAGGCGACGAAAAACAATCCGGCCCGCATCGGTGAGATGCGGGCCGGACGATGTGACTGGACCGAATGGCGAGTGAGAGCGCTAGTAACTCGCCCCGAAGAACCACGTCCCGAATCCGGAGGCGCCCGGTCGATTGAGCGGCTTGGCCCAATCCCACCGAACGATCGCGATGTTGAACAGGTTCAGACGGAAACCGAAGCCATAGCTACGGAGCAACGCGCGCTGCTTGTTGATGTCGTAGTTGGACGGCAGCGGTTGCGAGAGGGAGACGGTCTGCCCAGCCGACCACGCCACACCAGCATCGTAAAAGACCAACCCGTCGATCGGCGGCAAACCGATCGGCAACGAGCCGAAATCGAACCGGCGAACGACCGGGAAGCGCAACTCGGCGT
>JBBQDB010000236.1:0-4435 GCA_038319245.1 Gemmatimonadales bacterium
CGCTGCCGGTCATCGAGAATCGCCACGGCGGCCGGCGGCGATTCGTCGGGGCCCGCTTCCATCATCCGCTTGAGCGCGACGCGCGCGAAGGTCGTGTCGCGCGCCGTGAGCGCCCACACGGCGAGCACGCCGCGTGCGCCAACCACGCTCTTCGTGGGCCACGTAGACCCGCGTTCGGCGGCAAGCGCCTTAAGCCGCACGATCATCGCCGAATCGGCGGCGGTCATCGGCGTCGTGGCAGCGTCGGTAATTTCGTAGCCAAGCATGGCGCCGTTGCTGCTGGCCGCGTCAAGACCTGAGGTCCCAAGCAGCGCGGTGCGGAACGACTCATTCGACCACGTGGCCGTGCGCTCGTCGAGCCACTCGTGTTGCCGGCGGTACCACACAGCGTTCGTATCGACCGGAGCGCAGGTTGCCGCTTTGCGGCTCACCTTGGCGCGCGTGGATTTTGCCGGTGCGACCTGCGCGTGCACTGACACAGCCGCCGCTGTCGACGCGATGAGCACCGCGGCGACAGACGCGAACTTAGACAGGGATCGGTTCATTTGGCCCCCGAGGTCGTCGCGGCCGGCAACACGGTGAAATCGCTGAATTCCGACATGCTGTCCGTCTTCGACCAGAGCCCGACCTTTCCGCTGACCGGGGTCTTGAGCGTGAAGTCGACCATCAGCTTCTCGTCGAGATAACCCTTGAATGCCGTGCCACGCACGCTGACCCGCAGCTCATGCCACGTGCCCAGTTCGAGCGGCACGTTGTCAGTGCCGCGCTTGACGAAGCTGCGCTTGCCGTTGTTGAAGGTCCACAGGACCGCGTTGTCTTCGGTGCCGTTAAAACGAAAGGCGAGATAGTCGCCATTCGGCTGCACGTTGAAGAGGATGCCGCTGCATCGATCGAGCGAGCCACCGATCATCATGAACTTGACCGTGATATCGCCATCGCTGAACTGGTCGATGCCTTTCGCGACCGCGATCGGGAAGTAGGCGAACGCGGTGACGTTGTCGATGAACTCCTCGTGCTTCGCGCCGTAAATGGCACGTGCCTTGTCGGCGAGCCCGCCCGCCGGCTGTCCGCGCTTCCAGACGCGACCGTCGACACGCACGACTTTCTTACCGCCCTCCTCCGCGACCACCCAGTTGCCGACCATTGGCAGAAACGCGGACGGTTCGGCGCCGACCTTGTCGCGCGCCACGTCCACCGTGATGGCGGTGGCTGGTTTAGCCGTCGCTGGTTTGGCAATCGCTGATTTCGCGGCCACCTGCGCCGACAATCGCAGCGGCGCAGCCAACGGGGCAGTCACTATCGCCGAGCAAGCGGCAAGTCGCAGCAGAGCAAATCGGTCGAACGCGGACATGGGCGCAGAGAGCGAGAAGAAAGCAAATCGTTCATGAGAGTATCATGAACCGCGACACGCAATCTGGAGTCTAATGCTCACGATCCTTGCGCGCGAGACAGGCGCATACGGCGGCGACCAACGAAGAGCACGACCATGAGCAGCGGCCACACGACGTAGAACAGCGCCGCCGCTGAACGCGGGGTCGTGATCAGCGGATAGCCTGCGTACGTGTCAGGTGCTCGATTCGCTGGTGCGCGCACGCCGGTGAGGTCGTAGATGGTTTCGAGCACGATCGGCACGGTGGTGGAGCGCGTCATGCGCCGCTGATCGCGCCACACGTACCAGACTTCACCGTAGCCATCGGCCGGCCGTTCGAAGAGCCCAGTGCCCGTGCGCGCTGTCGTCGTCAGCCGCACCTCGACGAGTCGATCGAGTTTATGCAGCACGCTCCGTTCGAGATCGGTGAGGCGCGGATCTTCCGGGGCCAGATTTGCGGTCACGGTGATGGGCCCCGCAATGCCACGGAGCGCTTGTTCATCCTCGCGGGAGAACGAATTGCGCCGGTCTTCACTCAAGTCGCGACTCGTGCGTAGCTGCGACGAGAGCACCGTGAGCAGGAGTCCGACCGTGAGCACCGCCGCCGTTCGCATCGCCCGCGTACGGATCGATCGACCGGGGTGTAGCCAGATCGTTGCGAGCACCAGCAGTGCCACGCTCGCCGTCAGCGACACGATGATGACTGCCGCCGACAGTTCGCCCTGTTCAAAGAGGCGGAGCGAGCTTTCGGGTGTGAAACGAGCCAGTCGTTGCGCGAAGCCGCCTTGGACTTGGGCAACAAAGTCGAGCGCCCAGCTCCCAAGCGTGAGCCCGAGCGTGACGACGGCGGCGCTGGCCGCACTGTCGGTGATTGCGGCCGCCGCAAACGCAATCGCAATCACCACGAGCCCGCGCAGCAGGTGTCCGCCCAACAGCACCAACACTTCACTGCTCTGCAGATGACCGCCGTAGCTATGCCAGAGCACCAGCGCGATCAGCCCCGGGACCGACGCCAGCATCCAGAGCAACAGCAGCGCGATGGTTTTGATGCTGATCATCCCGCCGAGCGTCGTTGGCCCCTGCAGCAGGAGGCCGAGTGCTCCCGACTCCTTTTCGGCGCTGACGAGCCGGATCGCGACAAAGGGAAGCAGCAGCGTCGAGACTAAGGCATAGGCGCCGAAGGTGGGCACGAGGAGTCCGTCGAGCGGACTGATGCCTTGCGACAGTGCCGCCGCACCGCCCCCGCTGCCACTCACGTCAGCGTACGCGACGACCGCTGTGATGAACGCGTGGCCCACGAGCGGACCGAGGCACACGGCGAGCAGTAGCGTCGCTCGGGAGGCAATGAGCTCGCGCAACTCCTTCGCGAACAACCACAGCAAGCGGTGGCGCCTCACGCGGTCGACGAGGAAAAGGCAAGCGCGAGAAACACATCCTCAAGCGCCGCATCGGGTAGACCCGCCCGTTCACGAAGCTCGTCGAGCGATCCTTGGGCGACCGTCCGACCGTCGTCCAGGAGCACCAGCCGATCGCAGACCCGTTCCGCGTCCTGCATGTTGTGAATCGAGAGCACCAGCGAACGTCCGGCGCGCGCGACGCGCTGCAGCAGCGCAATCACGTCGCGCGTCAGCTGCAGATCGAGCCCGTCGAACGGTTCATCGAGCAGTAGCACCGGATGCGGCGTCCGTAGTGCCATCGCCAACAGGAGCCGCTTACGCTGACCTTTAGAGAGTGCACCGATGGGCTGCGCTCCGAGCTCTGCGATGCGGAGCACGCGCAGGATGTCGGTCTGCAGTGCGTCGTGGCTTGGGTCTCGGGTGTGCGCCCGATTGGGAGAGGCCTGCCCGTCTCGCCACGCGTTCGTGTCTACGCCATAACTGCTGCTGCCGCCCAATACACCGTCGGCAAAGTCGAGTAACCACGCGGCCGGTTGCGCCGACCATGGCGTGATGCCGTCGGGCAGATAAAAAAAGAGCGCGCGTCGCTCCGTATTTGTCACCGTGCTGTTGTGTATTTCGATCGATCCGCGATCGGCATGCTGGAGCCCTGGTAGGCAGGCGAGCAGCGTCGTTTTGCCCGCGCCATTGGGTCCCAGTAGACCGAGCACTTCGCTCTCGCGTACGTCGAAGGAGACGTCGCGCAAGGCGACGACCGGACCGAAGCGTTTGGCGAAATGGCGAATGACACAGCGAGGCATGCCAGAAGCTAGCGCGCCGACTGCCGAGACTGCACAGTGCGGTGCAGCTCGCCGACCTGCAGCGCGGCGCAATGTCGGCGGACCAGAATATGCATAGATTCGCATCGTGGTTCGTCATGTAGGTAGTGGCTGGGCGATGGCGTCCACCAGCGACCGCGGCGTGCGCACCAGACAGTGCCTCAGATGGCCTGAGCCTCATGGCGCATGCGGCAAGACGATGTGGAAGTGGAGAACGTGGTGACATCGCCCGACAATGAGTTACGCGCTCTGGTTCTTGCCGATGCGCTGGCATCGATCGACCGGGATTCGACTCCGCAGGCGAGTATCGAATCGCTCTTTCAACATGCGCCCGTCGGGCTCGGCGTGGTGGACCGCGAGTTTCGCTACGTCGCAGTGAATGCGGTGTTGGCTGAGATCAACGGGCTCTCGATCGTGGAGCATGTCGGCCGCCGCGTCGCCGACGTGGTTTCCGCAATGTGGCGCGAGATCGAACCATCGTATCACGCCGTGCTCCGTGGCGAGACGATTGTCAACGCTGAATTGCGCGGTACAACGCTTAGCTACCCCGATGCGCCGCACGATTTCCTCGTCAGCTATTACCCGATCGTCTCTGCAGGGGCGGTGACGGCGGTTGGGTTGATCGTCAACGACGTGACGGAAATCTCGCGGATGCGCAATGCGCTGCGGGTGCGAACGGAGCTGTACGCGATGATTTCGCGCGTAAGTCGGGCCGTCGTCACCAGCAGATCGGAATCGGCGCTGTTTGACGCGCTCTGTCAGACTGCCGTGGAGACGGGGCATTTCCGTTGCGCGTGGGTCGGCGTGCCCAACGGCGGCGTGCTGCGTCCGGCCGCGATCGCCGGGGATGA
>JBBQDB010000237.1:0-4432 GCA_038319245.1 Gemmatimonadales bacterium
GGCCGCAAACACGCGGCTCATCCCGCCGCCGCCCAATTCGCGCTCGAGTCGGTACGTCGCCTGCAACTCGTGCTGCAGCTTCGCGAAGGAGAGCGTCATCGAGTCCGGTAACGGGTGAGCGACATCAAAAATCTCACCTGACGGCATGGGTCGCACCAGAGCCTGGCGACCTCGCGCCGGGGCGGTCTCGCGATCACGCGGTCCCGGAGCCGCTTCAAGACGACCGCAGGACGTGGTTGGTCCACCGGAACCGCGAACGCCCGTATCGCGGTTACACGACCCAAGCAGTCGACAGACAGATATCGTCGCTTGATAGCCTTTAACGGTCAGACAAACCGCGTTGCAGGACTTTTGACTCGAGTGCGTGTGCCCTTCGACGCAGACGTCCGATGCGTGAACCCCGCTCTGAGGACTCACCGGATGATCACCAGTAACTCGATGTCCGTGAGCGCAGCGACGGCCTCTGCCGCGATGGAGTACGCCAACGATGTCGCGTTTCTGATGCAAACAGCGTGTACCCAATCACACGCCCGACCTCCACGTCGGCGCAGCTCTCTTCTCACAGCCAGGGAACGACAATGCGGAACAACGTGATAGTACTTTCTCGCCTTACCGCGCTGTGCCTGCTTGCGGCGTGCAGCGCGACGAAGGACACACCAGTCTCGCCTGAGTCCGTCGCGACGTCATCGCTCTCAAGGCCGACGGTCAATGAGACTGTGGAGCACGTGCTGTTCTTCGTACGTGGCAGTGCGTCCCCGACGGCGCCGATGCTGACGCTGACCAGCCCACCGGGGACCATGCTCTTTGAGATCCGCGGGCACCAGCCGGTGATCGCACCCGACGGCCGCCATCAAGTGACGCTCGGCGAATGGATCACGCCGACGGGGGAGGCTACGAACAAGTGCACCAGGCGTGGAACGCGCACCGTTCTGGAGTTCGACAAGCTGATCCCGAACGCGACATACACGGTGTGGCAATTCGTGTTCAAGGCTCCGGCTGTCGCCGGCGGCCAAATGACGCTGGTCGGCGTTGGTGCGCTCGGTCTGAACGACGGTAGCGGAAACAGCTTCCGGACGTCAGATGATGGTGAGGGAGAGATCTCGGCGGTGACACCCGCAGGCGGTCTGTCGATCTTCGGATCCATAGGTGCGTGCGCGAGCGACGAGTTCGAGGTGCACTATGTCGCCGCGTATCATATCGACGGCATGACGCACGGACCTTACCCCGGTCCGGACGGCACCGTTGCTGAGCAGGCTGCCTTCATTTTCCGCGGGCACTGAGATCGCCTCGACGCGCCGCGCGCCGCATCCCAACCGGAGCGGCGCGTCATGCGCGCATGCTCACTGAGTCGGTAGGTATACCTCCCCAACCAGATCCCGATCATGAGAGACATCAGCCCGTGGCGAGGCACAGGTAGAAATCGACTCATTCTCCTCGCCGTCCTCGTCGCCGTCGCCGCCTGCCAACGCGATGCCCCGACGACTCCGCCCGTCACTGCGTCACCCGCCGTCCGCCGCGACGTCATCAGCACCACTGACAACATCGTCCTCGTGTGGGACGCCGCCGTACTTCAGGCAATTCGTACCACCAAGCCCGGCCCGACGGTCGTCGCGCGATCGCTCGCCGTGGTGCACACATCGATCTTCGACGCGTGGGCCGCTTACGACGCACGGGCACTCGGCACGCAGTTTGGCGGCATGCTGCGTCGCCCAGCGGCTGAGCGGACAGACGCGAACAAGCGCAGCGCGATCAGCCACGCTGCGTATCGGACGCTCGTCGATCTGTTCCCCGATCAGACGGCGGCGTTCGCTGACGTGATGACGCAGTTGGGCTACAGCTCGGCCGATACCGTCACCATAGATCCTGCGACAGCGGCGGGGATCGGCAACAAGACGTCCGGCGCAGTCATCAGCTTTCGCCATCACGACGGCGCGAACCAGCTTGGCGATCTGAATCCCGGCCGATATTCCGACTACACAGGCTATGTGTCAGTGAACACACCCGACGTGATCAATGACCCGAATCGATGGCAGCCGCTTCGCATCGGCACGACGGTCCAGAAATTCGTCGGTGCACAGTGGTCGCGGGTGGTGCCCTTCTCGCTGACCAGCGCCAGCCAGTTCCGGCCGGCGGAACTGCCAAACACGTACCCGTCGCGTGGATACGCGAGGGAGGTCGCGCAGATTCTTGACTACAGCGCGACGCTCACGGATCGCGAGAAGGTGATCGCGGAATACTGGGCCGACGGTCCATCGTCCGAATTTCCTCCCGGACACTGGTGCCTGTTCGGTGCCTTCGTGTCGCGCCGCGACCACCATACCGTCGACGATGACGCGAAGATGTTCTTCGCGTTGGGCAATGGTCTCCTCGATGCGAGTATCGTGGCGTGGGAGGCGAAGCGCTACTTCGATTATGTGCGGCCGGTCACGGCGGTGCATTTCCTCATGGCGGGCCGGACGATCCGGGCATGGGGTGGGCCGGGTCGCGGAACCGTCGAGATGCCGGGAGAGCTCTGGCAGCCGTATCAGCCCGCGACGGTCGTCACTCCGCCATTCCCTGAGTTCATTTCGGGGCACAGCATTTTCAGCGCGACCAGTGCCGAGATCCTCTCGCGCTTTACCGGGAGCGATGCGCTCAACTCCAGCGTCACGATCCTCGCCGGGAGCAGTAAAGTCGAGCCGGGGTTGGTGCCCGCGGCAGACGTGACGCTGGCGTGGGCCACGTTCCGGGAGGCGGCCGACGAGGCCGGCATTTCGCGCCGGTACGGTGGTATCCATTTCAAACAGGGCGACGTGCAGTCGCGGGCCATCGGACGGCTGCTCGGTGCGCAAGTGTGGTCCAAGGCAAAACGCTACTTCAACGGAAGGGACGACTGATTCGCAACGACCCTTTGCGCATCACCGCGAGAGTGAAAATACCAGGACCGGTTCGAGCCGGTCCTGGTATTTGCGTAGAGGCATGTGTTGGGACGAGGTCCAGGAGGAGAAGCTCACCGAGTCGATTCCTGACTTGGCGCGCGCACGCTCGATTGCACTTGACTGTCATGACGTGGCGGACTATGGCGGCATTGACCAACTAACGGGGCACCGCGGCGTGGCTTCAGTCCGACTCTTGCACTCGAATGCAATCGGACAAGGAGTCGCGCAGCACAGCATCGCCCGGCGCAGTACGAAGGGGATTGGGCACTCGATGACGGCAAGAACGTCGATGCTCGCGAAGCCCCGCATCATGGGCGCCGCAGCGACGCGCCTCGCATCACTTCCGAATGCTGTGCCGCGTACCCGTTCCGCAAGCGAGTGTGCGAAGGGTGGTGCGCGCCACACATTTCGCGCAGCAGGACCCGAGCGAAGACCACCGCAGCGCACTGAGGTGACGCCATGCCCGACCGCTCCATCGCGACTCAGTTCAGCGCCACCTGCCCTCGCTGCGGCGCACCGTTTACCGCACCGCTCTGGCAAGTGGTTGATGCGGAGGCGCGCCCCGACCTGATGCGTCGAGCGTCCGCAAGAACGCTGCACGCGCTGCGCTGCAGCTCGTGCTGGGCCGGCGGCGTGATGGTGGATGCCGCAGTCGCATTCTTCCGGCTGCACACCCCGATTGCGATCGTGCTCTCGATTCCTGACGACGCGCCGCAGGACACGATGGCCGACCTTGCGAGTGGCCGGCTCGACCAGCTGCAGCAGGCACTTGGCGCAGATTTCCGCAGCGAGTGGGTATCGGATGCGATGTCGTCGGTGCTCGCGTGGCGATTGCCCACGGAAATCGACGAGGAGTGGAGCGACCTGCCGCTCCCCGATCAGCGGGATCCACTGTCGACGCAGGTGGTGGCCCTGATCGCCGCCGCCACCACGACGGACGTCGAAACGGTGGTGCACACCTATCCCGACCTGCTGGATGAATCCGCGCAGTTCCTGTTGCACAGGATGCTCGAACATGTCACCGCGCAGGTATCGGCGTGGGGAACGCGCACACGCGCCTTCTTCGAGCTGGTCTTCACTGCGCGCACACATGGTCTGGTTGCCGCGCGCTTTGCCACACCGCTGCCATACGCGCTCGAGGCAGGCACGCCCGAGCGCTTGACCGATGCGCGCATGATCTGGTACAAGGCACAGCTCGCCGACGATGGGCTGCCGTGCATCGATGCGACCCGGGCGTTCATCGCGCAGCTCGACCTGTCGCGTGATGCCCTGCTCTGGGCGCACGCGCATCAGATTCTCGGTGCCCAGCTGCGCAAGCAGAACGATGGCGATCGACGTGCATCACTCGAGGCCTCCATAGAGGCGTTCACCTTGGCGATTGACGCCAGCCGATCACTCAACCTCGAGATACTCGTACTATCGAGCACCGGAATGTCACACGCGCTGCAGGAGCGTGTCACCGGGGATCGTCGGGAGAATTTCGAGCGCGCGATCGCCACCTGTACCGATGCACT
>JBBQDB010000238.1:0-4400 GCA_038319245.1 Gemmatimonadales bacterium
GTCGCGGCCTCGGTGGGACGCGAGCGCTTTTTGCGCGAGATTCAGCTTGCCGCCAAGCTCAGTCATCCGCACATTTTGCCGCTCTACGACTCGGGCGAGGCCGATGGCGCGCTGTTTTATGTGATGCCCAACGTGCAGGGCGAGTCGCTTCGCGATCGGTTGGACACGCAGCGTCAATTGCCCATCGACGACGCGGTCCGCATCGCCAGTGAAGTGGCCGGCGCCCTCGAGCATGCGCACCGACTCGGCATCGTGCATCGCGACATCAAGCCTGAGAACATCATGCTGCAGGACGGCCATGCGCTGGTGGCCGACTTTGGCATCGGGAAAGCGATCAGCGACACCGCCTCCGACACGCTCACGCAGGTCGGCATGAGCGTCGGGACGCCCGCGTACATGAGTCCCGAGCAGGCGGTGGGCGAAGAGGTGGATGGGCGCAGTGATCTCTACAGCCTGGGCTGTGTGTTATACGAAATGATCGTCGGCGAACCGCCGTTCACTGGCCCCACGATGCAGGCGGTGATCGCGAAGCGCTTCGTGCAGACCCCGCTCGATGTGGCCGCGCTGCGCGAAGGCGTGCCACGTGCGGTGTCACGCGCGGTGGCGCAGGTGTTGGCACGCGTGGCCGTCGATCGCCACGCGACGGCCGCGATGTTCGTATCCGCGCTGAACGAACGTGACGCGGTGCAGGCAAAATCCGTCGCGCCAGCCAAATCGCTCGCCATCCTGCCGTTCGAGAACCTGAGCGCGGAATTGGACAACCAGTACTTCGCCGACGGCATCGCCGACGACATTCTCGATGCGCTGGTGCCGATCGAAGGGCTGCACGTGGCGGCGCGGAACTCGGCGTTTTCGTTTCGCGGCAAGCAAGCGGCACTGGCCGAGATCGGCAACGCGCTCAATGTGGCGACGGTGCTGCAAGGCAGTGTGCGGAAGGCGGGCAATCGCATGCGGATCGCGGTGCAGTTGGTTTCGGTGACTGACGGCTATCACTTGTGGGCAGAACGATTCGATCGCGACGTGGTGGATGTGTTCGCGGTGCAGGACGAGATCGCGGCCGCGATTGCGGTGAAGTTGCAGGTGATGTTCATCCCACCGGCGCAACCGGCCGGCAAGGCCACGACCGCCGAAGTGGAGGCGTTCGAACTGGTCGCCAAAGGGCGCGCGCTTCTGGCGAAGCGCGGACCGAGTCTGCTCGCCGCCCGTGAATGTCTCGAGCGCGCGATCGCGTTGGATCCGCAGAATGCTGATGCGTATGCGGCACTCGGCGAAACGCTGCTGAATTTTGTGCGCTACGGCCTGCTGCCTGTTGCGGAACTCCGGTCGGTGATCAGGAGCACGCTCGAACGTGCCATCGAGATCGACCCGCAGATGGCGACTGTCATGGGAACCCTCGCGAACGTCAGCCTGATTCTGGAGCATGATCCCGTCGCTGCGTTTCACTGGTGGGAACGAGCGCTCGAGGCGCAGCCACGGCTGGTCGAGGTCCGGGCGCAGTATGCGATTCAGGGACTCATCTGTCTCCGCCACGACGATGCAGGTGGAATAGCTGAACTGGCGCGTGCGGTCAGTGATGATCCGCGAAACGCATACTGTGCCGTCCTTTACAGTCTCGGCCTGCTTGCAACTGGACGGTCGCCCGAAGCAGCGGCCGAGGCGGAGCGCGCGTGCGAACTGGACTCGCAGTCTTTCCTGACGCTGCACATGCGGCCATTCGTGCGGTCACTCGCCGGCGATGCGGATGGTGCCCTCGCTGCCGCAAACACGGCGTTCGCAGTGATCGGACGCAATCCGTGGGTCCTTATGGGATTGCCCGGCGCATATGTGCAACGCGCGGCGCAGTCGCTCGGTGAGGCCGTATACGCCGAACTTCAGGCGCGGTCGCAGACCGAACAGGTGTCCCGTATGGTGCTCGCTTTCGCCGCCAGCCAACTTGGCCGCGTCGACGAGGCGATCGCGTATGCGATCGAGTCCGTGGAGTGCTGCGACAATACCGGACCGTTCTGGATGCGTCGCCCGTTCTTCACCGAGGCGGTGCACGCACACCCGCGCTACCCGGAACTGCTGCGGGCAATCGGACTCTGATCGAGGCCTCGGCGCTGCGATCGCCGCCGCCGCGCGCGCCGAGCTCGCAACACGATGCGGGCCCCGTCGTGCTTGCACTGATGCAAATCGCTCAAACGGCGTCATGACGGTATGGTACTGGACCGAGCGTGACCCGCTTCCGGACAACTCTGGACGAATTTCCGCTGATTCTCGACCCAGGATAAAGCATGACGAATGCACTCTTCAGCACTGCGTGGGCGGTGGCCTTGGGCGAGGCGCTTCGGAGCGCTGAGCGATACCGTCAGGCTGCAGCCGGATGGGAAGGGTCGGTGGTCCTCGAGTGGAGCGATGCTCCCGCCAATGCGGGAGCGCCTGCGCCTGCGGGTGCCGGGGCCGCCGCCGGATGCGGTGTGTTTCTCGACCTGCAACACGGCGAGTGTCACGCGGCCCGCATGGCGTTGGCTGCTGACTACGACGCGGCCCGTTTCATCCTCTCCGCCGACCTCGCCGCATGGACCCTCATACTCGACGGAGGGATGGCACCGACGATGGCCATCCTGCGCGGGAAATTGAAAGTGAAGAAAGGATCGGTCGGCGCACTGATGCTGCACGCCAATGCTGCGTCGGAGCTGGTGCACGTCGCGCAGGGAATCGGCGAGGAGCCGAACGTGATGGCGACGCCCGTGATCGCGGCGAGCGCGGTCGAAACGCGCGTCGCACCGACCGACCATGGCGTCCGCGCATTACCGCTGCAAAGCACCAGTGCGACTGGTCTGCGCTTCGACTCCTTCCCGATGCGGCTCTGGGACAAAGGCAAGCGGCTCGGCGTGTGGAACCCGGCTGACATCGACTTCACACAGGACCGGCAGCATTGGCTCGCGCTGGCGGACGACGAGCGCGATATGCTGCTGCGTCTGACTTCGTTGTTTCAGGCCGGCGAAGAGTGTGTCACGCTCGACATCCTGCCACTGCTCGACGTTGTGGCGAGCGAGGGGCGGCTGGAAGAGCAGCTGTACCTCACCAGCTTTCTCTTCGAGGAAGCGAAGCACGTCGAAGCATTCCGTCGCTTCTTCGATCAGGTCGCGCACGCGCACGATGATCTCACGCGCTACCACACGCCGAGCTATCGCACGATCTTCGCGGAGGCATTACCTACCGCGATGGGGCGGCTGCGCACCGATCGTTCGCCGGTGGCTCAGGCACGCGCATCCGTCACGTACAACATGATCGTGGAAGGGGTGCTGGCCGAGACGGGGTATCATGTCTACCATCGCATACTCGTGTCGCGTGGGATCATGCCCGGCATGCAACAGGTCGCGGCGCTGCTCAAGCTCGATGAGTCCCGGCACCTCGCGTACGGCATGTTCCTGCTGTCACGGCTGGTGGTGGAGCATGGTGACCCGGTGTGGGACGCGATCACGCAGCGCATGAATGAACTCGTCGCGCCGGCTGTGGCAATCATCAGCGAGGCGTTCGCCGCGTATCCCGCGGACCGGATGCCATTCGACCTGAAACCGGATGCCTTCGTGCAATTCGCCATGGGCCAATTCGAGAAACGGATGGAACGTCTTGAACGTGCGAGGCACCAGTCAATCGAGCAGATCCACGCCATCGACGTGGGAGTGGATGCGTGATGGCGAACACGGCACGTCAGCAGACGCCCAGGTAGACGGGTCCGGCGCGCTGCCAGGCCGTCGCGAGATCGTCGTGCAGCCGGTCGGACCACGGGACGGCGCACGGGCGGCGCGGTAGCAGCACCCCCGCCGTCGCTGCCGACGTCCCTTGATGCCTGTCCGGCGCTGTCGAAGTCGACGAGCGTCACTGGCCAGGCGACTCCCTGCTGCACCACGCGACAACGCGCACTCGACGGTCACCGCGAATGCCTCCGATTTGGAAGAAAAAGGAGACGGGAGTGGCGATCCTGAATATCAAGAATCGTCCCGACGGCCTGTACGAGCGTCTCAAGGCGCACGCCGAGCAGCAGCACCGCTTGGTGACCCAGGAGGTCACGCACGTTCTCGATCAGGCGCTCGGCGGCGCCGAGATGCTCTGAGACATGTGTCGGGATAGCCGTTTTGAGATTCTGCTGGCCTGCGGCACGGGAACCCGCAGTCGGCCAAGGATGCGGGGGACGAACCACAGCCCGCTCACGCTCATTTGACTATAGTCTCTGACCATAGTACGGTAACGGTATGCCAAATCCTCCCGAATCGATCGCCATCTCGGAGTTCAAGGCAACCTGCCTCGCCGTCCTCGAGCGTGTGCGCCGGACCGGGGCGTCGGTGCTGGTCACGCGGCGCGGGGTACCGATCGCCGAGATCAATCCGCCGTCGGGTGCGTCCGCTGGACCGGTC
>JBBQDB010000239.1:0-4314 GCA_038319245.1 Gemmatimonadales bacterium
ATCTATCTTCCCGCCGTCACGGACGCCCCGATGCTGCCTATCGTCTCGCACGCGGATCAGGCAGCCCACGGTACCGAAACCGTGCTGCTCGTCGAAGACGATGACGCGGTGCGTGGGCTGCTGGTGAAGATCATGCAAGCCGATGGCTATCAGGTGCTCACGGCCGAGGGCGGCGATCAGGCCTTGTCGCTGTTTGAGCAGCAGATGGACCAGATCGATGTGTTGGTCACCGACGTGGTCATGCCGAAGATGAGCGGGGCGGAGCTGGCGCAGGCCATCCAGCTGCGCGCACCTGGAATTGCCGTGTTAGTGATGAGCGGTCGTACCAACGATGCCGTCTTGCGTCACGGCCTGCTGCGCGCCGATGTGTCACTCTTGCAGCAGCCGTTCGACGCGGTGACGCTGTCGCGCGCCTTGTGACGCGTGCTCGACAACGCAGAAAAAAATAGCGATGTCAACGTTGGCAAGTTTTGTAGCGTGGTCTCATATGGTTGCGTCACACCGTCGAAGTGCCGCGCTGCCTTGCGCTACTTGTTCGCCGTCGGATTCCCCTTGCTCCCACCGAGTGCCTTGGGATCGCGTTGAATGGCCAACACCGAAATCCCGCGGTGCTGCCGACTGTCGATGGCCGTCACGGTGAGTACGTAGGGCCCGTAGGCGAGTGTCGACAAATTGAGTGTGGTCGACCATCCTGACGCGCGCGTTCCGATCGGGCCAAACGTCAGCCGCGTACGTTGCCCACCGAGCTGTGCCCACACGGAGTCAGTTTGCGCAACTGTGCGGACGGCGACTTCGACTTTAAGCGTGTCGCCGACGGTGACGCCGGCGACCGGTGCTGCGAACGACACTAGAATGTCGGAATCCGGTGCGAATGTCACCGCGATGGCTGTGGCGCCACGTATCGTATCGCTCGATGCTGCGATGATGGCTGTGCCGATGGCGCGCGCCGAAACACGACCTGAGGGCGACACCGTTGCGACGGCTGAATCACTCGTCGTCCATTGGAGTGGGCGCGTCGCCAATACGTTGTCCGCAATGTCGAAGAGCGTCGCCGCCAACTGCACCGTTTGACCGGCTTCGAGGTTCGCGGCATTTGGGGTGACGTTGATCGCGACCAATGGCAGCAGGCCGTCGGGCGTTGGCGTGACGGAAATCGCGAGGTCGCCCTGAACGATGCCGACGCGCGCTGAGATGATCGCGGAGCCTGCCGAGAGGGCGGTGATGATGCCGCTGCTGCTGACGCGCGCCACTCCTGACGCGCTCGAGGTCCACGCGGCAGGGCCGACCGTCATCGGACGACCTCGTTCGTCGAATGCTGAGAGTAACGGTGCAACCGTTCGTCCCGCCTGCACTGTGCCAGAATCGGATGTCACGGTGATGCGGGTCAATACTGGGAGCGACGTGACCGGGACCATCGGCGGTGTTGGTGCGTCGCGTGACGCACCGCCGCACGCAGCAGCGACGCAGACGCAGACAGCCGCCAGCAGCACGTGTGTGGTCGCGCGCAAACACCTCAACCGCGGCATGCCCCGATCCCCGTCGACAGTGGTCCCACCAGACATTCGCAACCACCGGATCATAGCTCGCGCGTCGGGCGCGCGTGAGTCGTGACCGAGGTAACCAATCGCGCCTCTGCTTGCTTCACGGTGTGCGTAGGTCACAATATTGGGCGGGTTCTTGCTCTCAGTCCTCGTTGGTCACGCGTCGGAGGGTGTCATGATCACAGCATCGCCTGAACCACCGACACATGCCGACTCGCCGAACATTCGTCGCGGCTGGCACGCGCGGGCGCGGATGTTGGTGATGGTCGCGTCGGCTGGAGTGCTAGTCGCCACACTGGCGGTGTGGACGTTGCCTCCGAGCGTTGAAACACGCGGCGACCCCGCTGCGGTGGTCGCCGCGTCGGCCGATGCCGTAACCGCGACGATCGCGATTGCTCCGACCGGCGCGACGGCAATCACTTCGGAGGCCGCATCACTGTCCGCATCGGCGGTGGCATCACCAGCGTCAGCACCTGCGGTAGCACCAGCAGCAGCACCGGCGGCAGCACCAACACCAGCGGCGGCACCAGCGGAAGCAAAGGCGGCCGCAGCAAAGACCGTGTCAGCGGTACCGACAACCGCCTCATCAATGCCCACAAAAACTGCGATGACCCCGGCAATAGCTCCTGCGGCGAAAGCAACCGTAAGTAAGACGCTGAACGCGAAGCCCGTAGCTGTACTGAATACGTGCAGCGCACTCGTCGCAGCCGCGCAGTACAAAGATGCCGTTGCCTCGTGCACCAAAGAGGCTGATGCGGGTAATGCGCCGTCTCAGCGTCGGTTGGGGCTGCTGCTATCCGAAGGGCACGGTGTGAAGCGAGACGACAGTGAGGCCGCGCAATGGTTCAGCGAGGCTGCGAACGGCGGAGACGCGGAGTCGATGTTCCTGTTTGCGCAGCGGCTCGAAAAAGGGCGTGGCGTGAAGGTCGACGTCGAGGGTGCTGTGAAGTGGTATCAACAGGCGGCCACGAATGGCGTAGCGGCCGCGATGTACACCGTCGGTGATATTTACGAACACGGGAAGCTCGGCGTGAAGCTCGATCGGGATCGCGCGCTCGAGGCGTATCGCAAGGCGGCCGAAAAGCACTATCGCAACGCGGCGAGTAAAGTGCGCGCGCTGTCGCACTAGCGACCGTGCATAACGCCGACGATACAGACAACTCGATCTGATGACGCCTCGCGCTGCACGCGGCTCTGCCGCTCGGACGATTCCACGCAGTGCAATCGCGGCCGCGGCCTTCGGCTTGGTCGGCGGCTCGCTTGCGTGGATGATCACCAGTGCGCAGACGGATGCGTCGACGATCATCAGCAACGGCGCCCGCGCTGACCTCGTGGCCGCATGCGTGTTGGGCCTCTGTACCGGTGCGCTGGTGTTGCTTGGTCGAGCGCGGCATCGACGGGAGGGGTTATGGAACGCCATCGCGACCGGTGCAATTGTTGGCGGCGCGTCAGCGCTGGTGGGCGCGACGCTGACCAACTGGATTGGGCAGAGCGATAGCGCGACGACATTCGCAATAGCGCGCATGGTGGCGTGCGCAAGCATCGCGGCATGCACGTCGGCGGGCTTGTCACTCATCGCTGCCGCGCGCTCACGCACCCTTGCCCTCGAGAGCGCGGCGATAGGAGCACTCGGCGGCGCCGTCGGCGGAGCGGTCGCGACGTTGCCAGGTCCGACCGAGTTGTGGAGTGCGCTTGCCATGGCGTGGACAGGCGCAACGATCGGGTTTGCCGCAGTTGGGCCATCGCTCTGGCGAGCGCCAGTGCTCGTACAGGTGTTGCCCGCGCGCAGCGAACGACGGAACATGTGGACGCTGCATGAACGCACGGTGGAGCGCGGCTCCGCGATGGTCCTTGCAGAGGCGCGCATAACCTGCGACGACGATGCGGTGACCGTGCATCCTCCCCCGAGTGGCGCGGTACTCGACGGCTATCCGGTGTATCGCAGCATGCCACTTCAGCGCGACGGGATGCTGGCAGTCGGTCGTGCGCGCTTTCGTTTGACCTTGACCAAGCCCACGTGACACGCCTCTCGTTAAACGCGGCAACCTGTGCGCGCTGCGCCTCTGCGTCGGTCAGTCATCCGGCCACGATGCGTTATCGTCGACTCCGCGCGAGCAGGCTGCTCGGTCTGCCGCTTGTCCTATCAGTTATTGTGTCGCTCGTTGTGCTACTCGTTGTGCTACTTGTTGTGCTTACCCCAATCTCGGACGCACGCGCGCAAACAGTTGCATCCGACACCGCGCGACGTACAAAATCGTTGGCGGTCAGAACGATCGAGCGGCCGGCCGCGCCACTGCAGTTGATGCGCTGCGGGACGCAATCGCAGGCGGCGTGTCTGTCAGCGAGTGTGGCGTTGCCCGAGGGCTTTCGAACCGTCATCATTGGTGCGAGCGCACTCCCCGCCGCGCTCGGTCGCGTGGCGCAGCAGCGACGTATTGTCGTGCCCATCGATGATACGACCGGCGTGCGTCTCACGCTGACGTGGCGACCGCCACTCCTGGCGCAGCCGCTGGCGATGGGTACGCTGTCGAACGAATCACTCCCGACTGCGCTGCGCGACGCATTGGCCACTGGTGATGATCCAGGGAGTGTACGCGCACTGATCGTGGTCCTGCTCGTACTGGTGTGCGGCATCGTGTTCGTTGGCGTTCCACGCGTGTGGTGGGTAGAAGCGCGCGAATCGGAAGACGATGAGACGCGAGAATTACTGGCCGCGCGCGCGCTGTTGTCTACGATCGAGCTGGAGGAATGGCGAGGACGTGCCCCGAAAGAA
>JBBQDB010000240.1:0-4281 GCA_038319245.1 Gemmatimonadales bacterium
TGTTACGGCGTCGTCACCAGCCTAGTCTCGATGTAGTAATCCGGCAGCGGCGCGAGGCTTGTTGCTTCGGTCGCCAATCGCTGCCACGTCGCCGAAGGGCGCAGCGTGACGAGAGCGTTTCCCGCGTTGACGCGAACAGGCATTGCGAAGCCATTCACGGTGTTCGCCCACCGGTACGACAGCGTGCCGCCTTCGATCTTGTATTCGAGGACCGGCACCTTGGTCGTCTCGAGATACTGCGTGAATAGCGCCGACAGATCGAGGCCAGCATGCGCACTGACATACGCACGGATCTGCTGACCGCTCACCGTTTGATGGCGAAAGGTTTGTTGGAGGCCGCGTAAAATGCCGCGCCACTTCTCGTCGTCATCAATGACCGTGCGAATCGTGTGCAGCATGTTGCCGCCCTTGTAATACATGTCGCCGGATCCTTCGTTGTTCACACCAAATCGCCCAACGATCGGCGCGTCATTCTTGATCAGCCGCCGCGTGCCAATCACATACTCGGCGCCGGCCTGCTTCCCCTGCTGACACTCGGTGTAGAGCCCTTCCGCGTAGTTCGCGAAGCTTTCGTGAATCCACATGTCAGCCGCATCCTGATCGGTGATGCTGTTGGCCCACCATTCATGCGCGCTCTCATGCACGATGATGAAGTCCCACAGCAGTCCGTGTCCGGTGCCGGATAGATCACGACCGAGATAGCCGTTCGTGTAGCGATTGCCGTACGCTACGGCACTCTGATGCTCCATGCCCAAATGCGGCGTCTCGACGAGCTTGAACCCGTCTTCGTACCACGGATACGGACCAAACCAGTGCTCGAAGCAGGCGAGCATCGGTACGGCCTGCGCGAACTGCGTTTTCGCCGCGGCCTCGTGATACGCCAGCGGCCAGAAGTCGAGCGTGAGCGGCCCGGCTTCACCCTGATAGACCTCCGAATAGTGCGCGTACCGGCCAGCGTTCACAGCGATGCCATAATTGTTGATCGGCGACGAGACAAACCACTCCCACGTGGTGAATCCGTCAGGATGATGCGTCACGCTGCGCAGGCGCCCATTGGAGACGTTGGTCATCGAGTCGGGTACGGTGATCGCGACACGCTGACTGTCTGGCTCATCAGCCGGCAGGTCCTTGTTGGGCCACCAGACACTCGCGCCCAGTCCCTCGTTGGCCGTCGCGACAAATCGATTGCCCAGACTGTCGCGCTTCCAGATAAAGCCGCCGTCCCATGGCGGACGCAGCGCAGTCGTCGGCTTACCGTGGTAGTAGACGGTGATGGTGCGCATGCGTCCGACCGTCTGAGAGAGCGGCAGTCTGGCAAAGAACGCGTTGCCGTCCCGGCGATAGGTGAGCGCCTTTCCGTCCTGCCGCATGCTGTCCACCACGAGCGGCAGCTGCAGATCGATCTGCATCTCCCGCTTTGCCGCGACATTCGACGTCAGCACGCGATACGTGATCGCGTTCCAGCCGACGATGGAGCTGTCCATCGGATTCACCCGCACGTGCAGATCGTAGAACGCCGCGTCCCACCAGGCCCGTTGCGGCGTATTGCTGCCACGCAACGTGTCGGCGTGCGTGAATACGTGCGGGACCACCGGCGGCGTCGCCTGCGCCGGCAGCGCGCGGATGGACCAGAGCGAGGGCAGCAGCGCATACAGAACGGCGGGAACGAGACGTTGCATCGGGGGTGCTTTCAGGGAGCAAGGCGGAGCAGTATGCATCGCGCAGTCGAGTTAACTTACGGGTACCTATGACGAACTGCAGCAGAACATTCCTCGGCACGGCCGGCACGATCAGCGCCCTGCTCGTCGCCGGCATCGCGCACGCGCAAGGCGGCGGTCCACCAGTCGGCGCGCGCTCGGGTACCGGTGCCCCGGCAAAGCCGCCGGTCCCCACACCCACATTGCTCAAGCCCGCTCCGGTTGTCCCCGGCGCGATGGCCAAAATCATTGGGTCGGTGTTCGATAGTCTGTCGATGGAGCCGCTGCGCGCCGCCACCGTGCAGCTCGTCGCAAGCGACGATCCGACCAAGGTGCGCACCGCAACCGCGAACGCTCGCGGTGAATTCACGATCGATTCCGTGCGCACCGGCGTCTACCTGCTCGGCTTCTTTCATCCGCGCCTCGATTCCTTGTCGATCGAATCACCGCTGACACGCGTGGATGTACGCGCCAGCGGCGACGTATTCGTCTCGCTTGCGCTGCCTTCGGCGAAATCGATCATCGCACGCGTCTGCGGAGCCGATGTCGCCAAAGAGGGACTCGGCGTCTTCGTGGGGTCCGTGCGTTCGGCGCGCGGTGACGCACTCAGCGTGCCCGCGCGCATTCGTGCGAGCTGGACTGAAATCACTTTTGGACCGCGTGGCATCGAGCGTCGATCGCCATCGCATTTTGCGACGACCTCGACGTCCGGTGCGTTTGCGATCTGCGGCGTGCCCACCGACGGCACGTTCATGACACGCGCGTTCATCCCCGGCGACTCGAGTGGCTTCGTCGAGATGGAGGCGCCCAAGAACGGATTCCTGCATCGCGACATTTTTATCGGCGCGGCGACCAAGACGGAAACATCGGCGCTCCGCGGCACCGGTAAGCTGCGCGGCGTGGTACGAAGCACGGAAGGAAAGCCGATCAGCAACGCCAAGCTCGTACTCTGGGGCAGTGGACTCGAAGCGACGACCAACAGCAACGGGCAGTTCAGCATGCAGACGCTGCCGTCGGGCACGTACACGCTCGAATCGCGCGCCATTGGGTACATGCCGATGCGCGCGCCGGTCGATGTGCTCGATAGCAACGAAGGCGTCGCCGAATTATCGATGAATGTCTTCGTACCGATGGTCGATACGCTCAAGATCAAAGCAAATGCGCGACGTATCTCCGATCCGCTGCAGGGCTTCGATCAGCGCAAGAAATCGGGCTTCGGATATTTCTACGACTCGGATGCCCTGAACAAGCGCGACGCGACGTTCATGTCCGACCTGTTGCGGAGCACACCTGGCATCACGGTTACGCCGGGGCAACTGTCCGGCGACAAGGTGACGATGCGCGGATCGTCAGGTCCGGGGACGTGTGTGCCGGCGGTCTACCTCAACGGTGCACCTGCCTACATGGAAGACGGCAACCTCGATGCGATTGTCAACACGCAAGACATCGTCGCGATGGAAGTGTACACGCGCACAGGGAGCATGCCGATTCAGTTTCAGCAGCAGAACGGTTGCGGGTCCATCGTGATCTGGACCGGACGTCGGCAACCCTCGAAGCCGAATCCGTAAAGCGCTTCGACGCAACTGTTGTGTCAGACAAACGGCCGCGCATTCAGCAGAATGCGCGGCCGTTTGTCTTGTACTCGGTACCTGTTACGGCGTACCAGCGTTCAGGTCGTTCCAATTCATGATGGTGTTAAAGCCCATGATGAATGTGCCCTGCGTCTGCCAGCGCCAGAACGGGCGCATCGTGAACATCACGACGTGACCATTGCCGATCGGCGAATCGACCACGAGCGGGCGGTTCGACAGCTGTTCGCCGCCGCCCATCACGCCCGACAGGAGCAAGTCCTTCTGACTCGCCGGGAACTGCATGACAACGCGCGGACCCATGTTCTCAAGCGTCGTCATTGCCCCTGAGCGCTGGCCCCCGCCAAAGCCGCCACGACCACCGCCTGCGTTGGCGGCAGGCGCGCCGGCGCCGTTGTCCAGCTTCCACTGCTGCGTCGGATCCCACTGCGAGTGCTCAACCCACGTCGCCATTGGCTCGGTGTTCTGGTACACACTCGCTGCGGCACCGCCACCACCCCCACGTCCGCCGAATGCATTGCCCTGAAGAGCCTGACGGCTGCCCGGACGTAGCACGTCGATGACACTTTGCGGTGCGGAATTCGGCGACTGTGGAACGCCAGCATCGAGAATCACGCCGCCGCTGAAGTAGATGGGCATCTGATTGACGACAAAGCCGTAGTTGATTGGGCTGGCCATGTCCGTGATGACACCGCGCAAAATCGTGCCACGATCCACAAGTCCCGGCGCCGGCACCGGACGAAGGCCCGGGGTGAGGCTGTACTGCGGGAATATCGATGCGGTCGTGCCTTCGGTGATGATCGTACCACCGGCGAGCACGAAATCGTGCAGCATCTTAAGACCGTCCGTACCCAAACCACCGCGCGTATCGGCCGTAGAATCGGGATAACCAATCGCCTGATACTCGGCCGTACGCTGATACGGAATCGGTGCGCCAGAGGTTGGCGCGCCCTGCCCAACAGCTCCACCCGACGGCCAGAGTATCACGTCAAACT
>JBBQDB010000241.1:0-4222 GCA_038319245.1 Gemmatimonadales bacterium
GGCTTGTCGTTGATGTAGAAGTTGCCCGCCGCCTGTCGCAACACGCTCGACGCTTCGTGCACCGCGCTACGATCACGCGCGAAGACAGCGCCCGTCAGCGCATAGGGCGAGGTGCGATCAACCAGATGCAGCATCTCGGTCCACTTCGCATCGTCGTACACATGCACCGTGAGCACGGGGCCAAAGATCTCCTCGCACAGCATGCGATGCTGCGGATCCGTCGTTTCAACGATCGTCGGTTCGATGAACCAGCCTTTGCTGTCGTCGTATCCACCGCCAGCGACAATCGTCGACGTCGGATTGGTCTTCGCGTCGTCGAGATAGCCCTTGATGCGATTAAACGCGCGCTGGTCGATCACGGCCGCCACGAAGTTCCGGAAGTCGCGCACGTCCCCCTGCTTCATCTCCGCCATCATTGCCACACAATGCGTGCGCACCGACGGCCAGAGCGATGCCGGCACGTACGCACGACTCGCGGCCGAACACTTCTGCCCCTGATACTCGAACCCGCCACGGACCATCCCGACGGCAAGCGCGCGCGGGTCGGCGCTCGGATGGGCGACAATGAAATCCTTACCACCCGTTTCACCGACGATACGCGGATACGAGCGGTAGTGGTTCATATTCTTCCCGATCGTCTCCCACATGCTGTTGAAGACGGCGGTAGAACCGGTGAAGTGCACGCCGGCGAGGTCACGATGGCCGAGGGCGACCGACGAGACCGCGGCCGCATCGCCGGGTACGAAGTTGATGACGCCTGGAGGCAGTCCTGCTTCCTCGAGCAGCTGAAACACATACCACGCGGAAAGCATGGCGGTCGCCGCCGGCTTCCAGAGCACGGTGTTACCCATCAGCGCTGGTGCGCCAGGCAGGTTGCCGCCGATCGCGGTGAAGTTGAACGGCGTCACCGCGTACACGAACCCTTCAAGCGGGCGATACTCCAGCTGGTTCCACATGCTGTGATCGGCGATCGGCTGCTCGTGATACAGATCCTGCGCGAACTGTACGTTGAAGCGCCAAAAGTCGATCAACTCACACGCCGCATCGATTTCGGCCTGGTGCACCGTTTTAGCCTGCCCGAGCATCGTGGCGGCGTTGATCGTGTCACGCCAAGTCGTCGTCAACAGCTCGGCGGCACGCAGAAATACCGCGGCGCGATCTTCCCAGCGCCAACTCGCCCACTCCTGCTGCGCGGCGATGCACGACGTGATCGCTTCCTGCACCAGTGCCGGTGTGGCCTTGTGGAAGGTGGCGAGCACATGGCGGTGATCGCAGGGCATCGTCACCGACGTGAGATCACCGGTGTGAATGCGCTTCCCGCCGATCACGATCGGGATTTCCACCTGCTCGGCGGCCATCGTCGCCAGTCGGTGCTTGAGGGACGTACGCTCCGGCGAATTCGGGGCATAGCTGCGAACAGGTTCGTTGACAGCTGGCGGCACACGACGAGAGCCGTCGAAAGCGGCAGGGGACATCAGGAAGTCTCCGGAGGGGCGCGAATATGAGGTAGCGCGGCTCGAACAGCGTCGGCGCGGCGCCTGCGAAATTTAGCCTCATGCTGTGCGGCTGACGTCGTCTCGCCGGCAGACGATGGATTGCGAGCGGTAAACACCGGCGGCGGCAGATCAGCGTCGCCGCTTCTCTCCGATGTGGTCCGCTGTGTACCCTTGAGGCTGATGACCGAGAAACGTCAGGTGCAGAGGAGCGCGGAGTGAGTCGTCGATTGGGGAATCGTCGGCGTCCATTGGCAGACGCGATAACGCAACGCAGTGCTGTCGCACGGTCGATGGCAGCGCGCGTCAGCCGGTCCGTTGGACTGGTTGCGGTCCTACTTTCGGCTGCGGCGTGCGAAGTACCGGCCGTGCGTTGGGTCGACGAGGTCCCGATGCCAACCACTGACCCGTCGCCGCTGACGCATCCGCCGTTCGTCATCATTGATTCGACGATGCGCGACAGCTCGCCCACCGCCGACCGGTTGCTGGTGCAGGACCTGTTGCGCGAAACGACGGCGCTGACGTTGCTCACGCCGCGCCTACTGGCGATGCCCGAATCGCGAGAAGCGGCGAACGGCGTGGTGGGCGCGGCTTCGAACGGTACGACGAGTGCCGCGACGAGTGCTGCGACGAGTACGCCATCGACACAGACATCACCAGATGCGATGGCGGGGATGCCAGGCATGACGGGCATGAACACCGCGGCGACGAACTCGACCATGGGCACCGACGACGCGCCGCAGGACTCGCTGCGTTGTTCGCGCTCACTGCGCGTGGCGCTGGCACGCGGACGTGGCCGTGTCGCGGTGTGGTGGACGCGTCGCGAGCGCGGACGTGTGCGACTCGTGGCGGCATGGCGTGATACGATCGTCGCCACGGCTACCGCGCCCGCACGGCTCAGCGCGTGGCGAGGTCCGATCGTCGTCGACACGCTCGATCAAGGGCCGGAAGACGCACAGGCCGAGCTGCGCGGCGCGACCGGGTGCTCGCGTGAAGCGCCGAGCGTGGTTGTCGACGACGCACATGGCTATGTGCATGTGGGGTATGCGCTCACTGGGCCCGAAGGACCGGGCGTGTTTTACGCACACCAGATGGATCCGCGCGCTGGCTTCGAAGTGCCGCAGGCGATCGTGTACGGCGAGCGCTTGGGCGCGGTGCGCGTCGCCGCGCGAGGCGACGTGGTCGCGGTGGCGTACGACGATCCGAACGGGGGCGAACGTCCACGCGTCGGGCTGGCGGTCTCCGAGACCTCTGGGCACATCTTTGCCGATCGGATCATTGCGAGCAGTGCGATTGCAAACGCGCGCGATCCGTACGTCGTCGTGGCGGGGCGTGCGATCGTCGTCGGCTGGAGCGAAACGCCGACTGGTGGTGGTGACCCGGTGTTTCGCGTGAGGCGGGCGGTGGTGAAGTAGGCCGAACGGTAACAGCGTACTGCCGGCCGCGAATGATGCGACTCACGCGAATGTGCTCAGTGGGCGGTACGGCGCCGTCGCGACGTGGGCTAGGCCGGTATTTTGTTGTCAAAGAAAAAGACGCACGCGTGTCGCTACGATTGTGCAGCCGTCGCAACGCCATAGCCCCCGCACCACCCAGATTCGCGCCATTCGCGAAATTCGCGGTCAGCAGTTCGCTTTTGCGGTGTGCTGTTGCTGTTCCTCAAACCTTTTCACGATCCCGCATGCTCTACATCGGCGCGCATTGCATCGACTCCGGCGGTATTCCGATGGCGGCTCGTCGCGCCGGCCACTCCGGGATGTCGGCGCTCCAGATCTTCAGCGCGGTGCCCAAGTTTTACAACGACAAAGTCAGTGTGAAGGCTGACCGCGTCGCGCGCTTTCAGGCGGCGTTGAGCGAAGCGGGCATCAAGCCCGAACATGTCATCGTGCACGCGGCGTACGTGCTCAACTGCGGCACGCCCGATCCGGAAAAGTGGGCGCGCGCGGCGGCGGGACTCGCGAAGGAGTTCGAGCGTTCGACGGCACTCGGCGTTCGCGGGGTCTGCTTTCATCCCGGTGCGGCGACCGACGGCGATCGTGACGGCGCCCTTGCGCGCATTGCCGAGGCGATGCGACGTGCGCTCGCGGCTGTCCCCGAAGGCACAACGCGACTGCTGATCGAGAACACGGCGGGCGCCGGTACCACGGTTGGTCGCACGCCGAGTGAGATCGCGACGATGTTGCAGGGCATTCCCGCCGAACAGCGCGCGCGCACCGGCTATGGGCTGGACACCTGTCACCTCTTCGCGTCCGGCTATCCAATCCATGAATCCCGCGCGTCGCTGACGCAGGTGCTCGACGAGTTTGAGACCGCCATCGGTGAGCCGCCCGCGTTCTTTCACCTCAATGACAGTGAAGGCGCGCTCGCGTCCAACAAGGACCGACATATGGTCATCGGCGAAGGGCAGATCGGCGCCGCACCATTCGGCTGGCTGCTGCAGGACCGACGCGCTGCCGACATTCCGCTGCTGCTCGAGACGCCGCAGGCGAATCCAGACATCGCCGAAGACGACGACAGTCCAGATCTCTGGGACGTGCAATCGATCGCACGATTGCGTGCGCTCGCTGAGGATGCCGGCGCGGCGTGAGACACGGCCGAACGGCGCATCAACGCTGATGCGGCTCCAGACCACCAGTCGTTTGCGTCGCCAGCGAGGCGCGGAGCACCCTGGGTCGCGGGGTGCCGTAACACGTGCGGCGATCGCGCTCACAGTGGCCGCGACCATGGCG
>JBBQDB010000242.1:0-4126 GCA_038319245.1 Gemmatimonadales bacterium
GCCGCCGTACTGCTCCGCCACCTCGATCCCCATCAGCCCCAGCTCGACGAACTTCGCCGTCAGGATCGGGTCGATTTTTCCGGCATCCTCCATCGCGCGAACGCGCGGCAGCACGTCGGTGGTCGCAAGTTCGGCGACGGCGGCGCGGAAGAGCTCTTCTTCCTCGGAGAGGATCGTGAGGGGCGGGCGGGTTGTTTCCTCAGAAATGGTCATGGAGCGCTTGGCGGGTTAAAGGCACGATGCGGCGGAACGATCTACTGTAACCTCGGCAATGGACCACCTTCGATCCAGCGCATCCGTCGCTCGGCGTCACGCACAGGGCTATCGCGCGTCCCGCTCCAGCAGCTGTGCCAAGTGCATTCGCTCTGCGAGCACGCGCGACCCCTCATACGAAAAGTGTCCGTGATCCCGATATAGCGTCGTGCCCGCAACACTGGTTGCGCACGTCGTGACCCCGCAAAGCCATGGCTCGAATCGTATGACCGGCACGTCCGCCTCGATGGGAACGCGATCCAAAAACTTTAGAATCCTTGCGCGTTTGAACTCGTAATCCGCTCGATCTACCACGCATCCAGTCGGACGACCGAAAGAAATCTTGCCGGTCTGCTCCCGCTGAATGCAGAGACCGATATCGTATCCAGAATACGGAGGCGGTGCCACGAAGATTACTCTTTTTCCCATCGTGCGCAGCTCAGCGACCGTCTCGCGAAGACGCGCCAAGACCACGTCCGTTTGCACGGGGGCCAGCGCGATCGAGTCACCATCTTGCAGCAGATACTCGAAGTGACTGGAATCGAAGTAAACAGTGAGAGAACTCGAGAGGACGACGGTCTCAATCGACGGCGTTTCCCGCAAGTAATTGATGACCGACCTGTTGAATTCAATGCAGCGCTCACCCCATGGCCGCTCGTAGTCGATCGGACCCGCGACCTTATGAGGCGCTATACCCGCGAACGGCGCGCACTTCGATTGCGTCGCCTGCAAAAGCCCAACGGTTTGTAGACCGGGTAAGAGTCCGGGAACGAGATGCATGCCGAACGAGTCGCCCCACACGAGTAACTTGGGCGCAGCGGTACTGCGACACTCCGAGCGCACGGCGAACCGATCATAAAAATCGCACGCCTTGCTCATCCCGTAGTTGAATCGACGGGCATTCGCATAGTCGCCACGTTCTGGACTTAAAGTCAGTGTGATTGGAACAATGGCACATAACAACGCGCTCACACTTGTCACGCGCATCAGAAGCGTACGAGACGGTGCGACGGTTCGCCAGCGAAAAGGGTTCTCGACGAAATGGTGCAACAACCAGGCGAGGCCTAGACAAATCACCACCACAAGCACGCGCACTGACGACGGCGGTTCGCTCGACGCGCCGCTCCACGCACTGTTGAGAAAGGACACGACAGGCCAATGCACTAGATACAGCGAATACGACCAATCACCAATTTTTGATAGCGCGCGTGCGGGTACTGATTCGTTCAGCGTCGGGCTTTGGCGTAAAATGATCACCGCCGTGGCAAGACATACGCCGAGAGCGCCAAGAACAGCGTGCGAGCTTTCGATTTCGAGGAAAGGTACTACCAGCAACAAAATGAGCGACGGCCAGAACAGCCTACGGAACAATGGCGCAAGACTCGTAGACTCCGTCGCCGCCCACAGCGCGGCGAGTGAACCGATCAGCAGTTCCCACGCACGGCTCGGCAGTAAATAGAACGCCGCACTCGGCTGCCATTGCATGCCGACGACATACAGCGTGAAGCTCGCGACGGCAACGCCGAGTGCGACACCAATCCAGCGCGACGGCTTGATGAACATCATCGCGATCGGCAGCAGAAAGTAGAACTGTTCTTCGACCGCGAGTGACCACATATGCAGAAGCGGCTTGAGATCACCGGCGCCTTCGAAATAGCCCGTCTGTCTCCACAACACGATGTTGGCCGTGAACGTCACGGCGCCGACGATCTGCTTGGCGAGATCGCGCAATTCGTCCCGTCCGAGGAAGAGCGGGGCTACTGCAGCGGTGATCAGGATCGTGGTATAAGCCGCTGGCAGAAGTCGCTTGGCCCGCCGCACGTAGAACTCGGACCAGCTGAAGCGCTGGCCGCGAATCGCTGATCCGATCAGCGACGTCAGGAGAAATCCAGAAATGACGAAGAACACATCGACGCCCAAATAGCCGGCGTGCGCAGAGGCGATCCTGACGTGATACAGCAGGACCAAAAGCACTGCGAGTCCGCGCAGCGCCTGTATGTCGGTGCGAATTCTGGTTTCTGACGTACTCATCTGAGCCAATACGGAAGGTTCTGCGCGGTCGCAGAATTCTGACTGCAGCCTGGCTGGAGCCACGGCGCGCGGCAATTCGGCTACGAAAGCGATGCGGGTTTCGCGCGGTCGGTCATGTCCAGCTCGACCCGGCGCGAACCGTCTTCTGCAATAAACATGCTGTGACAGTCCGCACAAATCGAAAAATCGTGACATTCGGCTAATTAACGGTCGAGTTCGGCATACGACTTGCTTCCTTCGTGGGTGTGTGCAGGTTTCAGCTCACCCCGTGACGGTCGCCGCAATGCCCGGAATCGCTTCCCACATCGCGAGTTACATCGGTTCCACGCCAAAAGGGCGTGCGATGCGTGCCATGGCGGTGACGGTGTGTGGCCTCGCGCTGCTGCAAGCGTGCAACGGTTCCGACACAAGTGCGCCGTCCGTGCCGACAAATGCCACAGCCGCCGCGAGCGTACTGACCGCCATCGTCGGCTCGGTCATCAGCACGCCGATTCGACTTTCAGTCACCGGTGTCGACGGCAAAGCGTTGCGCGGTGTCCGCGTGCTCTGGACTGCCGAAAACGATGGCAAAGTCTCATCCACCGAAACGATCACCGACGACACGGGCCTGACGTCGACGCGCTGGACACTCGGCGCCATTGCCGGCACGCAGTCGCTCACGGCTGTCGTGTCGGGTCTCGCGCCGGTCACCTTTACCGCCACCGCGACCGCTGACAAAGCGGCGTCGATTCGATTTGCCACACCAGCGCACGCGACGATCTTGGGCGACACGATTCGGCTCGATCCCGCCATCGTCGATCGGTTCGGCAACGTTGTTTCCACGACGCCTGCGTACAGCATCGAATCCGGCTCTGATGTGGTGCAGCTGTCGGGCAATGCCGTGATCGCGCGCACGCGCGGCACGGCCGTCGTGAAGGCCATGCTCGACACCGCAACCACGCGCCTCTCGGTGACGATCGATCCCGCCGCGCCGAGCATCGAGCGCGTCTCGCCCGACACCCTCGTGCCGGGAAGTGCCATCGGTATTGATGGACAGAACTTTGCGCGTCTCACGGACCTGGTTGACGTGACCATCGCTGGCGTGAAGTTGACGGTGCTCAAGGCGACGCCCACGCACATCGACGCGATTCTGGCGACCGGCGTTATGCCGTGCCAAGCTGCGGGTTTGCAGTCGCTCAAGGTGACCGTCGCGGCGGTGAGCGTACAGAAGTCGGCGCCGCTGCGTGTCGCCGCGCGGTTGTCACTGGCCAAAGGAGAGTCGGCGAATGTCATCGACGCCGAGCAAGTGCGATGCACCGAGCTCGTCGCGCCGATTGGGGCCGCGCGCGCCAAGTATGTCGTCGCCGTCATCAACACCAGCGTGACTGCAGCCGCCACATCGGGCTTCGAGTTGCGCGGCGCCGGATCGGGTGCCATGGCTGGACAGACAGCCGTGTCGCAGGGCCCCGTCTCGCCCATCTTCGGCTCCACGACTGCCCGAAGCGCGTTCGGCGCCACGTCTGCCAATGGTGCGATGAGCAGCGCCTCGTACGGCGCCGCGCCCGCGATGCCGATGTCGACGCTGCAAGAGCGCACGGCCGAAGGCGACCACGAGGCGTACCTCTCGGCGCAGCGCGCGATCAGCATGAAGGTCGGCTCGCCGGAGCCGGTGTGGCGCGCCCTGCAGGCGATGCGCAGCAGCCGCAACGTTGGTGTTGCTACGAGCGCCGCGCGTACCGCCGCGAACGTCGGCGACACGCTCACCGTGAAAGCGCTCTACAACAGCTGCAGCACCGGGCGCGACATCCGGGCGCGCGTCGCCTACGTCGGCACCAAGTCACTCATTCTCGAAGACCTCGCAGCA
>JBBQDB010000243.1:0-4089 GCA_038319245.1 Gemmatimonadales bacterium
ACATCACATGCAGTGCGTCGTTTGTGCAGCACGGCTCCGTGAGTGGAGGAAAGATCGAGCGGCAATCGTCGGTTACGGTCCAAACCTTCTTTTCCGCGTCGAACGCGAGAATGCCGAGGCGACAGAAATGATGGCGAGTACCTCGCGGCGGTTGCGCCACCGGGGCGCTATTCGGAATGGAAAATGGCGGCCACTCGATCTCACCAGTGGCGGTTCGCGCTGGAATGGTCCAGTAATCGCCAGTCGCAAACGGGCCCGCGCTGAACTGCACCTCCACGCCATCCTCAAGCGGAAGCCACGCTGCCGTTGTGGCCACGCCGAACGCAGTCGCTGTCGCGCCGGCCTCATCCCAGCGTCGCATCTTCGGATGTAACGTACGATCGACGCCATCTGCGCTGCTCGTAAGCGGCAGCGGTGCAACCTTGAGTGTCACCCGACGCAACGACGAATTCACCGCGTCGATCTGCGCAAGTTGCCCCGGCTGACCATTGAGCTCCGTGCGATCGTCGGTGATCTCCACCCACTGCCCGCTCGCGAAACCCAGCACGTCGTCGGGTCCGAGGTCGTGCACGGTGATGTCCTTCCCGCTCATCTTCTCGATCGCGGTGACGACGCTACCGTTATCGCGCGACCACTTGAAGGTTGCCGTGCCGATCGGACCCGGCGCATGCACTTCAACTCTGTAGAGTTGATTCTCTAACCGCCGATAGCCGGAGGTTGGAGGAACGACGCACGGCCCACTTGCCGGTACTGGCGGTTGTGTGCGTGCATTGAGGCGTCGGTCCGGATTGGCGACAAGGTTGTCCCATTCTTTGAACGTACCGCCGCATGCAGGCGTCCCACCGACTGCCGTAATTTGCGCGTCGATCGCAGCGACCGCCGTTTGCAGCTTGGCGATCTCCGCCGGGTCTCCGCCCTGCGCCTGCAAAGCCGCGATTTTCGCCAGCAAATCGGCGCGCTTGGCCTGGAGCTCTTTCGTCTGCGCCGGATCAATCGCGCTCGCGAGCGGCAACAGCCGCACCTGCCACACGGTCTTGACTCGCGTCGCCGTGTCTGGGCCACCGAGCGCGACTTCGCGCAGAATAGGATCGTCAAGCGCGGTGATGTGGCGCTCCCACACATCGAGGTACGCGACCGCAAAATTCGCCTTGGCCTTCGACAGTATGTCAACCCACGCGCTAGCACCTGGCAAATCGGCTTGCGCCTCGTACGGCAGGCCATCGACCTCGTTCTCACAGAGAATGCCATCGGCATAATAGCGCCCGGCTCCGATGCCCAATGTGTTCCCCGCGACGGTGATCGCGAAGCCGGCGTTGTATTCAGGCGCGCCGCATTGACCGATGACATCGCGCGCCTCGATCTGCGTGCGTCGGCGCTGCAGCGATTCCTGTTCGTTCCAGTCCGCGTCGGTTTGCACGCGACCCTGCTGCATACGAACGCCTGCATAGTGCTTCGCAGGATCGAACGTCTCGCGGCTGAAATCTCCCTTCATTCGTCAGCTCCTTTAGCTCGCATGGAAGACGCCCGCTTCAAGGCCGAAGCGCAGATACTCGTCGAGTCTAACTCGCAGATTGGTTTCGCGTTGCGGCGCAAACAGATCGTGGTACGCACCCATTTCTGATTCATCATCGGCTCCGGTGCGGATCTCCGCTGCGCATCGATCGCTCAACTGACCATACGCGCTCGCACCATACCGCTCAGCGGCGAACTGTGGTTGCACGCGAAGCGCGTCGTCTGCGTTGGTTGGTTGGCAACGGTAGCGACGCGGCGTGCGCGAACCGAGCGGAATGAAGGAAAAGCGTACGCAACCATCCTGCCTGCGGTCGGACTGCACCGGGAACAACCACGTGTCCGCGTCTGCAAGCCGCGCCCAGATAATGGAGTTCGATACAAGGCGCAGTACCCGAGCATGCACTTTACCGATCACGGTGCTCGACTCGATGCGGACCTCACCACCCGCCGCGGTTCCGTCGAGCGCCGCGTACGCAATGCCGGTGGGATCGGTCGCATCGACGATACTTGAGACAACGCGCACCGTCGCATCCTCGTGTGCTCGTACGCCACCAACGATGGAGTGATCGATCTCGACCGTCACGAATCCAGATTCGACGATGAGACTCGATACCGTCGGCTGCTTGGGAGTGCCGTCAACATTGAGCGTAATGCCGGGTACGAGCGTGCAATGGCGTAACCGCAACGTGCCGCCCTTCGATGCGGCCGCAACGCGAATCGCACCGCCCATGATCAGCAAACCATTAAGCGTCACGTCAGCATCCTTACCGAGCGTGACCACGAGCTCCGATCCGAGCGCGAGCGTCGGCCGGTTGCCGTCGGCGCCGCGAATCTCGAGTCGCGCCCCCTGAGCCGCTGTGATGACGAACGGATCGGTGTAACGCGCGTTATCGCCGATCTCCACGATACCCGCGGAGGTCACCGACGCCAGCGCGCCGGCAATTGACCCCGGTGATACCAACGAGACCACATTTCCGATGTCGTCCGTAAATGTGCTCACTCGGCTGTACGGTCCCCCGCCCATCTCAGCGGGAAATCCGTAGTTGAAAGTCACCACAGGGTCGATCATCGCGATCGCATTACCGCCAACTGTCAGCGTTGCCGGAAGCGACAATCGGCCGAGCACCGGATCGATCAAGACCGTGTCCGTAGGTGTGTACGCCCACCCCGATCCGAAGTCCGAGAGATCAGATGCGGTAACCGCACTCGCCGGGAGCCGTGTGTTGCCGAACGCGAGTTCGATACTCGACGGATAAAATGCATTGACGTTGTCCCAGAGCTCACGTCGAGTGATGGGTTGCGGGACATTCGCGCGCACGGCGATATGTGTGATCGCATCTTCGGCGACGGCACGGTTGAACAGCGGCGCGTTAGCACCGGTCGGACTGAAGAGATATCGGCGATCAGCGACGGCGGAAGCGAGTTTAACCGCCGGCGACCGTTCGAGCGCGTAGTCGTTGATGCGCCACAGATGCAGCCCAACGTTCAGGATGTTGAATCGTCCGCGGCCACGCGCGATACGACGTACATCTGCGGAGTGCGCCGAAACGTCGAAGGGCGAGTTAACGCCCGAAAGGATTTTGCTCCGTCTCATGTCTACCCAGGCGATGTTCTGCAACCGGATATGATTCATGAACTGCGTGGTCGCCAAGAGCTGAAAGAACTCCACGACGCGCGCATCATAACCAGTCACATCGCGCGCCAACTGCTCAAGCATCGAGGCCGTTCCTTTGCGACGACGGAATGCAATCGTATCCGCAACTTCGGCACGCGGACTTCCGATCTTGTCGGTGAGCCCATACAACGTTCGATAGCCGATCAGGTCTCCGATGTACGGCGTGACCCACGGCGCGCACGTCTCGATGAACTGGTCGTCGTAAAGCTGCTCGATATCCTCCTCGAGGACAGCAACCTGTGATGCGATGATGTCGATCAGCGCCTTCAACGCGTCTTTGGTGCCGGCAACGCCTTCTCCATCTCGAAGTCGATAGACTGTAGGCAGGAGCTCGAAGAGTTGAACCGCGTCGAAGCTCATGGCATCTCTCCCGGCACAATGGAAACAGGCGATAGTGTGAGCAATTCCGCGGCGAGCGTTGCCGCGAGCGATCCGGCCTGCGGGAGTGCGGCGGGCAACGGATTGATCAACCCATTTCCGCCTACGTTATCCGTGCGGCGCAAGACGTCGACGTCTACCGCGACGACTCCGGGCACGTGCTGTAGAGTCGCGATAAGCTCCGACAGTGCGACCTGTTGGCCGAACGCGCGCTCCTTGAATCCAAAGTGGCGGCGTGCGGTATCTACTACCGCCGCCGTTACGAGCGACTTGTCAAAGCGCGGATCGACTTTGAGCTTGAAGTTGGTGATGAAGGTTGCTGGCCTGTAGCTGGCGACGCGCAGGGCGACAAATGGATCGCCGGCGGCGCGAATCGCATTGGTGAGCAACGACAACACAGCGTCGTCCACGCTCGCGCTGTCAGGTCCGGCAACGGTGACAAATACGCCCCTCCGCTCGCCATCCCAGCTCCACGTGGCAAGTGCTTTGGCGATGCCTGCGTAGCCGCGTGCGAAATCTTCGTA
>JBBQDB010000244.1:0-4050 GCA_038319245.1 Gemmatimonadales bacterium
AGCGCACGATCCGGCGAAACACACGACGCGAGCGCGACGGCACTCAGCGAGAGCAGCACCGCGGATACTCGGCGGCCCAACGATGTCAGCAACATGGAAGATCAGAAAGGAGAGAGGTAGCGCGGGACGAAACGCGTCAACTTGCGTCCATCACGTCGAGGCGAGCTAAGGCATGAGCGTCACCGCGATCCGCGAGTGCGCGTATTTCCTCCGGAACATATGCAGCGAACACCGTCCCGCGGCCAGAGGAACGTGACGAGCAGGTAACACCGAGATGACACCAAAGTGAACCGTGCCGATGCGGGTCATGGCTCCGACTCGTATCTTCGGGTTGCCCTGCGAACTGCGAGTGTTACGCGCAGGGATCACGCTCCTCCCGCCTCCCATGCGTCCTTCCGTCCGACTATCACGCGCAGCGCTTCTGGCGACCTGTGCCGTCGTACTTTCACCAGTGGTGACACGAGCGCAGGGCAGCGCTGGCACGCGACTGCTGCGCACGCCGAGTGTCAGCGCAACGCATATCGTCTTTGCATACGCGAATAACATTTGGGCGGTCGAGCGTGCAGGCGGCGCCGCGCGACGCCTGACGAGCTTTCAGGGACAAACGCAGAATCCGAAGTTGTCACCCGATGGCAAACTGATCGCATTCAGCGCTGAGTACGGTGGGAACACCGACGTGTACACCGTGCCCGTTGACGGTGGTCAACCCAAGCGCGTGACGTGGCACCCAGGCGCCGATCTGGTGCAGGGATGGACGCCGGACGGAAAATCCATCGTCTTCGCCTCCGGACGCGCCGCGTCAGCACCAACGGCGACGTCGCGCTTCTTCACGATTCCGGTCGACGGCGGCGTTGAAGAAGCGATGCCGATGCCGCGCGCTAATCAGGGCAAGATTTCGCCAGACGGTAAGCGCATCGCGTATCGCATGCCAACGTCGTGGGACGAAGAACGTCGCAACTATCGCGGCGGACAGAATCGCCCAATCTGGATCATGGATCTCAAGACGTTCGCGCTCGACACCACGCCGTTCGCGGGTACGAAGGAGATGGATCCGGTCTGGGTCGGTGACGCGGTATACTTCCTCTCCGATCGCGATGGTGTGTCAAACGTGTGGGCGTTCGACACGAAGTCGAAGAAGCTGACGCAAGCGACGACCTTCACGGACTTCGACGTGAAGTCGCTCGATGCCGGTGCAGGCGTCGTCGTGTTCGAGCAAGCAGGCTACATCCACGAGCTCGATCCAAAGACGAACAAGTCGAAGATCGTCAGTATTACCGCAGCGGGCGACTTCCCGTGGATGATGGCGCAGTGGAAGGATGTGTCGAATCGCATCAGTGGACTCGCGCTCTCGTACGCTGGCAAGCGTGCGGCCGTCGAAGCGCGTGGTGAGATTTTTACGATTCCCGCCGAGAAGGGAGACGTGCGCAATCTCACCAACTCGAGTGGCAGCGCGGAAATTCTTCCCACGTGGTCGCCCGACGGAAAGAGCGTCGCTTACTTCAGCGACAAGTCAGGCGAGTACAAACTCGTCATTGCATCACAAGACGGGCTCGGCACGCCGCGAGAAATTGTCCTGCCCGAACCCAGTCGTCCGTATGCGCCAAGCTGGTCGCCGAACGGCCGGAAGCTGACCTTTCAGGACACGCATTTTCGCATCTGGTTAGTTGATATCGCGACGGGCGTTGCAAAGATCGCCGACAACGATCCGTACTTCGCCGCCGATCGCTCGATTGTGGCGACGTGGAGCCCCGACTCACGGTGGCTCGCGTATCCGAAGCGCTTGAAGTCGCTGTATCGCGCGGTGTTCGTGTACGACGTGGAGACTGGTGCGAAAAAGCAAGTGACGGATGCGATGGCCGATGCCACCGAGCCCGTGTGGGACGCGAGCGGAAAGTACCTGTGGTTCTTTGCGAGTACCAACTTCGGTCTGCACTCGTCGTTGCTCGACATGTCAGCGTATGACAAGCCGGAGACGAAGGCGCTGTACATCACCGTGCTTGCCAACAACGAAGCGAGCCCGCTTCTCCCCGAGAGCGACGACGAACGTGCGCGAAACGATAGTGCACGCACGTCCACACCCGTCGTAGATTCATCGCGCACTGCAATGAATTCGGCGCCGCCCGCCGCGCCACGCGCCGAACGCGCAGTCACGGTGCGTATCGACTTTGATGGCATTCAGCAGCGCGTAATGGCGGTGCCGGGAATCGCCGAGCGTGATTACTCGCTGCTGCGCGCGGGTCCGTCAGGGAATGTGTTTTTCTGGGAGCCGACGCCCGCGTCGGGTACGAACGCCGCGCCCGGAGGCCCTGGTGGCGGTGGTGCTGGTGGAACCGTGCATCGCTTTCAGCTGAGCGCGCGTCGTGCTCAACCGTTCGTGATGGGTGCAGTGCAATACGTGGTTAGCGGCGACGGAAAGAAGTTGCTCTATCGCACCGGTGGCGCGCAGGGCGGACTCTATCTTGTCGACGCCGACAAGGCCGCGCCGATGGCGGGCACAGGTAAGCTCAACGCGGTCCTCAAGGCGTACATCGATCCGCGCGAAGAATACAAGCAGATCTTTGCCGAAGGATGGCGTAATGAGCGCAATAACCTGTACGTGAAGAACATGCACGGCAGCGATTGGCCGGCGATGAAAAAGATGTACGAGCCGTTGCTGCCGTATGTGATGCATCGCGCGGACTTGAATTACTTGATGGACATGATGGGCGCAGAGATTGCGATCGGGCACTCGTATGTGCGCGGTGGCGACATGCCTGAAGTGCCGACGGCGACGGGTGGCCTGCTTGGAGCGGACTTCACGATCGACCAAGGACGCTATCGCATCACCAAGATCTACGATACCGAAACGTGGAACCCCGATCTGCGCGCACCGCTGGCGATGCCGGGTGCTACGGTGACTGCGGGTGACTATCTTCTCGCGATCAACGGCGTCGAGTTGCGCGCGCCGGAGAACATGTATCGCTTGCTCGACGGCACAGCAAATCGGCAGACGGTGCTGACGGTGAATGCACGTCCGACTATGGATGGTGCGCGTCAGCTCACGGTAGTGCCGGTGGCAAACGAGCAGGGGCTCCGCACGCGAGCGTGGGTGGAGCGCAATCGGCGCATCGTGGATTCGCTCTCGGGCGGCAAGCTTGCGTACGTGTACCTGCCCAACACGGGACAGCCGGGCTACACGAGTTTCAATCGCTACTACTTCGCACAGCAGGATCGTGCGGGCGTGGTGGTCGATGAGCGCTACAACGGTGGTGGCTCCGCGGCGGACTACATCGTCGATCTGCTGGGTCGTGACTACGACGGCTACTTCAACAACCCAGTCGGCGATCGCTATCCGTACACGAGCCCGGCGAATGGTATTTGGGGTCCGAAGGTCATGATCATCAACGAAATGGCTGGCAGCGGTGGCGATCTGATGCCGTACATGTTCAAGCGTCGCAAGCTTGGCACGCTCGTTGGGATGCGGACGTGGGGCGGTCTCGTTGCAACCACCGACACGCCAAACTTCGTTGACGGCGGTTCGATGATCGCGCCGCGATTTGGCTTCTTTGGTCGCGATGACAAATTTGCCGTCGAGAACGAAGGTGTTGCGCCGGATATCAATGTCGAAAATTGGCCGAAGGATGTCATCGCCGGCCACGATCCACAGCTGGAACGCGCGGTGCAGGAAGGGCTGCGGCTGCTCAAGGAGAAGCCGAGCGATCGGGCAATGCGTGAGCCGGTGTCACCAACGTGGGGCAAGCGCGGCAAGCCGTAGTCACGTGCTATCGATTGTGTTGCGAAGGGGCTTACTGATGAGCTGCGTCACACTGCATGGTGGCGCTGTGTCACACAGCCAGTAGTTTGGTCGCGGCAACGACGCCGATGTCGTTGCCGCGCTGTGTATCTGCCTGCCAGGCTGCCTGCTATGACCAATTCAAGTGCCGTCGACGACTTCGCGCTGCTCTATCGCGCGTTTGTCGTTGATGTGATTCGGTTGACGAACACCAACGATTCTGCGCCGATTCCCGATTGGGCGTTGGCGTTGATCGCGGCGCCGTTCGTATTTCCCGC
>JBBQDB010000245.1:0-4018 GCA_038319245.1 Gemmatimonadales bacterium
CGCGCGTCGCATCCGCGCAAGGCTCGGCGCCACCTGCTGGCCCGCTCGTCCTCTTGCTGCCAACCAGTACGCGTGCGACGGCACTCGGTAACGCGTGGGTGGCCGGTCGCGATGAGTATTCGGTGTTCTACAATCCGGCGCAAATCAATCAGACGAACGGCATTGGTGGCTCGTTCACGCGCTACGGTTCCAACGGCACACTCGGCGCGCTAACCGGCGGTTTCACTGTCGGTCCGCTCACGTACGGCTGGGGCGTGAGTCTCGTCGAGTACAAAGCGCGCAACACGGCGTCGTATCCGTTTGCTCCGAGCGAGTTGACGGCCAACGGTACGCGTGATGCGTTCAGTATCGCGGCGGTCGCCGGCGCGAACTACACGTACAAAGGGTTTCGGCTCGGTGTCGGCACCACGTATGCGGAAGATCGCGTTGCCGCCGACGCCACGATGGGCAATTCGGCGATTCACGAAACGTTTCTCCTTGGCAACGTCGGTGCGTCGCATCCGCTGTGGGGCGGCACGGCTGCGCTTGCGGTCGAGAACATTGGCGATCGCAGCAAACCGCGAACGTCTCCGACTCAAACCGCGCTCGGGTGGAATAAACAGATGCAAGCCGGCGAATTCGATCTTGGCTTCGCGACGCAGCTTTCGGTGCGCAACAGTTGGCTCGGTGCGGCGGGCGGTGCGGAAATTGGCTACGGCTGGATCGAAGGCTGGTCGGCAACCGTACGCGCGGGTGCGCATCGCACCGAAACTTCAGCGCAACGCCCAGTCTCGTTTGGCGGCACACTTAACGCCGACCGCCTCGCCTTCGACTACGCTGTCGAGTTCTTCGAAGGTAATCGCTACGCCCACCATATTTCCGTGCGGTGGCGCTGATGCCGATCACTCGTACATCAACGCGTCTCACGCTCGCACTCGGCGCGTTCGCAGTGACACTCGCGGCCTGCTCACAAGCGCTCAAGCTCGCGAAAGACGATTCGCCCGATGTGCTGTCGCGGCAGACGATCACCGCGCCCAATCCCTCCGAGGCGGGCTCGTTCAAGGTGCTACGGTTGTTCTACGGCAGTGGCAACGATAAACAGCGCGCCGAGTTTCGCGATTCGGTGACGATGAAGACGAAGCCGGTGGATGTGTCGCCATTCGCTACCGTCGGTCCTACACAGGTCGACGATCGCAAGAAGTTTTGGGGCTTCGACATGAAGAAAGTCCCACTCAATGCGCGCGTCTGGTATCCGGACGGCCCCGGTCCGTTTCCACTCGTGCTGGTGGTGCATGGCAATCACAATCCAGAAGACTTTTCCGATCCGGGCTACGGCTATCTCGGCGAGCTGCTCGCATCACGAGGATTCATTCTCGCATCGATTGACGAGAACTTCATCAACGGCTTGCAGGGCGAGAACGATGCGCGCGCGTGGATGCTGCTCAAGCACCTGCAGGAGTTCAAGCGTTGGAACGATTCGAGCGCTGGTCCGCTCTCGCACAAAGTGGACATGAACAACATCGCGCTCATGGGGCATTCGCGCGGTGGAGAAGCGGCGCCGCTGGCCGCGACGTTCAACAAACTCAAATACTATCCCGACGACGCGAAGCAGAAGTTTGGCTTCAACTTCAGCATCAAGGCGATCGTTTCGATTGCGCCCGTTGACGGTCAGTACAAAGCGGCCGGGCAGTTTACGCCGCTCGAGAATGTCAACTATCTCGTCATTCATGGTTCGCACGATGGCGATGTCTCAACGTTTACCGGTCTTCGGCAATTCGAGCGTCTCAAGTTCACCGATGGGAAGCCGTACTTCAAAGCGGCATTTTACATGTACCGCGCGAATCATGGTCAGTGGAACACCGTCTGGAACAACAAGGACAACGGGCCGCGCAGCGGACGCTCGCTCGATCTTCGCACGTTGATTGCACCTGAAGAACAGCGTCGATTCGCCAAACTCGTGATCTCAGGATTTCTCGAGTCGACGTTGCACGGTAACAAAGACTATCTGCCGATGTTTCGCGATCATCGTACGGCCGGCGCGTGGTTTCCGAAGACGATGTATATCACGCGATTCCAGGAGAGTGGCTACAAACCGCTCGCCGAGTATGATGAGGACATCGATATCGCACGTGGCACGGTGAAGGGCGTCGAGTTGGAAGGCGACTCGCTTGGCACGTGGAAGGAAGCGACGCTGCCGTATCGTTCGCGCGGCGACGACCAACGGCATAACGCCGTGTGGCTCGGATGGAACAATCGCAGCGCGGGTAAGGACACGACGAAGCTCGGCACGTCTGCATCGTACTCGATAACGATCTCCGATTCATTGCGCGGCGCGTATCAGCCGAGCGCGGCGAGCGCGATCTATCTCTCGCTTGCGGCCACGAAGGACAAGCCCGGTCCGCGCCCAGGTCCGAAGGACACGACCAAGGCCGACACCTCGAAGGCAGGGAAGGCGCGCACCGATTCGATCGCTAAAGCAAAGGCGAAGGCAGAGCCCAAGCCGTCAAAGAAAAAGGAAGTCACGGACTCGACGCCGATCGAGCTATCGGTAGAACTGGTCGATGCCGCGGGGCATACCGCGAAGTTGCCGCTCAACCACTTCGGCACCGTGCGCCGTCCGCTCGAGACCAAGATCTATCGACGTGAGGGACGCGACGAGCAACGCTTCGCGACGATCTTCGAACTGGTGCAGCAGACGTTCGTGTTGCCGGTCGGTGAATTTGTGAAATCAACGCCGACGTTTGATCCGACGCAGCTTAAGACGATACGACTTGTCTTCGACAAGACGGTGGCGGGTACGGTGGTCGTGTCGGATATCGGGTTGTCGCCGACCATCGACCCCGCGTTTGTGGCGAAGTCGATTCCGTGAACCGAGTGTTGGTGGTGAGGGACGCGAACAATGAGGCGGATCGGGCTACAAGGAAGGAACGCCTTTTCCGTGGACGATGAGTCACTTCTCGTTGATGCACGCGATTGAATACGGAATCGTGCAACTGCTGCGCGTTCCTGTTACCGATAGCATTCCCGACGCCGAAGGGCCAGTGCTTGGAGAGCCTTGGTCGCACGTCGCCGCGAAGATGCCCAAGAAGGGGCGCGGCAATGGTGGCGTGCTCGACCCGTTGCATCTGGTAGTCGAGATCAAGGGTCGCCGTGGCGAAAACGCGAAAGAAAAGGCCAACACCATGCGCCAGTATTGGGTGCCCGCCGTGAACAACGATGGTCAATTCGGACGATGGACAGTCGCGGAGTTCACCGCCACGCTGGACGCGGCGGTGAACGTGATGTTGGAGGAGAGCGCACCGCAAACGGCAGAGGAAGCCATCGCGTGATCGTGACGGCGGATGAAGTGCGCGCGTGGGTGGCCGGTGGTGAATCACTCATCGTCGAGTTCAAAGGCGAATCACGCGAACGTCTCAACGACACCGACCTCGTGGAAGCCGTCGCGTGCATGGCCAACGCGCGCGGTGGCGTGCTGCTCGTTGGCGTAGAAGACGACGGTTCCATTTCCGGCGCGCAGCCACGGCACGGATCGTACACCGATATCCGGCGCGTTGAGGCCGTGGTCGGCAATTCGACGCAGCCGAGCTGCCCGGTAGAATGCGCTGTGGTTCCCATCGACGGGCATCAGGTGGTCGTCATCCGCGTTCCCGAAGGGCGTCCGATTACCGCCACCAATCGCGGCGTGTACAAGCATCGGCTGCTTGATGTGCACGGCAATCCGCAGTGTCTGCCGTTTTATCCGCACGAAATGCAATCGCGGGAGTCGAGTCGTGGTGCGCTCGACTTCTCAGCGATGGTTGTCGCCGACGCCACGTGGGAGGATCTCGATCCGCTCGAGTTCGAGCGCCTGCGGCAATCGATTACGCGCAACGGCGCGCGCGCGGACGCAGCACTGCTCACGCTCAGCGATGTCTCGTTGGTGAAGGCACTCGGACTTGGCGAAGGGCGCGACACCGTCGATCGCCTGCGCGTAGCCGGCCTGCTGCTGCTGGGCCGCGAAGAGTCGTTACGTCGGCTGCTGCCAACGCACGAAGTGGCG
>JBBQDB010000246.1:0-3998 GCA_038319245.1 Gemmatimonadales bacterium
TGGCTCATTCTTATGAAGGAGGAGCTCGGTGATCGCTGGCTACGGCCGCATCTGTTTCGCTTCGGCGCGAGCGGGTTGCTCACCGACGTTGAGCGCCAACTCGAACATTTCGTGACGGGTCGCTACGCGGCGACCCATCGCATGCCCATGGTCTGAGCGATGACGACTTCTACAACTCCCGCCGCCACGTCGGTGCGCGCCATCTTCGACAGCATGAGCTACGGCCCCGCGCCCGAGACCGATTCGGTGGTGCGACAATGGCTGGCAGAGCGGGGCAGTGCGTTTGGCCACTACATCGGCGGACGGTGGACGAGTGAGAGTGAGAGTGCAGGTGACGTGATCGACGTACGTGAGCCGGCAACCGGGCGCGCGCTCGCGACGGTGGCGCAGGGTACGATGTCGGACGTTGACGCGGCCGTCGCTGCCGCGCGTGCCGCACTGCCCGCGTGGCAGGCGCTCGACGGGCACGCGCGCGCACGATGGTTGTACGCGATCGCACGCGGCATTCAAAAGCACGCGCGCCACTTCGCCGTCCTCGAGACCCTCGACAACGGCAAGCCGATTCGTGAAACGCGTGATCTCGATGTCCCGCTCGCAGCCCGACACTTTTATCATCATGCCGGTTGGGCGCAGCTGCTCGAAACCGAGTTCCCCAACACGCATGCGTACGGCGTGGTCGGACAAGTCATTCCGTGGAACTTTCCGCTGCTGATGCTGGCGTGGAAGGTCGCGCCGGCGCTGGCGGCTGGAAACACGGTCGTCCTCAAGCCTGCCGAATTCACCCCGCTCACCGCTATTCGCTTTGCAGAGCTGGTGCACGACATCGGGCTTCCTCCCGGCGTGTTCAACCTCGTCACTGGCGACGGACGCACCGGGGCTTCGCTCGTGGCGCACGAGGACGTGGACAAGATCGCGTTTACCGGCAGCACCGAAGTCGGCCGCGCCATTCGTGTCGCCACGGCCGGGAGCGGCAAGGGTCTCTCGCTCGAACTGGGTGGCAAGAGCCCGTTCATCGTGTTCGAAGATGCAGATCTCGACAGCGTGGTCGAAGGTGTGGTCGATGCGATCTGGTTCAACCAAGGACAGGTGTGTTGCGCCGGTTCGCGACTGCTCGTGCAGGAAGGCGTCGCTGAACGTCTCACTGAGAAGCTGCGCGCGCGCATGGAGCTGCTGCGCGTTGGCTCGCCGCTCGATAAGTCGGTCGACATAGGGGCGATCATTGCACCCGTGCAGCTCGAGCGTATCACGTCGCTCGTGGCACAAGGCGTAGCCGAAGGCGCGCGGTGCTGGCAGCCGACGTGGGCTGTGCCGGGCGTCGGTTCGTTCTATCCACCCACGCTCTTCACCAACGTCGCGCCGTCGGCGACCATCGCCCAAGTCGAGATCTTCGGTCCTGTGCTGGTGTCGATGACCTTCCGCACGCCTGACGAAGCCGTCGCCTTGGCCAACAACACCCCCTTCGGTCTTGCAGCGAGTTTGTGGACCGACAACATCAACCTCGCACTCGACATCGCGCCCAAGCTCGAATGTGGCGTGGTCTGGATCAACAGCACGAATCTGTTCGATGCCGCGGCGGGATTCGGCGGCTACAAGGAATCGGGCTTCGGACGCGAAGGTGGGCGCGAGGGGATGTGGGAATATCTCAAACCCGTTCAGCCGCACGCCGATGCGCCGTCGCCGATCGTTGTCGACACGGCACCGCGTTCCGACGAGACCGTTGAATTCGACGTCGAGACGAAGGGCGCGCTCCCGGCGATCGATCGCACGCCCAAGCTGTTCATCGGCGGCAAGCAGGCGCGCCCCGACTCGGGATACACGCGCATCGTGCGCGACGTGCACGGTCGGGCCCTTGGTGAGGTCGGCGAGGGGAATCGTAAGGATGTCCGCAACGCCGTCGAAGCGGCGCAGGGAGCGCACGCCTGGCCTGGGCTCACGGGTCATCAGCGCGCGCAGATTCTCTACTACATCGCGGAAAACCTGTCGGTACGTCAGGGCGAGTTCGTCGAGCGTATTGCGCGCATGACCGGCGCAGAGACCAGCGCGGGCGTGCTGGAAGTAGAGGCCAGCATCTCCCGGTTGTTCACCTACGCGGCGTGGGCGGACAAACATGACGGGCAGGTGCACGACGTACCGATGCGCGGCGTTGCGCTCGCTATGCACGAGCCGATCGGTGTCGTTGGCGTTGTCTGTCCCGACCCCTATCCGCTCCTTGGCCTGATCTCGCTGGTGGCGCCGCTGATTGCCATGGGCAACCGTGTCGTGGCGATTCCGTCGGAGCGCTTTCCGCTGGCGGCGACCGATTTTTACGGCGTGCTCGAAACGTCCGATGTCCCCGCCGGCACGATCAACCTGGTCACCGGCCCGCGCGACGCGTTGGCCAAAACGCTCGCGGACCATGACGACGTCGATGCGCTCTGGTACGTTGGATCACACGCGGGTGCGACGGCCGTCGAGACCGCGTCGGCGGCCAATCTCAAACGGACGTGGACTGAGTGGAGCGCGCGGGAATGGCTGGACCCACGCAGCGGTGAAGGACGTGAATTTCTGCGTCGCGCCGTGCAGATAAAAAACATTTGGATTCCGTACGGCGAATAGACCGCGACTGCGTGCGATCGCCGCGGCATTGACCTTCTCTCTCTCGATATGATCGAATTACCAACCTCACCAGATGCGTTTCGCAACGCCGCCTGGCCCGATGTGCAGCCGTACTACGAACAGCTGGCGACCGTCGCACTCGACCCCGACACGGCCAGTGTCGAGGCGTGGCTGACGCAGTGGTCCCGCCTGGATACGCTCGTCGGCGAGGCCGGCACGCTGGCGATGATTGCATACACCGCGAACACGGCCGACGCCGCCGCCGAAACGACGTACCTGCGTTTTTCCATGGAGGTGTTTCCCAAAATGGAAGAGCAGCAAGTGCGCCTCGCGCGACGTCTGGTGGAGGTAGGCACCGATCGGCCGGATCTCGTGACCACGATGCGCCGGTTTCGGAGCGATATCGAAATCTTTCGCGAGGCGAACGTCGCGCGTTTCGCGCAGATCGAAGAACTCTCGGCGGGCTACCAGAAGCTCTCCGGTGGCCTGAGCGTTGATTGGGATGGCGTCGCGAAGACCATTCCGCAACTGCAACCGCATCTCAAATCCAACGATCGCGCCGAGCGTGAGCGCGCGTTCCGACTCGGTGCGTCGGCGTATTACGAGCAGCGCGAAAATATCGCCGATCTGTTCGACCGCATGTACGGGTTACGTACAGCCGTCGCGCGCGAGGCGGGCTTCGCCGACTATCAGCGCTACTGCTTCGCGTCCAAGTATCGCTTTGACTACACGCCGGAAGACGTGGCGCGATTCCATCACGCGGTGAAGACCACGGTCACACCGGCCGTCGCCCGCCTGATGGCGCATCGGCAACGCGTCCTCAACGTCGGCACGCTTCGCCCGTGGGACGTGACTGTAGACTTGGGCGCCGCCGAACCACTGCGTCCATTCGCCAACGTGCACGAATTCGTCGCGAAGGCGCAACGGGTCTTCGAGCGCGTCGATCCGGAACTGGGCGACAAGTTCCGCATCATGGCGGACGAGCAGCTGCTCGATCTCGAGAGCCGTCCGGGAAAGGCGCCTGGCGGTTATTGCACCGATCTCGCCTTCCGCGGCCGTCCATTCATTTTCATGAACGCGGTTGGCGTGCCCGACGACGTGCAGACGCTCGTGCACGAGGCCGGCCATAGCTTTCACGACTTCGCGACGCATCCGTTGCCCTTCACCTGGCAGCGCCGTACCGGACATGAAGCGGCCGAATTGGCGTCGATGAGCATGGAGCTGTTGGCCATGCCGTATTTCGTCGCGCCGGACGGCTACTACACGCCCGAACAGGCGCGTGTGGCGTGGCTCGAGCACTTCGAGGACGTGCTGGGCAGCCTGGTCCACATCGCCAGCGTCGACGCGTTTCAGGCGTGGATGTATACCGACCCAGCCGGCGCGGACCGTGACGCGCGTGATGC
>JBBQDB010000247.1:0-3983 GCA_038319245.1 Gemmatimonadales bacterium
GAGTGGTATTCCGGTCATGCGCAACGACTGGATCTGCTGTAATCGGGCAACGTCTGCATGCGCATACAGCCGATGTCCTGTTGGCGTGCGTTGTGCCGGGCACAACAAGCCGATCTCGTCGTAGTGATGCAACGTACGGACCGACAGCCCCGTTTTTCGGGCCAACGTGCCAACCTTGAGCGGGACTGTCATCCGAACCCTCCTCCGTGTGCGTAACCGAACGAACTGTCGTGATATCGTGAACGCCGTCGCGACCGTGTTCACCCGTGGGTCGTACGCCCCACGACGGCATGCTAAGTCCTCACGCTACGTGAGGTGCAAGGGCTTCGCGCAACATTTTTTCAACACGCGACGTCGAAAGGGACGTTGGTAACCCGGCCCGGCCAACACGGCAGCACGGTGAGCGCTCTGTGCCAGACTACATCGACGACGAGCACTACCAATCCCGACACAATTCGCGGCCACAGCACACGCCTCCCCAAGGAGACAACCCACCCGCGGCCGGCCGCGTCCCGACGCCATCGTTGACACCGACGGCCGCAGCACCTATCAACCGTGCATGCTTGATGCCCCGACCTCCCGCCCCTTTCGTACCGCTGCTGTCGCGCTGAGCACGGTCCTCGCCTTCGCGGCCTGCACTCCGCGAAGCGCGCCGCAACTCGCCGCCGCACCGTCTGCCGCGCAGCCGTCGACGACGAACCTGCGCGTCTACGACAGCAAGGCCGCGAAGTTCATTCCGTTCACGCAGCTGGTCCAGACGCTCAGTCGCGCCGACGTCGTGTTCTTTGGCGAGCAGCACGACGATCCCGCAACGCACGCGACCGAACTCGCGCTCCTCGCAGCTATCGGCGAGCGTCGTCCGCAACTCGTGCTGACGATGGAAATGTTCGAAACCGACGTGCAGCCCCAGTTGGATCGCTATCTCGCCGGATCCATCAGCGAGGCGGCGTTTCTTGCGGGCGCGCGACCATGGCCGCAGTACACCACCGACTATCGCCCGCTTGTCGAACTCGCGCGCATTCGTGGCTGGCCGGTGGTCGGTGCGAACGTCCCGCGACGCATTGCGACGGCCGTGAGCCGTAAAGGACTCGCCGTGCTCGACACGATGACGACGTCCGAACGCGTCTTTGCCGCGAAAGACAACAGTTGCCCCAAAGACGTCTACTACAAAAACTTCGCCGAGGAGATGTCTGGCCACGGCGCCGGTGGCGGACCACCAAGCGCGAGTGACGCCGAGGCCGCACGCGTCATCACCGATCGCTTTTACGAAGCACAGTGTGTGAAGGACGAAACGATGGGAGCTTCGATCGCATCCGCCTGGACGAAGGCTGGTGCCGGCGCGCTGGTGTTCCAGGTAGACGGCGCCTTTCACAGCAACTTCGGACTCGGCACCGCCGAGCGCCTGCGTCGTCGTGCGCCGTCCGCAAAGACTGTTGTGCTGACGGCCATTCCTGTCGCGGATCCGGCTACGGCGAATGCGAAAGAATTCGCCGCGCGCGCCGACTACGTGCTCTTCACGCGCGCGCCGGTGAAGTAACGCGGCACACTCACGGCGTGGCTCGTGGCATGGTCGGTTTCGGAGGCGCGTCGGGCTTAGCTAAGTTGTCGCGTGACATCGCCGCCTTCACCAGAGGGAGTGTTGCCTCGAGTGACGCACGCAGCGCGCCGTGATTGCCGAATTCGCCCGCGCCACCGTACCGAATGTCTTCGATCACGTCGTAGCGGCCATGCTTGCCAAGCTGCACGGTGTCTGTCCACGTGTAGCGATCGCCGTTGTCCACGCGAACGAATTGCACCACCGTTTTTCGCTGCCGCGCCGCACTCGTATCGCGCACGAGTGTGAATTTGGTCGGTCCTTCAAAGAGGCTCGAGTACAAGTCTCCTTCCGCGAACGGCGGCTTCTCGGTAGGCGCCAATTTGACGGCCCGATCTCTCATCTCGGCGGCCGCGCGCAACAGCGCCGTCAGCGTATCTGACAGCAGCGGCGCAAATTGCCGAAGCACGTCCGCACTCGGCGCTCCGGTGGTACCCGATGCGATACGCGCCGTGTAGAAGGCCACCACCACGGGCGACGGCGCGTCGAGACTCGGCTCCTTGCGCTTACAACTCGACACCAGCGCGCCGACAAATACCGGCACGTACAGTGCTCGCAGAACGCGTCTCATACACGCTTTCCCGCCGTACCGGCGCGGTCGAAAACCGAAACCGCGATGACCGTCTCCGTGGACGCCATCAAGCACACACCACGACCCACGCTGACTCACGTCGCATTACACGTACAATCAGACGTCCCATCAGCTACCCCGGATCGAGAATGATGAGGTCGCGCTCGCGTGCACGCAGGTTGTCCGTATGCAACGCTCGCTCGCTCGACTGCGGTCGGTCCGACCAGAACCATACGGTCACGGCGATACCAGACGGCTCACTGACGTTGGAAATACTGATGACGCGTTCACGCCCGAGCCCGGTCGCAAACGCAGAGGCTTCCGTCAACGTTTCGTCGCCACGTGCCCCGGACTCGCGAAAGATGCGGTACGACGCGACCAGCTTCGTCGGTAGCGCAAAGTGCGGTTCGCCCAAGACTGTCCCCGGGACAGCTTCATTGCAATTCCAGCAGCGATCAAATCCGTCATCGATGTCACTGCCACAGCTGCTGCAGCGGTACATGGTGCCTCCTCGAAACCGTGAATGGCGCATCGCGCCGACCAACATGCCGCGACCCGCGCATGAGTGCGTCGCTCAATGTCCTGAAGTGCACGTTATCGTCGCCCGTACCCCGCACAATCAGGAAATCCCCCTGCAAATGACGGGAGACATGGAGGGCAAACGCGTGCACATTGTACGCATGCCAGCATCAGCCATTGCGCCACCCAGCGCCCGTACGCGTCCGCACCATCCGTTGCCGCCACCCCTGCGTCGCGCCGCCTTCTTCAGTGGGGCGGTGATAGTCGTCGCAGCAATCGGCCTGCTGATCGATCCACGCGTCATCACCGGCGCGCCCGCGTGGCTTAAGCCCGCGAAATTCGGACTCTCCGTACTCATCTACGTGCTGTCGATCGCGTGGATGGTGCGCGACCTTCCAAGCACTCGCGCCCTGCGCGTTGCAGTCTCCGCCATCGGGATCCTGCTCATAGCCGAAATGTTCGTCGTGTGCCTGCAAGCGGCGCGCGGGACCACGAGTCACTTCAACGTCGACACGCCACTGGACACCGCGATCTTTTCGGGGATGGGGTTTGGCATTGCCACGGTCTGGATCGCGTCAGCCGTCGTCCTCTGGCAGCATCTGCGCAGCACTCCCGCCGACCGTGCGATGGCGTGGGCGCTTCGATTCGGTCTCGCACTGAACATTCTCGGTGCCGGCATCGGTTGGACGATGACGCGTCCGTTTCCCGGACAGATCGAGGCGATGCAGTCGGGCGTACGTCCACGGATCGTCGGCGCGCACACCGTCGGCGGCCCAGACGGTGGCGCCGGTATGCCAATCACCCGATGGAGCACGGCGCACGGCGACCTTCGTGTTGCGCACTTTGTTGGGATGCATGCGTTGCAGTTGCTCCCACTGCTCTTGCTTGGCCTGCGTCGTTTTCGTGGAACACGAGACGATCGTGTGGAACGCTCGACACTGTCGATCGCGACGGTCGGGTATCTGGCACTTGTGATGGCGCTGCTCGCACAAGCGATGAGCGGGAATCCGTTCGTATCACTGGCAGCGAGTTGATGATGTCGGACGCTCAACTATTTTCTATCGCGAACGCTGGTGCGCTGCTGAGCTGGATCGTGCTCGCTATCGCGCCTCGACGTGCGGCACACGTGCTGCGATACGTCGTACCCAGCGCGCTTGCCGTGCTGTACATCTGGGCCATCGGGACGTCATTGCCCAACGCCGAGGGTGGCTTCGATTCGCTGGCGCACGTCAAGCAACTGTTCACCAGCGATCGAGCGGTACTCGCCGGATGGGTGCATTACCTGGCGTTTGATTTGTT
>JBBQDB010000248.1:0-3961 GCA_038319245.1 Gemmatimonadales bacterium
GAACTTGGTCGGCTCGCCAATCGGATTCGCGCCCGGATCGAGCCCGCGATTGAGCTTGCTGACAAGGTTGGTTAAACCGATCGCATCGATGTCGAACACTGCCGTTGCGTCCGGATACGGACCCATCTTCGGCGGGTCGCCGGTGATGAGTAGCATGTTGCGTAGCCCCAGCGCCGACGCGCCCAACAAGTCGCTCAGCATGCCGAGCAGATTGCGATCGCGACAACAGTAGTGCGTAACGGCTTCGATCCCTTCCCGCTCGATGATGATGCTTGTGGCAATCGCGCCCATCCGGCTCTGCGCACGCGGACCATCGGGTACGTTGATCGCATCGACGCCCGCCTTGTGCAGGGCGGCGGCGTCTAGCGCCAGCTTGGCCGTATCGACACCGCGCGGTGGCACGATTTCGACCGAGGTCACGAAGGTACCGGCCGCGATCTTCGCACCAAATCGTGAGCGTTCAGCGAGTGGCACCGGAGTGCGCCCCACCTGCACATCCGGATGCGCCGCGCGGTGCTCCGCCGTTTCGCGAATCACGACGCCCGCGCGCGGGTTGAGCGGCCGTACGCCCTCGACCATCGCCTTCACGTGCTCGGGCGTCGTGCCACAACATCCACCCACGATTTTCGCGCCAGCCTGAATGAGATGGCGCGCGTAACTCGCCATGTATTCCGGACTCGCCATATACATCGAGCGACCGCCAACATCGCGCGGCATCCCCGCGTTGGGCTGTGCCGACAACTTTTTGTCGGTCACGACAGCCATACGTTCGATCGCTTCGAGGATCGTTTGCGGTCCAACCGAACAGTTGAGGCCGATGATGTCCACGCCCCAGCGGTCAAGCGCGCGCGCAATGTCTTCTGGGCTGGCGCCGTACGCCGTGCGCAGCTCGGGTCCGATCGTCGCCTGCGCGATGACGGGCATCCGCGCATCAACCTCGCGTGCCGCCAGTACGGCCTGCTCCAACTCCTCGAGATCCGCAAACGTCTCGAGCAAAAAGCAATCTGCGCCGCCAGCTTTGAGGGCCGTCATCTGCTCCACGAACAGCGCGCGTGCCTCGGTCCGACTCAGAGCGCCATAAGGTTCGAGCCGGACGCCTAGGGGCCCGACAGCGCCAGCCACAAGCCGACGTTCACCGGCGGCCTCGCGCGCCAGTTCGGCCGATCGCGTGTTGATCGCCGCAACCTGTGATTCCAGACCGTACTGCGCCAGTTTGAGCCGGTTAGCGCCGAAGGTGTTGGTCTCCAGAACCTCCGCGCCCGCCTTCACGTATTCGGCGTGAATGTCACGAACCAGATCGGGCGACCGAAGCGCGAGGTCATCGTAGCACTGGTTGATGAACACGCCGCGCGCGTACAGCATCGTTCCCATCGCGCCGTCGAACATGACCACCTGCGCTGGGTCCAGCAGCCGGGCCAGTTGCGCCGCTCGCGGACGGAAGTCCTCTGCGATATCGATAGGAATTGAGTGCTCAGCGACGTTTGTCATAGATTCAAGATATGTCAAAGACTGAAAATCGCGCATCCCGACTCGCCCGACTGCCGGCCCTACTGGCCGAACGCATCCTGCTCATAGACGGGGCGATGGGCACAATGCTGCAAACCTACCGCTTGGGCGAGTCCGACTATCGCGGAACTCGCTTTGCTGACTGGTCGCGCGATCTCAAGGGTAACAACGATCTGCTGGTGATCACGCAACCCGAGATCGTCGGCACCATTCACGGCCAGTATCTCGCCGCGGGCGCGGACATTCTTGAGACGAACACGTTCAATGCCAACGCGATCTCGATGGCCGACTATGGCATGGAGACGTTGTCGTACGAGCTGAACGTGGCTGGTGCCGCCCTCGCTCGTCGGGTGGCCGACGAATACGAAGCAAAAACGCCGGACAAGCCGCGATATGTCGCAGGTGTTCTGGGGCCGACCAACCGCACGGCGTCGCTCTCCCCGGAAGTCGAGAATCCAGGCGCGCGCAACGTCACCTTCGATCAACTCGTCGACGCCTACACCGAAGCGACACGCGGCTTGGTCGATGGTGGGGCCGATATCCTGTTGGTCGAAACGATATTCGATACGCTCAACGCGAAAGCGGCACTGTTCGCCATTGAAGCGTACTTCGAGACGACTGGCGCTCGTTTGCCGGTGATGATCTCCGGTACGATCACCGACGCGAGTGGACGTACCCTCTCAGGACAAACGGCCGAGGCGTTCTGGACGTCGATGTCGCACATCAAGCCGCTCTCCATCGGCCTGAATTGCGCACTCGGCGCGACCCAGTTGCGCGCGTATGTGCAGGAGCTGTCGCGCATTGCCGATACGCACATCAGCGCGCACCCTAACGCGGGTTTGCCGAACGACATCGGTGGTTATGACGAAACGCCCGAGACGATGGCGACGCACATCGCCGAATGGGCCACAAGCGGATTGCTGAATATCGTGGGCGGATGTTGCGGCACGACGCCGCCGCACATCAAGGCCATCGCCGATGCGATCGCTGGTGTTGCACCACGAGCAATCCCTGACGTTGCGCCGCTGCTGCGTCTCTCCGGACTCGAACCGATGGTGATCGGGCCGGACACGAACTTCATCAACGTCGGCGAACGTACGAACGTCACCGGCTCGGCGCGCTTTGCCAAGCTCATTCTCGACGGGCAGTACAACGAAGCGTTAGTCGTCGCACGGCAGCAGGTCGAGAATGGCGCACAGATTATCGATATCAACATGGACGAGGGACTGCTCGACGCCGTCCATGCGATGACGACGTTCATCAACCTCGTGGCGGCGGAGCCAGACATCGCGCGCGTCCCCATCATGGTGGACTCGAGTAAGTGGAGCGTGATCGAAGCGGGGCTTAAGTGTTTACAGGGCAAAGGCGTCGTCAATTCCATTTCGCTCAAGGAAGGCGAGACGGAATTTCTGCGACAGGCCACGCTAGTGCGTCGATATGGTGCTGCCGTCATTGTGATGGCATTCGACGAGCAAGGGCAAGCGGATAGCGCTAAACGGAAAGTTGAGATCTGCACGCGCGCGTACAAGCTTCTGACCGAACGCGTTGGATTCCCGCCGCAGGACATCATCTTTGATCCGAATATCTTTGCGATCGGCACCGGCATCGAAGAGCATGCGGGCTACGCCGTCGACTATTTCGAAGCCACGCGCGATATCAAGCGCACGCTGCCGCATGTGAAAGTGTCCGGTGGCGTGAGCAACATGTCCTTCTCGTTTCGCGGCAACAATCCGCTGCGTGAAGCGATGCACGCCGTCTTCCTGTATCACGCGATTCGCGCTGGCATGGACATGGGCATTGTCAACGCTGGGCAGCTCATTCCGTACGAGGATATTCCGGCGGATTTGCGCGAGCGCGTAGAAGATGTCGTGCTCAATCGCCGAGAGGATGCGACGGAGCGGTTGCTCGAGGTTGCTGACAGCCTCAAGGGACGGGCCGCGAAGGCCGTCGAAGACGTCGCGTGGCGCAATCTTCCCGTTGGTGAACGCCTCTCGCATGCGCTCGTGCACGGCATCGATGCGTTCGTCGTCGAAGACACTGAAGCGGCGCGTCTCGAAGCCACGCAGCCCATCGATGTGATTGAGGGGCCGCTCATGCGCGGCATGAATGTGGTGGGCGACTTGTTCGGTGCGGGAAAATTGTTCTTGCCGCAGGTGGTCAAGAGCGCGCGCGTGATGAAGAAGGCAGTCGCCCATCTTATTCCGTACATCGAGGCCGCGAAAACGCCCACTAGCAAGGCAGCCGGTCGGGTGCTGATGGCGACGGTTAAAGGCGACGTGCACGACATCGGTAAGAACATAGTCGGCGTCGTATTGCAGTGTAACGGCTATGAGGTGGTCGACATGGGTGTGATGGTGTCGTGCGCCGCGATTCTCGACAAAGCGCGTGAGGTCAACGCGGATGTCATCGGTCTCTCGGGGCTTATTACGCCGTCGCTCGAGGAGATGACGTTCGT
>JBBQDB010000249.1:0-3865 GCA_038319245.1 Gemmatimonadales bacterium
ATGCGACTACCACTTGACGAAAGGATCTGCAGGTTCTCGATCGCTGATACGCTCGATCGCGCCTCACGGGTGTAGCGCAGCGCAATGTCGAAGCGACGTTCGCCCTCATAGACCTGACTGACCGCTCGACCAGCGATGGCGAGGTCGATGACCGTATTCACGTCGCGAATGTTGATGCCATACCGTGCGAGGGCTTCACGATCCACGTCGATGAGCAGCTGTGTCTGCGCGCCTTCTTGTTCGAGCCCACTCTCCGACGCGCCGCGTACCTTTTCGACGACCGCCAACACCTCGTTCGCCGTGCGACGCAAGATTACCGGGTCGTTGCCGCTGATGATCACCGCGAGATCGGCCGCTGATCCAGTCACCGACTCACTGACGTTATCCAGAATGGGCTGCGAAAAGCTGAAGCTTGCGCCGGGCATCTGCCGTTCGAGCTGCGCTTGCAACTCGCGGAGCAGTTGCTCCTTGTTGCGGCCCGACGTCCACGATGCGTACGGCTGCAGCGACACCAGCGTCTCAATGCGACTTGGGCCGTAGGGATCGGTACCATCGTCATTGCGACCGAGTGCAGAAATGACGGTCTTGACCTCGGGGAATTGCGCGATGACCGCGCGCACTTGTCGAGGATATTGTCGTGCTTCGTCGAGCGCGATTCCCGATGGCAGAATGGTGCGAATATTGAACCCACCTTCGTCGAGCTCAGGGAGAAACTCTGTCCCGAGCGAGCGAGCGGCTGCAAGCGCCGCCACGACAATGAGCGCCGCTGTCACGAGCACCGGCACCGGCCGACGCAGCATGTACGACACCGCTGCCCGGTAGCGTGTTGACAGCCAATGGAGCACGGGATTATGCCGCTCGTGATAGTTCTTCCCGAGCAACAACGAGCAGGCCACCGGGACGACTGTCAACGCCAATACGAGCGAGGTTGCAATCGCGAACGACAGCGTGAATGCCATCGGTCGGAACAGTTTGCCTTCGACACGTTGCAGCGTGAAGAGCGGTAGGAAAGCCAAGACGATGATCATCACCGCAAAGACGATCTGTCGGCGCACCTCGACCGTCGCCGTGTAGATACTGCGACGATTGCCTCTTGCACGTTCGGCGTCAGTGGCGTGCGTCAGACTTCGGGCAATCGCTTCTACCATGACCACCGAGGCATCCACGATGATACCGAAGTCGATAGCACCCAAGGAGAGCAGGTTGGCCGGAATGCCGGTCAACTTCATGAGGACGAATGCGCCGCATAGCGAGAGCGGAATAGTGATCGCGACGGCCAGCGCGAGCCGCAGGTCACCGAGGAACAGGACGAGTACGATTGCAACGATCGTCAGCCCTTCCGCCAGCGTGCGCGCTACCGTCGACAGCGTGGCTTGGACCAAGTCGGCGCGATCGTAGAGCACACGCACGCGCACGTTCCGCGGCAGCAATCCAGCATTGAGCTCGCCAATTCGCGTCTTCACTTCGTTCAGTACGTCCGACGGATTCTCACCGCGACGCATGAGGACGATGCCCTCCACGCCGTCGTCGACATCCTCATGCTTCGCGACGTTAGTGAAGCCCAACACACCACTCGGCGGTAGGAATCCTGTCTCGATACTGGCGACATCGCGCAAAAAGAGCGGCACGCCTTTCTGCGTCGAAATGACGATGCGCTCGAGATCTTCACGTCGCGCGATGCGCCCGACGACGCGCACCGCGAGCTGCGACGCACCGCTGCGAATCACGTTGCCGCCGGTGCTGCCGTTGTTCGCCGAGATCGCGTCGGCGAGTTGTTGAATGGTCAGTCCGAATTTCTGGAGACGCGCCGGATCGATGACCACGTTGTACTGCCGGACGCGGCCACCGAAGTTGGTGATGTCGGTGACGCCCGGTGACTGCAGCAGCTTGGGTGTGACCACCCAGTCCTGTAACTCGCGGAGCTGCATGGATGAAAACGCGGTGTCGCCTTCCACGACGTAGCGAAGGATCTCACCGACCGGCGTACTCAGCGGAGCGAGGGTCGGCGCCACACCTTGCGGTAAATCCGCGTCACGCAATTTCTCGAGCACCTGCTGTCGTGCGAAGAAGTCGTCGGTGCCTTCCTGGAACGTCAGCTTGACGATCGACAATCCGAAAATCGTGCGCGAGCGTCGATTGAGTACGCGAGGTACCGCGTTGACGGCGCGTTCAATCGGGATCGTGATCTGTTGTTCGACTTCTTCGGCCGCGCGTCCGTCGTACTGCGTGATGATCGCGACCTCGGTGTCCGCGACATCAGGATAGGCTTCGAGTTTGAGCGAATTCCAAGACCACCATCCGCCGATCAGGAGCAGACCAGCGAGGGCAAGCACCAGGTACCGCTGGCGGAGCGAAAAGCGTGCGATTGCGTCAAGCATGCGGGCGTCGGCTCAGTAGCCGAAGGAGCTGCCTTTGAGCAGGATCGCGTTACCGCTCACGATCCGCTCGCCGGGTTGCACACCGCGAAGCACGGCGATGCTGCTGCCGTCCTCAGGGCCAAGCGTCACTTCGCGACGCTCGAACACCGTCGCGGACTTGCGTACAAACACAAAGCTGCGTGCGTCGGCCTGCACGACCGCGCTGCGCGGGACCGCAACGGCACCAATGGCCGTTTGCGTCACCTGCACCGTGGCGAACATCCCGGGGCGCACGGCAGCCCCCGTGTTCGAGATCACGATAGCAACGCGCGCCGTCCGTGTTTGTGGGTCGATCGCGTCGCTCACGGCGATGACGGTGCCACGGCGACTGCCGTCTGGGAACGACGTAAAGTCGACAAGTGACAGCAGCCCAGCTCTGACTAACGCCACCTTGCTTTCCGGCAAATCAGCATTCACCAACGCCGAGCCCGGACGCAGGCGCGACAACACCTGCGGGTCGAGCCCTGATTCACGCAGTTTGGCTTCGTTTTCACGGACGCGTGACTCCGCCTGCAGCACGTCGACCTGCGCGTCGTCGAGCTCTTTGCCCGCGGCTGCGCCTTTTTCAACCAACGCCTTGAGTCGCGTTTCGATCTTGGTGGTGCGCGCGAGATCGGTTCGTGTGCGCCCGTACTCCGAATACAGTTGCGTCATGTCGGGCGTCTCGAAAATCACCAATGGCGTTTCGAGGTCGCGCGCGGCAATGGCGGTCGCGACGGAGCGCGCGGGTAGTCGAAGCGACGCCGCGAATGACTGACGTACCGCTTCCGCCGTCGGAAAGCGCGCACCGGCGATACTGTCAACCGTGATGATCTCGCCGCCTCGGCTCACGACGGGATCCTTGAGTTCTGCCGTGACGATCGGAGCTTTTGTTGCTTGTGCTTTGGCGTCGGTCTCACGACTGCATCCCGTGGCGATGCTCATCGTTGACAGTGTCAACGCGAGCATGGCTGCACCGGTTACGCGGTACGTCGATGCAATTCCTGTAGCTGTATACATCACAAACGCTCCGGTAGAGTACCAAGGGCTTCGTCGAGTTGGGCGGTACTCTTGTTGAACTGCGACACCGCGTCCACATACGCGCGATAGATCTCGTTATAGCTGCGCTCGGAGTCGAGCAGCTCGAGCAACGAAGTCGCGCCATTGCGATAGGCGAATTCGGCCGATGTTTTGGCCGCGAGTGCGCGACGCAAAATGCCGTCATTGCCGACGTCCTCGAACCGGGCCAACGTGATGCGGCTGCTCTCGAGCGCATCGAAAGCCCGACGCACATCAGCACGCGCCACCAACGTCACCGCCTCGAGCTGCAGGCGCGCCTGCGTCTGACGTACCGCCGCCTTCGCCCGCTCACCTTGATTACGGTTGTACTGCGGAATTGGGACCTGAATCGACACGCCGTACAGCGGAATTGTCTGCTGCATGGAGTAATCGAATGAGAGCGAATAATC
>JBBQDB010000250.1:0-3577 GCA_038319245.1 Gemmatimonadales bacterium
GGCACGATGCCGCGATCGATCCCGCCGTACACGGGATAGCAGTTGATGTAGGGGATTCGTCCGACGCGCAGCACGTCTGCCTCAGCCGGCCGCGCCGACGAGCGCTGCGTCGGCGTCGGGCAGCAGGTCGTCGTCGGCGAAGTCGCGCAACACGTTGTAGAACGAATCCCGTTCAGCCGGACGCTTCCCCGCCCCGCGAATGAGCTTCAACAGCTCGGCCAATGTCATGCCCTGCGGCGTGTGCGCGCCGACGGCGTGATAGATCTTCTCGCGCACCACGGTACCCTCGATGTCGTTCACACCGAAATGCAACGCGATCTGCGAGACGGCCTGCGTGACCATGATCCAGTGCGACTTGATGTGCTCGAAGTTGTCGAGGAATAAACGGCCCACGGCCAGGTTGCGCAGGTCGTCAAAACCGGTGGATGCCGTGCCCTGTCGATTGAGTGTCTTGCCTAACTCGTTGTCGTCTGGATGATAGGACAGCGGGATGTAGGCGAGAAAGCCACCCGTCTCGTCTTGCAGCTCGCGCAGCATGTTGAGGTGCTCCATGCGATCCGCGATCGTCTCCACGTGTCCATAGAGCATGGTGCAGTTGGTACGAATGCCGAGCTTGTGCGCCGTCCGGTGGACGTCGATGAAGTCGGCACCATCGAGCTTCTTGGTGGCAATCACGTCGCGTACGGCCGCACTGAAGGTCTCAGCACCACCGCCCGGCATCGTATCCAAACCGGCGTCGCGCAACGCGATCAGCACCGCTTCGCGCGACATCTTTTCGATGCGTGCGATGTGCGCGATCTCGACCGCGGTCAGTGCCTTGATGTGTACTTGCGGATGACGCGCCTTGAGCGCGCGGAACATCGTCGTGTAGTACTCCAGCCCCGCTTGCATATCGAGGCCGCCGACGATGTGAAACTCACGCGTCATCGTGCCATCGGCGCGGTCGGATTCCGCGAGCACCTGCTCGAGCGAGTACCGATAGGCGCCCTCTTCCTTCGGCAATCGCGCGTAGCCGCAAAACACACACGTCGTGCGCAGGACGCAGATGTTCGTCGGATTGATGTGCTGATTGGACGCGAACGTCACGACGTCGCCGTGCTTCGCGCGATTTGCCGCATCGGCCATCGCGCCGACGCCGAGCAGGTCTGGCGATTGAAAGAGCAGCTCGCCGTCCGCCATAGAGAGACGCGCACCACGGCGCAGCTTCTCCGCGATGGGAAGGAGCGCAGGGTCGCGCAGACGGGCGGAATCGAAGTCGATCGGTGCAGGCATCTGGACGTACTCGGCATGAGCGCGGCCCATGCCGCGCGTTACTTCACGAACGTATCTACCATACCAAACGCACCGCGCGCCTACTCGTGCCAGCGGCGCACGGCGATCGTGACGTTATGACCACCAAAGCCCGAGCTGTTCGAGATCGCGACATTCACTTGGCGCGCCTTCGGGGTGTTCGGCGTGATATCAAGATCACATTCCGGGTCTGGAACGGCGTAGTTGATCGTCGGAGGGATCAAGCTGTCGCGCATCGCTAACGTACACGCAATGAACTCAACGCTACCCGCCGCGCCGAGCATGTGCCCCGTGACCGACTTCGTCGAGCTGACCGAGAGTTTGAACGCATGCTCCCCAAACACGGCCTTGATCGCCTTGATCTCGTTTTGATCGTTGAGCGGCGTTGAGGTGCCGTGCGCGTTGATGTAATCGACATCGGTCGGTGCGAGCTTCGCGTCCTTCAGCGCTTTGCGCATCGAGCGCTGCAGCCCTTCGTGCGCTTCCGGCTGACCGGTGAGATGGTACGCGTCGCCCGTCGCACCATAGCCAACGATTTCACCGTAGATACGTGCACCACGACGCTTCGCATGCTCGAGCTCCTCGAGCACGACAATACCAGCGCCCTCACCGAGTACGAAACCGTCACGGGTCGCATCAAACGGACGAGAGGCGGTTGCCGGTGAATCGTTGCGCTCCGACAATGCGGTCATGTTGCCAAACCCACCGATGGCCATGGGCAACACCGCGGCTTCGGAGCCGCCGGCGATCATCACGTCGGCGTCGCCGTACGCGATGGTCCGAAACGATTCCCCGATCGCGTGCGCGCTGGTGGCACACGCCGACATGGTCGCGAAATTCGGTCCCTTGGCGCCGAAGCGCATGGAGACAACACCGGCCGCGATATCGGCAATGAACATCGGTACGAAGAACGGCGAGATGCGACGGTTGCCGCCATTCATCAGTTCGGTGTGCTGCGCTTCCATGGTGGCAAGGCCACCTATGCCGCTGCCGACGATGACGCCACAGTCCTCCGGTACGTAGCCGCCCTGATCCAATCCCGCGTCACGCATCGCTTCGACCGAAGCGGCCAGCGCGTACTGTGTGAAGAGGTCCGCGCGTTTCGCTTCCTTGCGCTCCATGGTCAGAGCGGGATCAAACCCTTTGACCTCGCACGCAAACTTCACCTTGAAGGTGCTCGCGTCGAACTTGGTGATGAGCGCTCCACCGGACACGCCCCCGAGCATCGACTGCCAAGTCGTCGCCACGTCGTTGCCGACGGCCGTGATCGCCCCGAGACCCGTGACGACGACCCGCCGCCCCATTAGCCCGCGACCTTGGCCTCGAGGTAGGCGACTGCGTCACCGACCGTACGAAGCTTCTCGGCATCCTCGTCGGGGATGTCGATGTTGAATTCCTTTTCGAACTCCATGACCAACTCGACGATGTCGAGCGAATCGGCACCGAGGTCTTCGATAAAGCTGGCCTCAGGGGTCAGCTTCTCGCGTTCCACGCCGAGCTCTTTTTCGATGATGTCCTTGATCTTCGACGCGTGATCCGCCATGGAAACGTTCCTCTGAAGTTGTTGGTAGTGAAGAATGCTGAACTTAGCCATACGACCCCTCGACAGGGAGGGTCTCCGTACGCGGTTTCGAGACCAATTGCGGGCGTAACCACGACCGTCCTTACATCACCAGCCCGCCGTCTACCACAAACACCTGGCCGGTGACATAGCGCGTCAGGTCCGAGGCGAGTACGGCCACCATACCGGCGATGTCATCGGGGCTACCGAGTCGGTCGAGCGGGATGCTCGCGCTCATGCCGGCGCGTGCTTCCGGTGTCATGGCTGACGTCATATCTGTTTCGATGAACCCGGGCGCAACGACGTTCGCGAGGATGTTGCGTGACGCAAGCTCCTTGGCGATCGACTTCGTCATACCGATCAGCCCGGCCTTACTGGCGGCGTAGTTCGCCTGCCCCTTGTTGCCGATCAATCCCACGACGCTTGCGACGTTGATGATGCGTCCCCAGCGTCGCTTCATCATGCCGCGGCTCGCGGCACGACAGGTCGCAAACGCCCCGCGCAGATTCGCGTTGATGACGGCATCCCAGTCGTCGTCCTTGAGGCGCATCAGCAAGTTGTCGCGCGTCAAGCCCGCGTTATTCACCAAAATGTCGAGCTGGCCGAAATCCTTCTCGACCGCGTCGATGAGCGCGGCGGCCTGCGCCGTCTCGGAGACATCCACGGCGTACCCGCGCACCTCGACACCGGTTGCACTGGCAATGTCGGCCGCGGCGGCCTGTGCCC
>JBBQDB010000251.1:0-3494 GCA_038319245.1 Gemmatimonadales bacterium
GTGCTCGCGGAGTGCCGCGACGAGCGACACGCCGCCCATTTTGGGCATCATGACATCGCTCAGGACGAGCGACACTTCATGTCCATGCTGTCGCATCACCTCAAGCGCGTCATCGCCGTGCTGCGCGAGCAGTAACCGGTAACCAGCTGCGCGGAGCACACGCTCGACCACGCGACGTACAGCGACCTCGTCGTCCACGACGAGTACACAGTCGTCGTGGACGCGGTCTGCATCGACCGAGGACGGCTCCGCGGTCGTCGGCACGGCCACAAGTGGCAGAAATAGGTGGACGTCCGTCCCTTCTCCAACGGCGCTCGTCACGGTGACGACACCGCCGAGCTGCTGCGCGATCGCAAAGACCGTCGCCAATCCCAAGCCAGCACCGGCGCCCATCGGTTTCGTCGTGAAGAACGGTTCGAAGATGCGTGGCAGCACCTCTGCCTCGATCCCTTCGCCCGAATCCTGCACGCTGATGCAGACCCAGTCGCCCGGCGTCAGGTCACCCGTCGCGGTCGGGGTGGTTTGATCGATATGCACGTTTGACGCACGCAGGCGAACCGTGCCGCCGTCGGGCATCGCGTCCCGCGCGTTGAGCGCGAGGTTGGTCAGTACTTGTTCGACCTGCGTTGGATCGGCGTACACATGCAGCGGCGCATCGTCCAACTGTGCGATGATCTTTACGGGCGACGCAATCAGGCGACGCAGCACCGGCACGAACGATTGCACGGCGACGTTGAGATCGAGGACGCGAGGCTGCACGACTTGCTTGCGACTGAACGCGAGCAGCTGCTGCGTCAATGCACTGCCGCGCACCGCCGCAGAACGGATTTCTTGCAATTCGATCAGCGATAAACCGGCGGCTGCGGCGGAGTCGAGCAGCAGCTCGCAGTTCGCACGCACAACGGTCAGCATATTGTTGAAGTCGTGCGCAACGCCGCCAGCCAACGCCCCGACCGCTTCCATCTTCTCCACTTGCCGCAGCTGATCTTCGCGTTGCGCACGGAGCTCGCGCGCTTGACGTCGCTCTGTGACGTCGTCGAAATACACCGTCATCCCGTGGCGCATCGGTACGGCGCGCACGTCAAACCATCGGTCGTCTTCGCCCCATCGCAGGATGCTGCGCATCGACTGTCCGGACCGCACGGCTTCCTGCAACAGCTGCTCGACGCTGGAATTGTTCAGCGCCGGAACGAGCGTGAGCAACGGTGTACCGAGCGAGTGCCGGCGCGGGGTACGCAGCAACCGCGTCGCGCGGCGATTAAGGAACGTCACGTTCCACTCGCGATCGAGCGCGATGACACCATCACTGATGCTGTCCAGAATTTCGACGCTATGCTCCGGCAGTCCTTCCGCTAAGGTTTCCCGTTGCATCGTACGCTGCTGATCCTCGCGATGCGACAGCTCGGCGCGAAGCTCCAAGTCCGCGACTACCGCCACCGCGAGATCTCGCAAGAGCGCCTCATCGCTCTCGCTCCACGCGCGCGGCTCGGACGTCAGTGCGCACAGCGAGCCCAACACCAGCCCATCGGAGGTGCGCAGCGGGACGCCGAGATAGCCGACGACTCCAAGTTCGGTGACCGCGCCATTGGTCCGAACGAGCGGGTGTACGCGCCCATCGGCAATGCGCAGCGGTGCGCCACCGGTGACGACGTGCTGGCAAATCGACTGACTGAGCGGCGTCTCCCGGCACGCGTCGAGTTCCGGTGCAAGGCCGTCGGCGCCGACAAAAAACTGTCTTTTGTCGTCAACCAACGACACCAACGCCATCGGCACGTGGAGTACGGTGGTGATGACCCGCGCGATATGCTCGTAGGGGGACGCGGGAAAGGCACGCGGTCGCACCGCCTCTGTGATAGCGCGTAAACGCGATCTGTGCGCTAACCCTGCTGCGATGCTGGGAGACATGGACACGACCGAACCGGGAAGCGCGCGCCGGTTCTACGTCGGACCTGCCGCATCGCACATTGGTTAGACGACGCATCCGATACAAAGTTCCAGAGCGCGTCGAGATCTTAGCGCCGCCACGTTTCGGTCTGCCCTGAGCATCAACATGGTGACGGGATCAAACGTCAACGCAGCACCTGCGCGTTGCGCCAAAACGAACGCGTTGGGCAAAGTTGCGTAGCGATCGCCACGTCAGAGGACGAACCATGTTGCGCGGAGTGTGCACGAATTGCAGCACCAACACTCCGCGCAATGCTCAGAACACGCCGACACGTTGCGCGTGCTTACTCCGTAGGCGCCGGCGCCGCGGTCTGCTGATGCGCCTCGACAAACCAGAGCCACTGGTCGATGCCGCGCGTGACTTCGGTCAGCATATCCGCCGACACATCGTCTTCGAGATCGCTCATCTCTTCGATACCCATGCGCGTGGCACGACCGAAGACCGAGAGTGAATCGGACAACGCCGCGACATGGAGCTCTCCGGTGTTCAACCGACCAGGATACTCGGGCAACGTCGTGCGCTCCGCGATCACGCGCGCTGTCCCATCCGCAATGCCGCCAAGTTGTACGATACGCTCGGCGATCATGTCCACATACTCCTCGACGGCCTCGTTGATCTCGTCGAACAATTTGTGGAGCGCGATGAACTGGATGCCCTTCACGTTCCAGTGTGCCTGCTTGCAATGCGTCTGCAAATCGATGCAGTCCGCGAGCCGCGCGTTGAGCAGCGTCACGACTTCGGTTCGGGTCTTGACCGGCAGATCGTTCTTTGTGGCGTACAACACATCGGTCACGATACGCGACGCGTCCGCGCCATTGTCTTTGCGTTTGGTCGTAGGCATACGAATTCTCGATGGAAGGGTCGTGGAACTTCAGCGGAAGGTCCGAGACGGCCTACAATGGCGCCTCGGGTGGCGCTATGCGAGCACCGTGAAGATCCTGTGCAAGATAAAGTCCACTCCGTCATATTCCGACCATGCCCATCGCTCCCTTTCCGATCCAACCGACCGCGCGTCTCGAAGACACGATCGCCGCGCCAGACCTTGTCGTTCTCTACAAGCACAGCCCTACATGCGGTCTCTGCGATATCGCAATCGCCGAAATCGAGCAGTTCACGTCCTCCAATCCGGACACGCCGATCTGGATGGTGAACGTCTTGTCCCAACGACCGTTGTCACGTGAGCTCGAATCCTTGTTGGCGATTCAGCACGAGTCGCCGCAGGTCATCATTCTCCGCCATGGAGAACCAGTGTGGAACGGGTCACATCGCCGTGTGACCAAAGCCAAACTTGAGGAAGCGATCGCGGCGCTTCCGTGAGCGCGATCGGCAATAGCATCGCGAGCAGGACGATCAGCCGCTCCATCGGCTCGCGCTAATACGCCATGCTCGACAAATATCTTGCCAAGCTCGGCTACGGCACTCGTCGGGAAGTCGGGCGATTATTCGACGTGCGCCGCGTCACGAGAGCGGACGGGACCGTGCTCAAGGCCTCCGATGCGGCCAGCCATGAAAGCATACGGCTCGACGGCGCAGCGCTTGACCCTGCGCC
>JBBQDB010000252.1:0-3478 GCA_038319245.1 Gemmatimonadales bacterium
TTTTACGACCTACCGTTCATCGGCATGGCGATCACGTCGCCATTGACGAAGCAATGGCTGCATGTGAATCAGACGCTGTGCGACATCCTCGGCTACTCGCGCGAGGAGCTGTTCGCGAAAAGCTGGGCTGACCTGACGCACCCTGACGACCTCGCGGCCGATGTGAACGCCTTTGATCGCTGCATCCGTGGCGAGACACAGGGCTACACGCGCGAGAAGCGGTACATCCGCAAGGACGGCACCCTCATTCACGCGTCCGTCGACGTGCGAGCGGAGCGCGCCGCAGACGGAACGGTCGCGCGGTTCTTCTCCACCATTGCCGATGTCACCGAACGCAACCGCTCCGAACAGGCGCTCCGCGAAACCTCGGAGCTGTTGGCAAACCTGTCGAAACAAATCCCCGGCGTCATCTATCAATTTCGGCTGTTCCCCGACGGCCACTCGTGCTTTCCGTTCGCGAGCGAGCATTTGTGGGAGATCTACGAAGTGACACCGGAGGAGGTGCGCGAGGATGCGTCCATCGTCTTCAGTCGCCTGCATCCGGAGGACCTCGCGATGGTCACCGCGAGCATCGCCGAGTCGGCGCGGACGATGGAGCCGTGGCACGCCGAATGTCGCGTGGTGCTGCCGGAGCAAGGCGTGCGATGGCGCAGCGGCATCGCACGCCCCGAACGGCTGGATGACGGAAGTATCCTGTGGCACGGCTTCATCAGCGACATCACCGACCGCAAGGTCGCCGAGGAAGAGCTGCTGCGACGCGATGCGGCGATGGCGGCGTCGCTGAATGGCATTGCCTTGGCGAACCTTGAGGGCAACCTGACGTACGTCAATCGGGCCTTCCTCGAACTCTGGGGATTTCGGGACGCATCCGAGGTGCTTGGCCGTCGGGCTGTGGAATTCTGGGATCGCCCCGAGGACGCTGCTGCCGTCGTCGACGCAATCGTGAGTGGAGCGAACTACTCCGGCGAAATGACGGCGCGCCGGGTCGACCGCACCAAGCGTATTCTCCAGCTCAACGCTGGCCTGTTCGCGGATGCCAAAGGGAAGCCGCTCGGCATGCTCGCCACTTTCATCGACGTCACCGCGCGCAAGGAAGCCGAAGAGGCACTGCGCCTGCGGGACCGTGCAGTGGCCACTTCGCAGAACGCGATCGTCATCTGTGATGCACACGGCGTCATCGTGTACACCAACGCGGCCTTCGTGCACATGCACGGCTACGACTCGGCGGACGAGATTGTGGGCCTCACGACAGCGAATCTCCTGTCCCCCGAGGACCTTCGGCGGACGCGGCCGCTTATCGTCGAGCAGGGTAACTGGCAAGGCGAGGTTAGGGCGATTCGCAAGGACGGTACCACGTTCGATGCCCTGCTGTCAGCGAACGTGATGCTCGATGCCGATGGACAGGTGCTGAATCTGATGGGATCACTGGTCGATCTCACGGAGTCGAAGCGCCTGCAGTCGCAATTTGTGCAGGCGCAAAAAATGGAATCGGTCGGGCGCCTTGCTGGCGGCGTCGCTCACGATTTCAACAACCTGCTCACGGTAATGCGCGGTTATCTTGACATGGCGCTGTCTGACATGCCGTCAAGCGACCCGCTAGGACGCGATCTGCTCGAGGTAAGCAGAGCGGTCGATTCCGCCGCCAGCCTGACGCAACAGCTCCTCGCGTTTTCGCGCCGACAGATTACGAATCCGCAGGTCATGGATCTCAACGAGATGGTGACCCGCATGCAGGGCATGCTGCGTCGGCTCGTTGGCGAGAACGTCGAACTGCGCGCGTCGCTCGCACCCGACCTTGGCGTCGTGCGCTTCGATGTGAATCAGAGCGAGCAGGTCTTAGTGAATCTCGCGGTGAACGCGCGCGACGCGATGCCCGATGGCGGGCAACTCATGATCGAATCCGCGAACGTGACGCTCGATGACGCCGACGCGCGCGCATGGCCGGGCGTCGTGCCGGGCGACTATGTGATGCTAGCGGTCACCGACACCGGTACGGGCATCTCTGCCGACGCACGCGCGCACTTGTTCGAGCCGTTTTATACAACGAAGGCGCCCGGTCGCGGCACCGGACTCGGACTCGCGATGGTGCACGGCGCGGTCGCACAGGCAAATGGTCGAATGGAGGTGTATTCCGAGCCCGGTCACGGCACAACGTTCAAGCTCTATCTGCCGCGGCTGCGCGATGCCGTGCCGGTGGCGGTACCCGAGCTAGCCGACGCGCTTCCAACCGGTGACGAGACGATCATGCTCGTCGAGGACGACGACGGCATCCGCACGCTGGCGACCCGCCTGCTGAAGCGGCAAGGCTACCAGGTGTTGGCGTTCGGTTCCGGTTCTGATGCACTCGACGCCGCCGGTTCGCTGTCGTCCCCGGTAGACCTCGTACTCACCGACGTGGTCATGCCTAAGATGAATGGTCGCGAGCTAGCCGGACGACTATTGCAGATCTGGCCGACCGTCGGCGTGCTGTTTGCGTCTGGGTACACGGAGAATGTGATCGTGCACCACGGAGTGCTCAAGGAAGGGCTCGCGTTCCTGCCGAAACCGTACTCGTTGGCCACGCTGGCGCGACGAGTTCGCGAGGTGCTCGACCGGTCCAAGTTGGCCTGAGGCGTCGTCTCTCCTCCCGGACGTTACTGCGGCGGCTTGCCGCCTCGTGCCTTCTTCATCTTGTCCATGGCATCGGTCACGCCCTGCATCATGTCGCCCATTGAGCGCACCTGATAACCGACGGGTGGTTCGAACGCGGAGTCCGCGATCTTCTTCTTGTCGAGTTTGATCAGCTCCAACGAGACGTAGCTCTTCCCGTTCTCGATACTCGTCGCCTTGATGACGCCTTTGCCATCGCCCAGGATTTTGCGGAACTGGTCGAACTGTTTGTTGCCCGACTGCTGAAACATCGGGTTGCTGGCAATCGCGGAGAACATCCCAAAACCCACGCCATCGGCGACGCAGATCTCGCCCTCGTTCTTGTCGGCTTTGTCGGTCGAAACGCCGTGGTACACCTCGCAGCGCACGCCAGCGACGGTCTCGGTGCGACCGGTCTTCGCGATCTCCATGCCTCTCTCGGTCGCGGTAGGTCGCGCGGTCGGTCGCTTAGGCATATTCGCGGTCATACCCTCGGTCATCGCACGCATCTTTTCCTGATCCGCTTGCGACATGATCATCGCCGTCTTGTCGGCGTCGTCGACGATGATGAAGCGCTTCTTGTCGCCATCGATGATCATGCCGCCTCCGCCGCTCTTACCCGAGCGATTCATGCCATCCATGCGCACGTTCTTGCCCTTGGTGGTCTGCTGAATCGTATCGGACTTACTGCCCTGCTTGTCGCGCGTGACGAACGTGGCGACACCTTCGAAGCCCACCTGCGCGTCGGCGCGCGTGCCTGCGACAACGAGTGCAAGCGATGCAATCGTAAGATAGGAACCCTGTCGAGCCATCTGTCTTCTCCGGTTGCGAGATGCGTGGTTGCGGCGTG
>JBBQDB010000253.1:0-3346 GCA_038319245.1 Gemmatimonadales bacterium
GCAGTTACCGACGTCGCGCGTACGACTGCTGTTGGCGGATTCGACGTGGCACGATGTGCAGTCGGACGGAAGCTTCGTGTTGCGCAGCCCTGGACCTGGCGCGTTGACGCTCGAGGCAACAGCGCCCGGCTTCGAGCTTGCGACAGGTCGTGTCGTCGTGACCGCCGACTCTGGTGCCACCGTGCTCGCGGCACTGCAGCGCAGCGCGACCAATGTGGCGAATGCGGTCTGCGGCGAGCGCGCGGTTGTGCGATGAGGGAATGCGATCTCGCAATGAGCGGAAATGTCGCGAGCTCCTGTTAGTGCACGACGGCATCGGTGACGGGCCGCTAATCTCGCTGCCTTGATTTCATCACCGGCGAATGACCACTTGCTCCTTCCACGAAGAGGCGGGATATTTCGGTGTTCGTTCGTCTTACCCTGTCGTTCTGCCATCCGTCCTGAGAGTCCCGTGAAGGGCTTCGTTCCTACGCCAGACCACGTCGTCGATCGTATGGTCGGGAAACTCTTTGCGGAGGGCCCGCCGACTGCGTCCACGCGCTTACTCGATCCCGGCTGTGGCAACGGCGAGTTTATCGCGGGCGTGATGCGTTTCTGTACCCGGCGGGACTGGCCGCTGCCTACTATCGTCGGCATCGAGCTCGATCCGGACCGTGCGGCGACGGCCAGTCGGCGATTTCACGGCGTCCCGCAGGTGGAGATCCGTCACGGCGACTTTTTGCAACCGTCGCGCGATACGTTCGATTTCGTCATCGGTAACCCGCCGTACGTGTCGATTCTCGCGCTCAGCGGTGAGGAGCGCCTCGCTTACCGGAGCGCGTATCGTACCGCATCTGGCCGCTTCGATTTGTACGTTCTATTTTTCGAGCAAGCACTACGTCTCCTCGCGCCAAGCGGACGCATTGTCTTCATCACGCCCGAGAAGTTTCTCTACGTGGAGACCGCGAAGCCGCTGCGGGAACTGCTGAGAGCGGTACACGTTGATGAGCTGCACTTTCTCGGCGAGGATACATTTGAGGATAGGGTTACCTATCCGTTGATCACGACGATCGTACGCACGGCGCACAAGACACGCACGCGCATCATTCGTCGAAATGGCGTCGTCGCAACGGACATGATTAATGTCGCCACAACGTGGCTGCCTATCGTAGAAGGATTCGTTGCGGTGACGGCCGGGCGCACACTCGCTGAGATTTCTGTGCGCATAAGTTGTGGTGTGGCCACAGGCGCGGACTCGGTGTTTGTGATGCCCACCGAGCACATCCCTCGGGAACTTCGGAGATTCGCGCACCCGACGCTCTCTGGACGGCAAATCACGCCAGCCCGCACGATCGAGCAGCAATCCAGCTTGCTGGCTCCGTATGACGAGTCGGGTGCTCTGTTGCCAGAGCCAAGTCTTGGCGCACTCGGGCGGTTCCTGCGCGAACCGAGTCGGCGCGATCGGTTGAAAGCGCGCAGTTGTGCCACGCATAAACCGTGGTATGCCTTTCACGACAACCTCCCGCTCGCGGACATGCGTCGCCCCAAGCTTCTTTGCAAGGATATCACGGAGTCGCCATTCTTCGTGGTCGATCGCGATGGGAGCATCGTTCCACGTCATTCCGTCTACTACGTCGTTCCATCGAATCCTGCCGACCTGGAACCGCTCGCCGAGTACCTGAACTCTCCGATCGTCACAGCGTGGCTTCGGGCACACTGCCAGCGTGCGGCCGGCGGATTTCTACGGCTACAAAGTCATGTGCTCAAGCGTATTCCCGTGCCTCCAGCCTTCGCGATGACGAGTGGTAGTCAACTCGAACTGCGTCCCGCGTGAGAACGCCGTTTGACGCCGTCATCGCGTCCGTCGCCGCAGCGCGATACCACAATCATCGACTCGAAACGCACTCGGATATTGTTTCGGATGGCATCGTAGCAGACCTACAGGCAACCTGTGCGAAATTTCGTGAGGACTTAGAGCACGGGCGCGTCCGCATTTGGAAGAACGTGGGTTCGCCCGGCGACCGCGAACGCCGCGTGGACTTATTTGTCGGCGAGCCTGATGCGAATGGCAAGCCTGACGTGTCAAAGGTTCGGATCGCGGTCGAGAATAAGTCCGTTATCACGGCGCACAGGAACACGACGAATCGCTTCGATGATCTTAAAAAGGTCGTAGCGGCCGTGCAGGGCTCGCAACCAGAAGCAATTGTAATTGCAACCGTTTTGGTTGGTGTCGCTGAGCGCACACTGAACATTCCTGATCACGTACATAAGATCTATCGCGATGATCGTGAGGAGGAGTTCAATCGTGAGATCCTTCCGCGCCTCTCCTCGGGAGATGAGTCGCTCTTCACACAATTTTCATTCGCGATCAGTAAAAATCGACCGTCCGACGCGCAGAAGACACTTGAACTCTTTCGCACGCTCCCAACGCGTGGTTCGGCACAGACCCATTTGGTCGCATACGATTCGGTTCTGCTAGTGCCAGTGCGTATCGACAACGTCCATCCGCCAGAGCTACCACGCCCGAATACCCTCGGGATCGACGTCGACGCAGATTACCAGGATTTTCTTGTTCGGACGTGCAAGGCGTACACAGCGCGATGGCATATGTAGTAGGGAGACCGCACCACGGTGTCGAATGCCGAAGCGTGGTGATTGAGAGCAATGCTGAATCTGGTACGCTTCATTTCGTGCGTCAGTACTGCTGCTCACGATCGACCGTCCATCTGGGCGACACACTGGCCTCGATGTCGTGCAGGCATTCGAAGAATCCGTCAACGACGCCGGCGACGGTCGTCAGCCCCGAGATGTGCGGGGAGATCATCACGCGAGTGTCGTCCCACAACGGTGAGGTCGCCGGTAGTGGCTCCACCTCGAACACGTCAAGCGCAATTTCGCGCAGCCAACCCTTGTCGAGTGCCTCAGGCAAGATCGCTTCGTCCACCACCGCCCCGCGTCCCGCGTTCATCAGCACTACGTTCCGGCATTGCGAGAGTACGTCGCGATTGATGAGCTGACGCGTTGCTGGAGTAAACGGCACCGTCACGAGTAACCAATCGGTGTGCGCTACCAGCGCGGGCAATGCCGACGGGAGTGAAACAGTCGAGAACACCGACGGGTCGCCGCGCGCCGTGCGCGAGACTCCAGTTACGTCAACGCCCATCGCGCGAAATACGCGACCGATACTCGTACCGATGTCACCCGTGCCAACGACTAACGCGCGAGTACCGCGCAGCATCGTGATGTCCCGCTGCGCCCATTCATGTCGCTCCTGACAGCGCGCCACATCGGCCAACTGTTGCGTGAGCGCCAACGCACGGGCCAACGCCCACTCGGCGATCTGTCCACCGAATGACTCCGCGCTGCG
>JBBQDB010000254.1:0-3268 GCA_038319245.1 Gemmatimonadales bacterium
ACCAGCCGCCGCCGCGTGGTGGCATCACGTGCAGGTGCTCGCCGACGATTCGCTCAAGGGACGCGATACCGGCAGCCCGGGACACGAGAGCGCTGCACGTTATGTCGCCCAGCAATTCCAATTAGCCGGACTGACACCGGCTGGCACCGATAGCTGGTTTCAGCGCGTCGGTTTCGTGGAGACGCGCCTCGATACGGCGCACCTCGCGCTCGCATTGCGCGAAGGGAACAGTTGGACGTCGCTCACACCTGGGCGCGATCTGCGCATCACGCCGCGCCTCACGACGGGCGACGTCGAGGCACCGCTGGTGTTTGTTGGCTACGGATTGTCGCTGCCGCAAGCCGGCGTCGATGAGCTCACGGGACTCGATGTGCGCGGCAAGATCGTCGTACACGTCAACGGCGTCCCAGCCGGACTGTCGGCGACGATGCAGGCACACGGCACACGCTCTCGATGGACGGCAATGCAAAAGGCCGGCGCGGTCGGGATCATCGCCATCGGTGTCGGCGCTGCGGGCGCGTGGAACGAAAGCAGCAGCGCAGCAGTCACTGTGTCGCTCGCCGATACGACACTCGACGACACGCGCGGTCAGCGCATTGGCGCGACGATTAACGCCGCTTTGGCAACGCGACTCTTCGCCGGCAGTGGCATCGTCTGGGACAGTGTGGTTGCCATCGCGAAGCGCGGGGGTGCACTACCAACTGCAGCGCTGAACGTCTCGTTGCGCGCCACACTGCCCACTGTTCGTCGTGCGCTCTCGTCACCGAATGTCGTTGGTATCATTCCGGGCACCGATGCGCGCCTGCGCAACGAAGTGGTCGTCTTTTCGGCGCACACCGATCATGTCGGCACGTTCAAGGGGCCGATTCTTACCGGTGACAGCATCTTCAACGGCGCGATGGACAATGCCTCCGGCGTGGCAACGCTGATCGAGACCGCGCGTCTCGCCGCACAGCGCGGTGGTAATAAGCGGACGTTGGCGTTCGTCGCGGTCACCGCCGAAGAGAAAGGTCTGCTCGGCTCTCGCTACTTCGCCGCGCATCCGTCGCTTGCCAGCGGCACAGTGGTCGCGGATCTCAACACCGACATGTTTTTGCCGCTCTTCACGATGAAAGGTGTGTTCGCCTACGGCTATGAAGAATCGGATCTCGCCGATGATCTCGATGCCGTGCTCACCGCGCGCGGACTGACTGTACTGCCAGATCCGGAGCCGCAGGAGAATCGGTTCGTGCGTAGCGATCAGTACAGCTTCATTCGACAGGGCACGCCAGCGCTCGCGTTCAAGCTGGGGTATCGCGTTGGTACGCCCGAAGAGCAGACGTTCACCGGCTGGGTGCGCGAGCGCTATCACAAGATGAACGACGATCTCGCACAACCGGTGGACTTCACCGCCGCCGCCGCGTTCAACGAGTTCTACGCTGATCTCGCGCTCCATGTCGCCAATCGCGCGAACCGACCAGCTTGGCGGAGCAATAGCTTTTTTGCGAAACCGGTAATCACCCCGTAGCAGCGTCCATCATCGCAGATCACTGCATTGCCGTATGTGCGAAATAGTTTTCCTGCGATTCACCCATTTTCTCTGAGCAAGGTACAAGCCTATGCCGGTCAGCTACATGAACCTCGGGGGAGCCAAGCGCCTCAACGAGATCGTCATCGTCGGTACACATGATGCCGGGATAACGCGCGGCGACGGGAACGTGCAGACGCAAAATCTGGACATTGCGGGTCAGGCTGCGGCAGGCGTGCGTTTCTTCGATATCCGCGTAGCTGCGACAACGACCGTCGTGAATGGAGTCAAAACGCTCGACATGCGGACCTTCCACGCGGACGGCATGTTCGTCAAGAACGAAACGAAGTCACGGCAGGTTAATCCATCTGGCGTCGGTGTTCCGCGGATGGAGCAAGTCACACGCAGTAAGCTCCGCGCGGGCGATTGGGGGCAAACACTCCAACTCTTGCTGACCCAGGCGCAAGCGTTCGTTGCAGCGCCGGCGACTTCCACCGAGTTCCTGATCCTCAAGTTCGACAAGTGCACGAACTGGCCGCTGATCGCCGAGGCGTGCATTGACCTGTTGGGCGCGAACCTGTACGTGCATGGCGGCAACGTCAATCGATTGACGCTCAACCAACTCGCGGGCAGCGTCGTTGTCCTCTTCTCCGACTCGGGTATTCGCGCGCTGATGGCCCAGCACGGCGTTGTGCCGCCAGGAATCCTCAGCTTCGCGAACCTCGCCAAGAAAAACGAGACGGGCGCCAAGCCTGCGTATCAGCAGGTGTTTGGGGGTCTTCAGTACTACGGAAATTTCGGCGACACGGCGATGAAGACGACCCGTTCGAAGAAGATCAAGGAAAACTCCAAGAAGCAGTTGACCTTCATGACCGACGCTCGGCTCGCTCCCCCGGACGTGATCCGGATGATGTACTGGACCACGACCGGCCTGCGTGAAAACATCCAGGATCGGGACGCCGAAATGTGGCAGCCGCCGAATTTGCGAGGCTTCATGGAAGCGTGGACATCGGGGATGGGCGCGAGTGTCAGTGCCCATGCAAATCATCCCATCGGAGTTGGCGTCGCGCCGGTCGTCGTGGGCCACCAGATCAAGGTGTTCATGCCCAACATCATCATGATCGATTTTGCGGAACTGAGCAAAACCACGTTGATCTACAATCTCAACAAGGTCGCCGCTGGCGAGATCAGTGCGAACAATTCGTACATCGCGCAGTTGATCGCCGCATTGGGGTGATCGAGGTGCCATCCCCTTCGAGCCATCGTGAGATGTCCATCAGTATTTTCAACGACGTCATCGGCCCAGTAATGCGCGGCGCATCCAGTTCGCATTGTGCAGCTGCGCTGCGCATTGGACGCTTGGCGCGCGATCTCATGGCGAGTGACATCGATCATGTCCTGATCGAGTTCGACACCAACGGCTCGTTGCCCACGACGCATCAAAGCCAAGGCAGCGACATGGGCCTCTGTGGCGGGTTGCTCGGATGGGATGCGGCCGACGAACGACTGCCGATGTCAGCGAACGCGCTGCGCGCTGCCGGAACAGCCGTCGACTTTCGATACATCGATTGCCACGACCCACATCCAAATACGTATCGTCTCACGCTGTCGAATGCGCGTGAGCAACACACGATGATCGCCATCTCGACCGGCGGCGGCATGATCGAGGTGTTGTCGATTGACGGCGTGTCGGTGTCGCTTGACGGCGGTGCGCGCGTAGAGATTGCGGGTCGTGTGCTGCATCCGGTATTACCCGTATTG
>JBBQDB010000255.1:0-3264 GCA_038319245.1 Gemmatimonadales bacterium
CGGTCGGCATGGCAACTGAATCGGTCACACTTGAAACGAAGACGGGTACGCTCGCTGGCACGCTCACCGTGCCTGCGTCTACCGGTCGCCGGCCGTTAGTGATTGTCATTGCGGGGTCTGGTCCAACCGATCGCAATGGCAACTCGCTTGGCGCGCCATCAGGCCCGGAGTCGTACCGCATGCTGGCGGACAGTTTATCGGCGCATGGCATCGCGTCGCTCCGCTATGACAAGCGTGGTATTGGCGGCAGTCAATCGGCGATGACACGCGAGTCCGCACTCCGCTTCGAGATGTACGCCGACGATGCGGCCGCGTGGGTATCGCAGTATCGATCCGATCCGCGATTCTCAACTCTCATACTCGTGGGACACAGCGAGGGATCGTTGCTCGGCATGCTCGCGGCGCAACGTGCTCGCGTGGATGCCTTCGTCACGATCGCTGGTCCGGCGCGACGCGCGGATGTCGTGCTGCATGAGCAACTCGCCGCGCAGCTGCCGCCAGCATTTCTCGCACAGTCGGACTCCATTCTCGCGAGCTTGGTCCGTGGTGATACCGTCGCGAACACACCGCAGATATTGGCCGCACTCTTTCGACCAAGCGTGCAGCCGTACTTGATCTCGTGGTTCAAGTACGACGGATCTACGGAGATCGCGAAACTTAAAATGCCAGTGCTCATCCTCCAAGGCACGCACGACGTGCAGGTGCGCGCATCCGAGGCGGAGCTGCTCGCCAAGGCGCAACCGAAGGCGACATTGGCGATGGTCGTCGGCATGAATCACGTGCTGAAGCTGACACCGCCCACGATGGGTGAACAACTCCGCTTCTACACAGATCCTACCGTTCCACTCGCGCCGGAGCTCGTCCGCGCACTCACGCTATTCATCGCTTCGATCCCGAGCCCCAAGTAGTGCTGCGCAAGTAGTAGCGCACAAGACGTGCTGTGGCTAACGCGAGTTGAACGTGCGGTGAAGGATCGTTAGCAGGAGGAATGGATCGGGTATAACTACACGTTTCGCACCGGCGCGCGAACCACCTTGAAAACCGGTACGGGTTCGCGCTTGCCGGCCAACATCATCGGCGGCACCGCGACGATCTCCGGCGGATGCCGCAATGCTAACCGCAGCTCGTCGCTCACGAGAATCTCGCCGGCGCTGGCCGCCGAGCAGAGGCGACTCGCCGTGTTCACCGTATCGCCGATGACGGTGTACTCGAGGCGGCGTTCACTCCCGATGTTGCCCGCGAAGGCTTCGCCAAACGTGAGCCCGATACCGATGCCTAACGTCGGACGGCCTTCGCGCGTCCAGCGTTCATTGAGCACATCGAGTGCGTTGAGCATGTCGATGGCGGTCGCAATTGCACTGTCCGCGTCGTTCTCGGTACCGATCGGCGCGCCCCACTGCGCCATCACGGCATCGCCAATGAACTTGTCGAGCGTGCCGTTGTGACGGAATACGCAGTCGACCATCTCGGAGAAGTACTCTGTGAGGAGTTGCGCCATGTCGTTGGGCGTCATCGTCTCCGAGAGCGCCGTAAAGCCCCGAATGTCAGTGAACATGACGGCAACGCGCCGTTTGTCGCCGCCGAGTTTAACGGCATCGGCGCTATTGGCGATACGTGATGCGAGGTCGGGCGTGAAGAAACGTTCGAAGTTGCTGCGCACCAGCATTTGATCGCGCAGACGTTCCGAAAAGCGTTCGTGCTCGATCGCGATTGCGGCGATGCTTGCGAATGCGACGAGGAAGTCGAGATCGGATTCGGTAAAGATGTGCGCGCGGAATGAACTGTCAGCATACAGCACTCCCACCACGTCATCGTCGGACGTGATAAGCGGCGCGCAGACGGCAGACCGGACTTGCTGCATCACGACCGACTTACCGGTGAAGCGTTCGTCGAGTCCGGCGTCCTCGGTGAGGATCGCGACGCGATCGGTAAAGACGGACTGCACGATGGACTGCGGTACGGCGTGCGGCGCCTCACTCCCGCGCGCGTCGCGCGCGTCGCGCGTGATGCGCGTGACAAGCGCGCCCGCGTCGTCGCGGAGCAGGATCGTGCAACGCTCCGCGTTGAGGATGCGAAAGACATAGTCGGCAATGCGCGGTAACAGCGCGTCGACGCTGGTGCTCTTGGTGAGTCCCTTGGCAACGCCGAGCAGGATCTCGAGCTTTTGCGCGTTGCGCGTATCGTCGTTAGGGCTGCTGGCGAGTGCGGCGCGGAGTTCGCCGCCGGAAGGGGGCGCGACGATCAGCGCCTCGGGACGACGGATGACGGGACGAAGAATCGTCTGACCGGCCGACCGGGGAGGTAACGCGGCGGGCGGGTTTGTCTGCGCGTTTGTCTGTGCGTTTGTCTGTTCGTTCGTCGGCGTCGGCGTCGGCGTCGGCGTCGGCGTTGTCGTCTCGACGCGAAAGTCGATCGACGCGAGCGTGAGCGTATCGCCGGCAACGAGTCGGCCGTGGCGACACTTCTCGCCGTTGACTGACATACCGAGCGACGACCCGAGGTCGGTGACGATGATGCCGTCGGCCTCCTGTCGCACGGACGCGTGGCGGCGCGAGACCACCGCGTCGGGAATGACGATGTCCGCGCTGTCGTCGCGACCGATGATCAGATCGACGTTTGGTGGGAGGTCGAACGATTCGCCCGACGAGGAGCGGATAAGGCGCAGGTTCATGGGGCGAATATCGGCCGCGGCACGATTGCCGACCAGTGTGGCAGCGCGTAGCGTCGTTGTCGTGCGAGATCGCGCGTGCGCTGATGTGCGAGGCTCGCGCCGCGGTTGTTTGACCGCCCTAGCACCCTTCACAAGCGGCCCGTGCACGTTGGCATTCGACAAATCGACGTTCGCGACGACGCCATGTCGTCGTCATTTCCGGCAATCGTGCAATACCCAGTCGATCACGCGTCGACAGGCACAACGATTGGCCCCTATGATTTCGACGCCACTCGAGACGCGCCACCGACCGCAGGCCGCTATCCGCTCTGTGTGATTTCACATGGCGGCGGCGGTTCCCATTTGCTGTATCGATCGATCAGCACCGATCTTGCCGCACATGGGTGCGTTGTTATTTGCCCCGAGCATCCGGGCGATAACCGAAATGACCGCTCGCAGTCAAACACGGATCTCGCCGCACTTGATCGACCACGACACCTTTCGCTGGCGATCGACGCTGTGTTGTCCGACCCATTGTTGGGCGCAATAGTAGACGACGCGCGAATCGCGGTCATTGGACATTCGATGGGCGGCTATACCGCGCTCGCGCTGGT
>JBBQDB010000256.1:0-3128 GCA_038319245.1 Gemmatimonadales bacterium
AGCAGGTAGAAGACCGCTGCCGTTTGCAGTGGCGAGATGAGATGTCCGATCAGATCGTGCAATGCGAGGCGCACCGCGAGAATCACCAGCAAAATGGCCAGGAATGCACGTGAGCGTGTCATATACACGACGCCATCGCGAAGCTCGAGCCGAGAGGATCGTACGAGGGGCCACGAGAGCAGGAAGAGTCCGACCAGCAACGCGAGTACCGCCCACGACCACGGAATACGCGTCATAGGGACGACGAACATTCCGAAACCAGTGCTCATCGCCGCAGGGGGGATGACGATCGCCTTTCGCGTCACGGGCACGCGCGTTTCGCGCACGCGCCACGCGAGCATTGCGACGCCGCCGAGTACGGGCCCAACGCGGAGGATGGGGCGCAGTATCGGCTGGTACTGGAGGTAGAGATCCTGAAGGTTCACGAGGACGCCACGGAGGACCCAGACCGCGCGCCCGAAGAGTGATCCGGGCACGGTGCTGACGAGTAACCTGCTGACCACGAAGCATAGTGGAAGGTTGGTGCCCGCTGCGAGGGTGGGGAGAGGGCGCCGCGAATCGTTCATTCAACCAAAGGGTTGACAATTGCAGTCCGAACTTAATATTCAACAACATGGTTGAACGTTCACGGCAACTCGATCTGGTTTTCCGCGCGTTGGGCGATCCCACGCGACGGGCCATGCTCCGGCGACTCGCGCGGCAGGAGCACACCGTCGGTGAGCTCGCTGAGCCGCTGGAGATGTCGCTGGCAGCGGCATCGAAGCACATCAAGACCCTCGAACAGGCGGGGCTGGTGCAACGCACGGTGCGCGGACGCACGCACTACTGCCAGCTCGTCCCGCAGCCACTCGCCCAGGCCGACGATTGGCTCCGCTCGTACGAACGACTGTGGAACACCCGTCTGTCCGCCCTCGAAGCGCTGTTACGCCATCCCGACAAGGAGTGACTCTCATGACCGCAGCCGCCATACCTTCCCCAACCGACCGTATTGAGCGCGAACTTCGCCTCGACAGCCCACGCGCCCGCGTGTGGCGAGCGTTGACCGACGCGCAGGAGTTCGGCAAATGGTTTGGTATCACATTCGAAAGCGCCTTCACACCCGGCGCGACGCTGTTTGGGCGCATGACCAATCCGAAGTACGCTGACGTGCCGTTCGAATTCATCATTCAGCAGATCGAACCCCAGCACCGGTTCTCGTTCCAGTGGCGCCCATTCGCGCTCGATCCGAACGTAGACTACTCCGGTGAGCCGCGGACGCTGATTGAGTTCACCCTCGACGAGGTCGACGTCGGTACGCCGACGGCTGGCACGTTGCTCCGCGTCGTCGAGTCTGGATTCGACGGCATCCCGGCGTCGCGCCGCACCGTGGCCTTCGAGATGAACGGCAAGGGGTGGACGTCGCAGCTCGTGAACATCAAGAAGTACGTCGAGAACGTGGCGAACGCGTAGGTCGAGCACTTTAAGGCGGCGGACAGCACGGTGCCCGTCCGCCGCCGCACGACCTAACGTGACGTTGCAGCACTCGGCGATATCGCGACGCCGGACTCCTTCTCGACGGCGAGAATCTCCGCCTTCGCCTCGGCCAGCACCCGACGCTGCTGACCCGTTGGTGCGGACATGCTTCCCTGCTCAGCGCCGCTCCCATTGAAGTCGCTGGCTAATCCGCCAAGTTTGCCGCGCGGCACATCGCGCCCTCCCGTTAACCGGCGCTCGAGTGCCTGAAGTCGAGTCGCCTCTGTACCCGTCGCGGCGAGTCGCTTGGCACGCACGAGTGCGGCGACGGCTTCACTGCGAATCTGCAGCGCCTGTACTTCCACCAGAAACGATTCACGCGCCTTGTGCTGCACGACTGTCATGCGTGACATCGGATCGTCTCGCACGGTAAACGTTCGCGAGGTCGTGTCACCATCGACATCGAGCGTGACCTTGTAGCTACCGGGCGAGACGTACACGCCGCGGACGCCGATGTCGTGCAACGGAATCGGTAACTGTACGACTGCGTCGCCGCGACCACCCGCTCCTTCCGCTGGTGGCCCGCCGCCTTCCTCACCGCCGCCGCCGCCGCGCCCACCGGCAATCGTTGGTGGCGGCGTATGTCGCAGATCCCACACCACACGCTGCAGCATACCGCTCGACGTTGCACCCGACACTTCGCGAACGATCGCGCCGGCCGCATTGCGCACGATCAGTCGCACTTTCTGCGCGGGTACGCCCAGTGAATACGTGAACGTGGCACCGTCGGCCGGATTCTCGCCGGTATACATGCCATGCGCCGTATTCGAGATGTCTTCCCAATAGAGCATCAGCGTCGCCCGCGGCACGGCGAACAGGTGCGACTTCTTCGCAGCGATCGTGCTCGACCACTCAGCGATCGGCAACGCATCATCGAGAATCCAGATACTGCGGCCATGCGTGGCGAGAATCAGGTCGTGCGTGCGCGGATGAATCAGCAGATCATCGTAGCGCGTCGTCGGCAGATTGGCGGCAAGTCGCGTCCACGTGGTGCCGCTGTCGTGGCTGACAAAGAGATAGCGTTCTGTGCCGGCGAAGAGCACGTTGCCCTTACCCGGATACTCGACGATGCTGCGCACTGAGGCATCCATCGGCAATCCGCTCGTAATCAACTTCCACGTTTTACCGAAATCGGTCGTACGCGCAATGTATGGTGCAAAGTCTCCGGAGCGATGTGCGTCGAAGGAGACATACGCCGTACCACGCGTGGTTCTCGATGCGATTACGCGCCCGACGTACGTGCCACTCTGGACTCCGGGGATCGCCGCGCTCGTCTCACGCCACGTCGCACCGCCATCGATCGAGACCTGCACGTTACCGTCGTCGGTGCCAACCCACAGCACTTTCGCATCGAGCGCTGATTCCGAGAACGTGGTGATTTCACTGAACGTCGTCTCGCCGTCGTTGCGGGACAGCTTGATATCCTTGTCCTTCGTTCCCATCAACAGCAGCGTGTCACGATTGACCGAGCGCGTCAGGTCTTTGGTCGCCGTCCACGTGCTGCCGTAGTCGTGCGAAATAAAGAGGCGATTGCCACCGATGTAGACGGTGCCTGCCGTGTGTGATGACGCGGTGAGCGGCGCGTCCCAGTCAAAGCGATATGCCGAATCCCCCTT
>JBBQDB010000257.1:0-3063 GCA_038319245.1 Gemmatimonadales bacterium
AAGCGCACGTGACTTCGTGGCTGAAGTCGAGAGCGACGGAGCGGCGCAATTGCGCTTTGGTGACGGCACCAACGGCTTGCGACCGATTTCGGGGACGAGATTCACTGCCTACTATCGAGTAGGGAATGGGACGCGCGGCAACGTGGGGGCTGACTCGATTGCACACGTGGCGACGACTGTCACTGCCGGTATCGCTCACGTGCGGAACCCGATGGCTGCCGTAGGTGGCGTCGATCTCGAAACGGTCGAAGACGTTCGGCGATTTGCGCCCGTTGCCTTTCGTTCACAGGAGCGTGCGGTGACGGCCAATGACTACGCGAGCGTGGCCGAGCGTCATCCACAGGTGCAGCACGCTGCGGCAACATTTCGATGGACAGGAAGCTGGCGCACGGTATTCGTGACTGTCGACCCATTCGCGAGCAAGAATCCGGAGGCGCCGTTCGATCCCATGCTTCCCGTACAGCTCGAGCCATATCGCATGGCGGGCCACGATATGGAGATCGATACGCCGCGCTTCGTGCCGGTCGAGATCACGATGCAGGTGTGTGCGAAGCGCGACTACTTCCGGGCGGACGTGAAGCGCGCGCTGCTCGATGTTTTCAGCGCACGCGTCCTTTCTGCTGGCAGGAAGGGCGTCTTCCATCAGGACAACTTCACATTCGGCCAACCGATCTACCTATCGGTGCTGTACGCAGCAGCATACGCCGTCGATGGGGTGGATTCCGTGAAGATCACCGTGTTTCAGCGACAGGGCAGGCCCAGCCTGCAGCCATTGCTCGACGGGGTGCTCACCTTCGGGCGGCTGGAAATCGCACGCCTTGAGAGCAGCGCGAGCTTCCCTGATCGTGGAGTCTTCCGACTTGACGTCGCAGGTGGAAAATGACGACGACACCGCTCGACCCTACATTGCGCAATCTCGACGATTGCGGCTGCTGCGCCGGCATCGGACCCAGCACACCCGGCGTCGTGTTTAACCGTCCCGGACTATCGGCTATCGCATATCGAAGCGGCACGTGGTACGACTTCAAAAAGTCGCTGCTCGCCGCGCTATCTGGCAGTACTCATCCGCAATTGGCCAGCCTGACAACGCGTGCCGATGATGATTTTGTCATCGCGTTACTCGACGCAGTGTCGATGGTCGGCGACGTGCTCACGTTCTATCAGGAACGCATCGCCAACGAATCGTATCTGCGTACGGCGACGGAACGCGTGTCTGTCCTGGAGCTTGCTCGCCTTATCGGCTACGAACTCAAGCCGGGAGTTGCTGCGAGTACACTCATTGCGTTCACCGTCGATGATGCGATCGGCGCGCCAGGTGTCGCCACGGTGGATGTGGGCGTCAAAGTGCAAAGCGTTCCCGGTCACAACGAGCAGCCGCAAACGTTTGAGACAATCGAGAAGATCGAGGCTCGCGTCGAGTGGAACGCCATGAAACCTCGTCGCACCGTTCCCCAGTCTCCGGCGGCGATGTCGAATGGGCTCTGGCTCGCCGGCACTGCAAACGATCTCAAGGTCGGCGACGTCATTTTGCTCGTTGGGCCAGAGCGGGAATCCAGTAACGGTGACGAACATTGGGACGCGAGGCGCATATCCAGCGTGTCGATCGACTTCGTCGCGAACCAAACGCATGTCACGCTCGGTGCTCGGCTCGGAACCGTTGATGCTGGACTTGCGGTATCGTCGGCTCCGAAAGCATACGCGTTACGCACGCATGCGTCGGTCTTCGGCTACAACGCGCCCGAGTGGCGCGCGATGTCGATCGATTTCAAAAAGAACTACCTCAATACCACCGCCGACCTTACTGAGCAGCAGAAACAAGAGTGGCCAAACTTTACGACGTCGCAGGGAGGATTCCTCGTCATTACAAAATCGCCTGGTGCCAGAGTTGACGTTGGGATCGACTTGGCAAGCTTTGGCGTGGCGACGGTCGATCTCGACCTCGTGTATCCCAGCGTCATCGAGGGGAGCTGGTTGGTGCTCGCCATCCCGGAGGCGGTTGAACTCTATCGCGTTGCAAGTGCGGTCACGTCCTCGCGAGCGCAATTCGGGCTGAGTAGCAAGACGACGCGCATCACGTTGTCAGGAGAGAGTCTCTCAACCTTCGACGGTTCGTTGCGAAGCACAGCGGTGTATGCGGGCAGCGAGCAACTACAGCTCGCCGAAGCACCGATCGATCCGCCGATCACCGGCGTTGTGAGCGCACTGTCACTCGATCGCGACATCGGAGCGCTGCCGAACGGTCGTACGTTGCTCATTGCTGGACGCCGCGCGTCTGATGGCCTGCAAGTTTCCGAGTCAATCATGCTCGATCACACTGAGACCGCGGGCGGCGTGAGTACACTCGTCTTCGCGAGCGCGCTTACGAATAGCTATTTGCTCGACTCGATGACGATCTTCGGCAACGTCGCTTACGCAACCCACGGTGAGACCGTCGCCGAGGTGATGGGCGGTGGCGACGCGGCGCGACCGTACCAACGGCTACCGCTGCGGCAATCGCCGCTGACCTTTGTGCGAAACGCCACTTCACCAACCGGCACCGTGTCGACGCTTGCGCTGCGCGTCAACGACGTGCTCTGGAGCGAGGTACCGTCGTTCTACGGTCGCCTCCCCAACGATCGCGTGTACATCACGCGCACCGACGATAGCGGAAACACGGTCGCGCAATTTGGCGATGGCGTCCACGGTGCACGTTTGCCCAGCGGGCAGGAGAATGTGCGCGCCGTCTATCGAAAGGGCTCGGGCGTGGGAGGCAATGTGCGCAACGGTCAATTGACGACGCTGCTCACGCGACCGTTGGGACTCAAGAGCGCGGTCAATCCGCAGCCCGCATCCGGTGGTGACAACGGTGAGCCATGCGATGGCGCGCGCGAGAACGCGCCGATTACCGTGCTCACGCTGGACCGTGTCGTGTCACTGCAGGACTACGAAGATTTCGCACGCGGCTACGCAGGCATCGCCAAAGCACTTGCCACGTGGAGCTGGGATGGCGAGCGGAGGGGCGTATTTGTCACCGTTGCCGGACCTGACAGCGCGAGCGTGGACGACGCTGTGTTGTCGTTGCTC
>JBBQDB010000258.1:0-3044 GCA_038319245.1 Gemmatimonadales bacterium
TAAGGCGAGGGAGAGTATGCAGTCAGCGACCGCAAGCAGATCCGAAGCCCGCTCCTCACGTGGCTTTTTTCGCTCCTCCCCCTCCACCGCGTTCGATCAGTACCTGCACGACATCCAAAAGCTGCCCCTGATCACCGACGTCAATGAAGAGCGACGTCTGGCCAGGTTGGCGCAGAAGGGTGACGAGGCAGCCGCCGAACGCTTGGTGACGGCGAACCTTCGATTCGTCATCTCCTACGTCAAGAAGTATCAGGGTCATGGCCTCGACCTCAGCGAGCTCGTTGCCATCGGCAACGAAGGGCTGCTCAAGGCCGTGCGGAAGTTCGATCCAGACCAGGGCGTAAAATTCATTTCGTACGCCGTGTGGTGGGTGCGTCAGGCCGTGCTCAAGGCGCTCGCTGAACAGACCCGCAGCGTCCGGATCCCGCTCAACCAGAATTCGCAGCTGATCCGGATGGCCCGTGCGGAGATGATTCTCAATCAGGTGCTCAATCGTGAGCCCACCGACGAGGAGATCTCGAAATGTCTGGCCGAACCGCTCGAGCAGGTCCGCTCAGCCCGCCAGATCTCGTGCACGGAAGTTTCGCTCGATGCGCCGATTGATCGGCAGGATCGTGAAGCCTCAACCTTGGGCGAGCGCTTTGCCGGCGAAACCAACGTCGACATCGAAGAAGGGACCGACTTCCGCCTGATGCGCGAGTTCATCGATCGCGTATTCCGGAAGTATCTCACACCGCGCGAACGCAAGATTCTGTATCTGTACTACGGCCTCGACGAGGGGGCAGAAGCCATGACCCTCGAGCGGATCGGTGCCCTGATGGGCGTCACCCGCGAGCGAATCCGTCAGATCCGCGAGCGCGCGTTTGAGAAGCTCCGCGAGTCGCCCGATGGGCACGCGTTGGCCGGCTTCTGGGGCGCGGCCTGACCGATCGGCAAGCGAGCGAGTGTGGCGCGAGTGGTGCGCCACGCCTGACGCTGTGATTATCCTGCAATGGGCGTGTGCCGACTGGCATGCGCCCATTGTCGCAGCCGGGAGTGTCAGTGCCACGAGTGTTGATCATCGATGACGAATCCGGCATCCGCGTCGCCCTACAGCGATGGTTTACGCGACAGGGTTGGACGGTTGTGCTGGCAGAGGACGGCGAGCAAGCGCTCGCGATCATACGCGAGGCACGCACGCACGATGCGGAGCGCCTGGACGTCGTTGTGTGCGACCTCCATCTCCCCAAACTTTCCGGGATCGAGCTGCACGCAATGCTGCAGCAGGAAGAGCCGGCGCTGATCGAACGATTCATCTTCAGCACCGGCGATACGGTCGACGATGCGAGTGGCGGCGGCGTGCTCGCCTCGCATGCCCATGTCCTGCAAAAGCCATTCGAGTTCTCCGCACTGCGCAGCATGCTGCAGTCCATCGTACCGGAGGCGTAACTCGGTGACGGATGTGCTCGCGGAAACCTCAAACGCCGTTATCGCGTCCGCGACAATGCCGCCCGCGTCGTTCGCACCGTCGCAGCTCGCGGCGTTGGCCGCGACGCTCGACGGCATCGTCGGTGCGCGGTGGGTCAAGCGGCGCGGCGCGGAGCTCGTCGCGTACGATGCAGACGGCCTGCCTGGCTATCGTGCGCAACCGTCACTGGCTGTCTTTCCTGGGACACGAGATGAGGTCGTGCATGTCGTTCGCGCACTATCTGCCGCGGGCGCGCCGTTCGTGCCGAGGGGTGCGGGGACAGGGCTTTCGGGGGGCTCGCTTGCCGATGGCACCATCGTTCTCGGACTCAATCGACTGACGCGTATCGTCGAAATTGACGCAGCAAATCGCGTCGCCTATGTCGAACCGGGCGTGGTGAACGCCAAACTCTCACGCGCCGTCGCCCCGCTGGGTTTGCAATACGCGCCCGATCCGTCGAGCCAGACGGTGTGCACCATTGGCGGCAACGTAGCCGAAAATGCCGGTGGCCCGCATTGCCTCAAGTATGGTGTGACGCTCAATCACGTCGTCGCCCTCGATGTCGTCCTACCTAACGGCGACACGATGCGGCTCGGTGACCCATACGGTGAGACGGATGGCTACGACCTGCTCGGCGTCTTCATCGGCTCCGAAGGGTGCTTCGGCGTGGCCACCGGCGTCTGGATCCGTCTCGTGCCGCTGCCGCAGGCGGTGCGCACGATTTTGGCTGACTTTTCAAGCGTAGACAGTGCAGCGCGCGCCGTCTCTCGCATCATCGCCACCGGCATCGTACCGGCCGCGCTCGAGATGATGGACCAGGCAACGATCAACGCCGTCGAAGCCTCGATCTACGCCGCCGGTTACCCGACCGATGCCGCGGCCGTTCTGCTCTGTGAAGTCGATGGGCTTTCGGCGGGACTCTTGGACGACGTACAGACCATCGAACGCTGCTGTCGTGAGAGCGGTGCGCGCGACGTACGGATCGCCGCAACGGAAGAAGCGCGCACGCGACTGTGGCAGGGACGCAAGAAAGCATTCGGGGCGATGGGGCGTATCGCGCCGTCACTCGTTGTGCAGGACGCCGTCGTGCCACGCACGCGCTTGCCAGAGATTCTCGCCACCATTCACGAGATCGCCGAACGACATCGCGTCAAAGTGTGCAACGTCTTTCATGCGGGTGACGGCAACTTGCATCCGAACATTCCGTATGACGCGTCCGACCCAGACGAATCAGCGCGCGTGCACGCCGCGATGTCTGAAATCATGGTCGCGTGTATCGACGCAGGCGGGACCATCACGGGCGAGCATGGCGTCGGCCTCGACAAGCTGCCATACATGGAGAAGCTGTTCGACGAGGCGTCGCTCTCGATGATGTGCGCGGTGCGTGATGCCTTCGATCCCGAGCGTCGCGCGAATCCGGGTAAGGTTGTGCCTATCCACTCCTGTCGCGAGTGGCACGCACTGCCGCACGCACGCGCGTGACGACGCACGCATTTAACGCCGTAGATTCTTCTACCGCGTCGCTCATCGATCAGGTCGCAGACGCGCGCGCGCAACGCATGCCGCTCCGTATCGTCGGCGGTGGAACATGGCGCGA
>JBBQDB010000259.1:0-3043 GCA_038319245.1 Gemmatimonadales bacterium
CGGCGATTTTGGCTTCACGATCGTTCGGCAATTCCTGTTCGATGCATACAGCGTGCTGCTGTGGGATGCGCTTGCGCAGTGCAAGCACGAGACGCTCGCCGCGATCGCGGCCAAGTGTCTCAAGGAAGACAAGTATCATCAGCGCCACAGCAGCAGTTGGGTCGAGCGGCTGGGAGATGGTACAGCAGAAAGCCACACGCGCGTACAAACATCGCTCAACGAACTCTTTCGCTATACGGGCGAGCTGTTCGACCATGACGCGGTCGACGACGCGGTTGCGGTATCACACGGCATCGTCGTCGATCACGATGCGATTCAGTCGCGCTGGCACGCGATGGTATCGGACGTCGTTTCGCGTGCGACGCTGACATTGCCGTCTAACGTTGCGATGCGGCGTGGTGGGCGCACCTGTCGACACACGGAAGCGCTCGGGCATATGCTGGCCGAGATGCAGATCGTTGCGCGGTCACATCCGGGGGCGACGTGGTGAACACGGTCACCTCGCCGTCGCCGCTTGCTCAGCGGCCGCTCACGTCGCGTGACGATGTCATGACGGTGCTGACGACCGTCATGGACCCCGAGGTACCTGTCATCAGCGTGGTGGACTTAGGGATTATTCGCGATGCGTCAGTCACGCGCGACGGCGCGCAGGTTCGCGTGCGCGTTGTGGTCACGCCCACGTATTCCGGCTGCCCTGCCATGCGTGAGATTGAGGCGGATATCCGAAGCGCGCTCCTGGCTGCCGGTGCCACAGATGTCGCGGTCGACACGGTCTATGCGCCGGCGTGGACGACAGACTGGATCGGGCCCGAAGCGCGCGAGAAGCTCCGCGCGTACGGCATTGCGCCACCGGGGCGTGCCGAACAGGGAGGGTTAATCACCCTCACGCGTCGCCGTGATCCGGTTGCCTGTCCGTTCTGTGGCTCAAGCGACACGCGGTTGCAGAGCGAGTTCGGAAGCACGGCGTGCAAGGCGATTCACGTCTGCAACAGCTGCCGTCAGCCGTTCGACGAGTTCAAGGCGATCTAGCCTCGTCACAACGGCATCAACGCGGCCCACTGCGCCGTATCGGTGTATTGCCGGAACGATGCGATACGGTCGTCGGGAAAGTGATACACATGGCACAATGGCGCGCCAACCGAATGCCGCGCAATTCCAGAACAGACTGCGAGCCGCAATGCTACGCGAAAATCACCAAATGTGATCCGAACCGATTCGTGCGTTTCCGCGGAGTTCGCGGCCCGCCGTTTGTTGTGGTTGCTTTGACTGAACGGCGCGCTCGCATGCATGTTCTCGCTGAGTCCGCGCCATGCACCCCGAGCCCGACCGCGTCATGACCCGCACCATTTCTCGCCGCGCGATATCCATGTCCGCCTGCTGCTCGGTGTCGCGACCGCCGCGCACGCACAGGCGCCAAAGTCGCCCATCTACACGCCGGGGAAGCTCACGCCCGCGCAGCAGATTGCGCGTGACGCGTACAAGGAAATCATCGAGATCAACACCAGCGTCACGGCCGATTGGTCGCCAGAACTCGAAACACTCAAGTTCATCGAAAGGGTGTGAATTGGCTCGTCACCAATCATGGTGGCCATTCGTCGGTGCCCCGCAGCGACAATGCCATTCCGTCGCTGGCCGATGCACTGTCCAAAGTCGGGCGCTACAGTTTTCCGGTGCAGGTCAGCGAGGTGACGAAGTCGTTCTTTACCCAAACCGCTGCGCTCGAAACGCCAGCCATGGCGAAGGAGATGAAGGCGCTGGTCGCCAATCCCGCCGGCAAGAGTGTCGTGGCTGTTCATGGACCCGACGGTGGACGCGCGTGCACGCGGTCGTGACGAGCGTTTGCGTATCCAGTCGTATTACGAGGGGCAGGAAGTCCTGTATCGGCTGACGAAACCGCTCGCAACGAATCCCACATCGGTACCGTAACTGTGGGGTAGCACTCAAGCGATTCGAGTTCGCCTGATCCGTCAGTACGATTGTTCTCGCTCAGGTGCACCCGCACATCCCGTTCGCCTTCTTCGCCTCGTTCACGAATCCGACTCATGTCCGGCGCACCTCGCTCCAGCAAACAGAGCAAGCAAACCACGAACAATCTCGTCGCGCTCGGTTCGGCGGCGGTATTGGCCGTGTATGCGACGGGCTTTGCCAAAACACGCGAGGCGGCAGCGCGGTTTGCTGACGAAAGCAATGTTCGACGTCCGGCGTCGTCCGGTAGCGCGCCGACACGCGCTGGGGGCGCGAGTGCCGAGAGCGTGAGTATCGACGGCGTGAGTGCCGAAAGCGTCACTGCACCGTCTGTGCGCGCAACAAGTGCCGCGACGGTTCGCGATAGTGCGCCCATGCCACGGCGAACTGCTGGAGCAGCGGCACCGTCGCACGATGCGGCAACACCAACACGAGTCGCGAACGTCACGCCAGCCGCCGTCGCTACTACCTCCGCGACAAAGACTGTCCCGACTCAAGCAATCGCCATACAGAGAACGACAGACACCGCGTCGTCAACGTCAGCGACGACGAGCGTGGTCGCGGCCGCAGCAGCGGTCGCCGAGGATGCGCCTGCACGTACGCCAGCACCAGCGGTTGAATCGGCGCCAGCGCCAGTCGAGAAGAAACGCGTAGGCTACGCAGATGGCGTGTACTACGGTTGGGGCACGTCGCGTCACGGTGATATTCAAGCCGAAGTCGAAATTCAGGGTGGACGCATTACATCGGCGCGCATCGCGCAGTGCCTGACGCGCTACTCCTGCTCCTGGATTTCGAAGCTGCCGAGCCAAGTCACCTCGCGTCAGTCGCCCGACGTTGACTACGTCTCTGGTGCGACGCAAAGCAGCAATGCGTTTTACTACGCCGAGGTAGACGCGCTGCTCAAGGCGAAGTGAGCGCATCGTTCGTGCAGTCGATGGCGGCGATGAGCACTGTCGTCACCATCCAACTCGTTGGTCACTGCGCGAGTGAGGCCGAGCGAACGGAATGCGATGCAACGATCGCAACGGCGATGCACTGGTTTGCAGACGTCGAAGACACGTGCTCACGGTTTGATGCG
>JBBQDB010000260.1:0-3013 GCA_038319245.1 Gemmatimonadales bacterium
ATTGAAGGTGCTGCGCCTGTACTACGGCCGCGGCAACGACAAGCAGCGCGCAGAATTTCGCGATTCGGTGACGATGAAAACGAAGCCAGTGGACGTTTCGCCGTTTGCCACTGTCGGGCCCACGCAGGTAGGCGATCGCAAGAAGTTCTGGGGCTTCGACATGAAAAAAGTCCCGCTCAATGCGCGCGTCTGGTATCCTGAAGGGCCGGGTCCATTTCCACTCGTGCTGGTGGTGCATGGCAACCACAGTCCTGAAGATTTTTCCGATCCCGGCTACGGCTATCTCGGGGAGCTCCTCGCGTCACGCGGATTCATCCTGGCGTCGATCGATGAGAATTTCATCAACGGCTTGCAGGGCGAGAACGACGCGCGTGCGTGGATGCTGCTCAAGCATCTGCAGGAGTTCAAACGCTGGAACGACTCGAGTGCCGGTCCGTTGTCGCACAAGGTGGACATGAACAGCATCGCGCTCATGGGGCACTCGCGCGGTGGAGAAGCGGCACCATTGGCGGCGACGTTCAACAAGCTCAAATACTATCCCGACGACGCGAAGCAGAAGTTCGGCTTCAACTTCAACATCAAGGCCATTGTTTCGATTGCACCGGTCGATGGACAGTACAAGGCGGCCGGACAGTTCACGCCGCTCGAGAATGTGAACTATCTCGTCGTACATGGTTCGCATGACGGCGATGTGTCGACCTTTACCGGACTGCGGCAATTCGAGCGTCTCAAGTTCACCGACGGCAAGCCCTACTTCAAAGCGGCGTTTTACATGTACCGTGCGAATCATGGGCAGTGGAACACTGTCTGGAACAACAAGGACAATGGGCCGCGCAGCGGACGTTCGCTCGATTTGCGCACGCTGATTGCGCCTGAAGAACAACGTCGGTTCGGTAAACTCGTCATCTCCGGTTTTCTCGAGGCGACGTTGCACGGCAACAAAGACTACCTGCCGATGTTTCGCGATCACCGCACGGCCGGCGCATGGTTTCCCAAAACGATGTACATCACGCGATTCCAGGAGAGTGGCTACAAGCCGCTGGCCGAGTACGATGAGGACATCGATGTCACGAGTGGCACGGTGAAGGGTGTCGAGTTGGAGGGCGACTCGCTCGGCACATGGAAAGAGGCGACGCTACCGTATCGCTCGCGCGGTGACGATCAACGGCACAACGCTGTGTGGCTGGGTTGGAACAATCGCAGCGCCGGCAAGGACACCACGAAGCTTGGCAAGTCGGCGTCGTATTCGATCACGATCTCCGATTCATTACGCAGCGCGTATCAGCCCAGCGCGGGAAGTGCGATCTATCTCTCGCTCGCAGCAACAAAGGAGAAGCCGGGCCCACGCCCCGGTCCCAAGGACACCACCAAGGCCGACACGTCGAAGGCGTGGAAGGCGCGCACCGATTCGATCGCCAAGGCGAAAGCGAAGGCGGAGCCCAAGCCGACGAAGAAAAAGGAAGTTGCCGATTCTACGCCGATTGAGCTTTCGGTGGAACTGGTCGATGCCGCCGGGCATACCGCGAAGTTGCCGCTCAATCATTTCGGCACGGTACGTCGGCCGCTCGAGACCAAGATCTATCGACGTGAGGGACGCGACGAGCAACGCTTCGCGACGATCTTCGAGTTGGTGCAGCAGACGTTCGTTCTGCCGGTCGGTGAATTTGTGAAATCAACGCCGACGTTTGATCCGACGCAGCTTAAGACGATACGACTTGTCTTCGACAAGACAGTGGCGGGTACGGTGGTCGTGTCGGATATGGGGTTGTCGGCTAACATCGACCCCGCGTTTGTGGCGAAGTCGATTCCGTGAACCGAGTGTTGGTGGTGAGGGACGCGAACAATGAGGCGGATCGGGCTACAAGGAAGGAACGCCTTTTCCGTGAACGATGAGGCACTTCTCGTTGATGCACGCGATTGAATACGGAATCGTGCAACTGCTGCGCGTTCCTGTTACCGACAGCATTCCCCACGCCGAAGGGCCAGTGCTTGGAGAGCCTTGGTCGCACGTCGCCGCGAAGATGCCCAAGAAGGGGCGCGGCAATGGTGGCGTGCTCGACCCGTTGCATCTGGTAGTCGAGATCAAGGGTCGCCGCGGCGAAAACGCGAAAGAAAAGGCCAACACCATGCGCCAGTATTGGGTGCCCGCGGTGAACAACGATGGACAATTCGGACGATGGGCAGTCGCGGAGTTCACGGATGTCTATGCGATGGAAGCGGAGTTCACGGCCACGCTGGACGCGGCGGTGAACATGATGTTTGAGGAGAACGCACCGCAAACGGCAGAGGAAGCGATCGCGTGATCGTCACAGCTGACGAAGTACGCGCGTGGGCAGCTGGCGGCGAACTACTCACCGTCGAGTTCAAGGGCGAATCGCACGAACGTCTTAACGACACCGATCTCGTGGAAGCGGTCGCGTGCATGGCCAACGCGCGCGGTGGCGTGCTGCTCATTGGCGTAGAAGACGACGGTTCCGTTACCGGCGCGCAGCCTCGGCATGGCTCGTATACCGATATCCGTCGCGTGGAGGCCGTCGTCGGCAATTCGACACAGCCGAGCTGCCCGGTGGAATGCGCTGTGGTTCCCATCGACGGGCATCAGGTGGTCGTCATCCGTGTTCCCGAAGGGCGTCCGATCACGGCCACCAATCGTGGCGTGTACAAGCATCGGCTGCTTGATGTGCACGGCAGGCCGCAGTGTCTGCCCTTCTATCCGCACGAAATGCAATCGCGGGAATCGAGTCGTGGTGCGCTCGACTTCTCAGCGATGGTTGTGGCCGACGCCACGTGGGAGGATCTCGATCCGCTGGAGTTCGAGCGCCTGCGGCAAACGATCACGCGCAATGGTGCCCGCGCGGACGCAGCGCTGCTTACGCTCAGCGATGTCTCGTTGGTGAAGGCACTCGGACTTGGCGAAGGGCGCGACACCGTCGATCGCCTGCGCGTAGCCGGCCTGCTGCTGCTGGGCCGCGAAGAGTCGTTACGTCGGCTGCTGCCAACGCACGAAGTGGCG
>JBBQDB010000261.1:0-3000 GCA_038319245.1 Gemmatimonadales bacterium
CGATGCACCAACGTTCCGATAGCCCGCGTCAGCGAATCGCGCTTCCATCGCGTTGATGTCGATTTTCGTTGCACCGCTTTGTCCCAGCAGTACGATATCGTAACCGCGTCCATCGATGTTGTTCGCCCAAACCGTGCCTTCGGGAAACACCTCGAAAAACGTGGCAAGTTCGCTGCGCACCGCGTCGAGCGTGCTTTCGTATAGCGGCACCCACTGCGTGACGACGCCGCCCGGCTTGAGATGCGCCTTCACGGCCTCGAAATACTCACGTGTATACAGACTCGCCGCGCCCTTGACCCATGGATTGATCGGATCCGACGTGATGACGTCGAACGTTTCATCGCTCGTGGTCACATAGCTGCGCGCATCGTCGAAGTAGATCTGTGTGCGCGGATCGGTGGCAACGTTGTTGTTTTCCTTGCTGAACCACGTCGACACGACCTTGGGCACCAGCGGTTCCATCTCGCAGATAACCAGCCGTTTCACCGACGGATATGGCAGGAACGAGCCCGCAGTCACGCCCGCGCCGAAGCCAACCACGAGCACGGACTGCGGATTCGGATGCACGAGCGCCGGCAAGTGCGCCAACATCTTTTGTAAGCGCATATCCTGCGGGAGGCTCGACGCTTCGACCTTGCCCGCGACATGAAATTGCGTGGCGCCGCTGCTGTGAACGCGGGTCACGGCGACCGAGCTGTTCATCCCTTCACCGACGTACAGAATGTCGGTTTTGCCGATCCAGGTTACGGCATAGCGGCCATGGGCGACGAGAATGCCAGGCAGTGCCGGTAACGTCGCGATGAGCATCACGCCAAGTACTGGCGCGAGGACCAACGCGAATCGCGACGTGGATACCGACGCCGCTGACGTGAGAGACGCATCAGCCTTCACACCCACATGCGCATTCCCGTTGGCATGCACGGTTGCAGTGGTTCGCGATGCCAGCAGAACGAGCACCGCAGCCGTCGCCGCACCGGCGATCAGCACGCGCTGCGCGTCTTGCGTGCCGAGCATGGGGACGAGCACGAGGCTGCAGACAATCGCGCCAATAATCGACCCGATCGTATTCGCAGCATACACACGCCCCACCAAGCGTGCCGTGTCCGCGCCTGGTGTCGCCACCGCGGCAAGCGCGAATGGAAAACTCGCGCCCCACAAACATGCGGCCGGCAGGATGGCGAGCGCCGCGCGCGTCAAATCGAGTTGCAACGCAAACCATGCGCTCGGTGCGAGCGACGGGTTGATCGGCCAGTAGGGCAGGGCGAGGTAGATCACCACCGCAGCCCACGCGATCGCGAGCGTCAGTAGCAGCTGACACCACGCCAATGCGCGACGTGGACTGTCGACGACGCGCGCGAGCCATGCACCCGCCGCACTACCGATACCGAGTCCCGTGAGGAATACGGCGAGAATCATGCTGAACGTGTAGACCGACGCGCCGAAGGTCAGCGACAACAGGCGAGTCCAGATTACTTCTGCCGCCAACGCACACGCACCCGACACGCCAATGGCGAGGTACACATCACGTGCGCCCCGCGGCGGCGTTGCGACGGACTCAGTACGCTGGGCTGTTGTTTGGTCTGCAGGCGTCGCGACGCCAAACTCGGTGCGCGAGGCGATCGCCCAAGCGAGTCCCGCAACCACGATGTTGAGCGACGCGGCGACGTACGTCGCGACCGCCTGATCGTGCACGCGCAGCAGATAAAAACCGGCGAGCACGCTACCGAGGACGGCGCCCGCGATGTTGCCGCCGTAAAAGAAGCCAAGCCACGAGATACCGCGTGGGGACGACTCGACCCAACGCGCGATCGCGGGCAACGTTGCGCCCATGAGGACCGTGGGTGGCAGCAGGCAGAGTGCCGCAACGACGCAGCGGAGCGCCAGCGCACCCGCGCCATGTCCAACCGCCGGCGAGTACAAGCGGCCCACCACCGGAATGACGAACAGCTCGAGCACACCGATTACGCCGATGCTCAACTCCAGCAGCGCGTACAGCTGCAACGGATGCCGGGAGCGTGACGCAAACCGTGGGAGCGCGAGACTGCCGATGCACATCCCTCCCATGTACGTCGCGAGCAGCACGCCCAGCGAAATCGCCGACGAGCCGATCACCAACTCGAGGAGCTGAAACCAGACCACTTCGTAGATCAGCGCGCAGATACCGCTGCCAACGAACAACACGAGCAGAAAGGGCAGGACGCGAAATGATACGGCTTCTACTCCGCGCGCTTCGGTCGGACTGGTCATGCAGGACGGGTGGCGGATGAAGGAATTGGCTGGCGCGAAGTCTCAGAACGTACTTCCTGTCGCGGTTGAGCGACGGCGTCGCGAGAGAGACCGTACCACAGCTCCCATTGAAGGCTAGCCCTCGAATTACGCGAGTCGTAACCTCAATGCTGGCGGGAGCCGCGGTAATCTTTCAGCAAGTGGATGACGATATGGGAGCAGCGGTCGCAGCGATTCTCGCTCAGAAGGAGCGCGAGCTGGTGGAGCAGCTGCGCCTCGTACGCGCAACATCGCCGGCCAACGCGCGGACGCTCGACGAACTGCAGGTGGATACGCGGGTGGCGTGGCACGCGCTGATTCGCCTTGCGGTTATTCGTGAGGCGGCCCCTGGTCGATACTATCTCGACGAGCCGTCGTGGATCGCGACCGTTGCACGCCGCCGCCGAACTGCGTTGGTGCTGGTGGTGTTACTGCTCTTCGCCGGCGTCGCACTCTACATCCTCTACCGCAGATAACAGGGCTGAATTCGGGACCACCGGCGGTCGTGGGTGGGTGATAGGGCGATTTAAGGGTTGAAAGGTGTGTGTACGAGCGGTACCCTTGCCATCCCGATCAATTCCCGCCCCAGCCGCGACGCGGCACCCTTCAGGAGCCCGCTTGGAGCTCAATCCGATCACGCACCTTACGTGGATCGACTATGCCGTCATGGCGCTGTACTTCGCCGTGGTCCTCGGCATCGGTTTCGTATTGCGTCGTTCCACGAAGACCAGCTCG
>JBBQDB010000262.1:0-2975 GCA_038319245.1 Gemmatimonadales bacterium
CGTCGCGCAGCTGCGCCTGTAACCAGGCGCGTGCCATGGCCCATTCGCGCGAAACCGTCGCCGCGGAGATGCCCAGCATGGAAGCGATTTCGTCCAGCGAAAATCCGACGAAGAACTTGAGCTCGACAATGCGGGCCTGTCGCGGATCGAGGAGCTCGAGCTGGGCCAACGCGTCGTGGACTTCAAGCACGTCGAGCGCGGCATCGGGTGCGACGGCATCCGGGGTGACGATATCGTCATCCAAGGCGATGACGACGCCCCGATCCCGGCGTGCCGCGGTGGTGCGACGGGAGTGGTCCACCAAAATCCGTCGCATCATCTGCGCCGCGATACCATAAAATTGCGTGCGATTCTGCCAAGGCGCGTCCTGACCGAGGAGACGCAGATACGCCTCATTGACCAGTGCAGTCGGCTGCAGCGTGTGGTCCGCGCGCTCCCGCCTGAGGTACCCGTCGGCAATCCCGTGCAACTCGGCATACACCAACCGAGCGACGGCATCCCGTGCGTCGACATCGCCGAGTTGCGCGGCGGCGAGCAGATCGGTAATCGAGGACGCGTCGGGGGTTGGCATCTGGCGGACGAGGTTGGCTTCAATATGCGACCGGAATTCGTGTCGCGCCCCCTCCCTGCCCTCGGCTTTGGCGGGTAGCTTATGCTTGTGCGCACGCCTCTCGCGATGGCGCTCCTGCTCCTCGCGTGTGGTTTGGCCGACGGCTGTTCCGATCGCTCGTCCCGCCCCTCTGGAGCCGGCGCCCCTCCTAGTATCCCCGCTGGTCCTGACCCTGTCGTCCTGCGCGTTCCGCGTGCGGGCGGCATCTTGGTCGCGTATGCATATCCGTCGCTCGATTCTGCGCTCTGGCGATCGAGCGCGCGGGTACCGAGCCTGGACCGTGTGATCGCCTTCGGTCCCGAAGACGGGTATCTCGCGGCGGTGGACTCTGGTGGCGCGCCCATCCGCATCGATCTACGGCTGGGTTCGGTCTCTGCGTCACGTGCCGTTACCCTGACTGCGCTCTCGTCGTTGGACGGCGCAAACATCTACGGGTTGACCGGCTCGGGCGACCTCACGCGGTTCACGCCCAGCGGCGGCGATTGGAATCTGCATCCGACCTTACCCGCCGCTGCCCTTTACGCGCAGGGCGATGGCTCGGTGATCGTCGCCGGTGTCATGGGTAAGCGTGTGGTCGTCTGGCGAGTCCGTCCGCCCGGACTCGCGGTGGCCGATAGCCTGTCGTTCGATGTTGGGGGTGACCCCGCCGCGCTGAGTCGCACCATCGCAGTGACGGCGGGCAGTGTCGGCGATCGGATCTACTTCGGCGCGAACGAATCGGTCGTGGTAGTTCGTACGCGCGACATGAAGCCGGCGCTCAGCGTCAGCGTCGGCGATCCGGTGCGCGCCATTGCCAACACGCCAAGCGGCGACCGACTCTTCATCGCTCTCGAAGGACAGCCGTCGCTTCGAATCATCGATCGTTTCGAACAGGGTGTGAGCGGCAAGATCTCGCTCCCCGCCGCGGCGACCGACCTTCGGATGGACCCGCTGGGCCGAGTGCTGCTGGCTCGGGGTCCGCACGACTCGGTCTTTGTCATCAGCCTGGCGGGCGACCAGCTGCAGGGCGTGGTGCGGAGCGCTTGGCGAGGCGACCTGCCGGCGGTGCTGCCGGACGGAGCGCTCGCGCTACTCCACGGCGAGAACGTGGTGATCGCCAACCCGCGGACGCTGGCCGACGGCCGCTCGATTGCAGGCGGCGCGCGAGATTTCTGGTATATGCTGCGCTGGAACGGATTCCGGGCCCGCGCCAAAGGATTGGATCAGCCGGTGCAGTTCCGCGGCAGTGCTCCGCGTGCGTCCTCCGAGGCAAGCGACTCCCTTGGCCGGCGCGATAGCCTCGCCACGCGAGACAGCTCAGTGAGCGACACGTCCAGCGCGACGGTGTATACCTTGTCGTTCGCAACGGTGCTCGACGAAAGCAACGCACGTGCGCTGGCGTCCAAGATTCGCGTCGATGGTCAGGCACCGCGCATCACCACGTCGGAACGCGCGGGTAAGACGATCTATCGCGTCGTGATGGGGCCGTTCGCCACGCACGATGAGGCGGAGCGCGCGGGTCGGGCGTCCGCGCAAAGTTATTGGATCTTCAGGGGAGTGCCGTGACGAGTCTACCAGCACCGTCTCCCAACGCGTGGGAGAATGAGGGGCAGCGCCTCGCGCCACTGCTGGACGAGCTGTATGCCGTCGTGGTGGCGGGGACGGATTCGGTCGCGGCCTCGGCGCTCGCGGTCGGGCTCGCGCGCGTGCAAGGGATTCGTCGTCGCGTGGCGCTCGCAGATTTGGTGGGCGAGGTTTCACCGCTGCAATCGCTGGTTACCACCGACGATCCGCACGGCATCTCTGACAGCTTCCTGTACGGCGTGTCGCTCAACAAGATTGCGCGTCAGGTCAACGACGCCGGCAACGTCTTCGTTATGCCCAGTGGCACGGAATCGGTCGCACACGAGTCGGTCTACGCCAACGAACGGTGGCGTCGACTCGCCGCCGGATTTCATCAGGTTGGCGCACTGCTGTTGGTCGTGGCGGTGCCGGGTACGCCAGGCTTCAATGAGTTGTGCGGCTACATCGGCGCGTTGATGCCAGTGGGCGATACCATGTTTCCTGTCCCCGTTGGGGTGCCGATTATCGCGGCGCCTGCGTCGCCAACACCGACGTTACCACCGACGATGCTCACGCCGGCAAACACGGTCGCGCGGGCGCGAGTCGCGGCGGCGGAAAACTCGGAAAGTCGTCGGACAAAACTGATCGCCGCACTGGTCGCGGTCGGTGCAATCGCGGTCGCCGTCGGCGCGTTTTGGCCGCAGATTCGCGCCAATCTGCCCACGCAGATCGCGGCACTGCTTTCGACCCCGGCGGCGGATACAACGCGAATGCTCGTGCCGCCAACCAAGATGGACTCGACGTCTCGCGACAGCTTGCGACG
>JBBQDB010000263.1:0-2933 GCA_038319245.1 Gemmatimonadales bacterium
ACATCCTCGAAGTGCTCGAGCCATGCGACGCGCGCCTGCTCCGGCGTGTAGTAGCCATCCGGCGCCACGAAGTACGGCATCGCCAGCAGCTCCATGCTCATCGACGCCAGCTCTGCGGCCTCATGCCCCGTACGACGCTGCCACGTGAACGGCAATGGATGCGTCGCGAAGTCGTGAAAGCAGTGGCCGGCCTCGTGCACGAGCGTTTGCACATCGTCCGGCACGCCGACGGCGTTCATAAAAATGAATGGACGGCCGCGGAAGGCGAGGTCGGTGCAATACCCGCCAGGCGCCTTACCCGGTCGGCTTTCGAGATCGAGCAACTGCTCATCCGCCATGATGCGGAATTTGTCACCGAGTTCCTCATCGACCCGGACGAAAATCTGCTTCGCTTTTTCGACAAATTCGTGGACATCGGCGAACGGTCGCAGTGGTTCGGCGGCGCCAAGGTCCACCGTGACATCCCACGGACGCAGCGTATCCACGCCGAGGACGCGTTGACGATGCGCCATCAGACGAGCGACCGCCGGCGTCACCGTGGTCTTGACCGCGTGATGAAAACGGGCCACGTCTTCCGGCGTGTAGTCAAAGCGATACTTCGATGCAAAGCAGTAGCGCTGGTAGTCCGCGAAGCCCGCCTCGCGCGCGACGGCGGTGCGCAGTTCGTACATGCGATCGAACAGATCGGCGATCGGCGCGCGCTGCTCGTAGTACGCCGATGCACCCAATCGAAACGCGCGCTCACGCTCGGCCCGGTCGTTCGACTTGAGATGCGGTTGCAATTGCGGAATGGTCTTCGCGACGCCGTCCCAGTCAACGCTTAAGCCACCGGAGAGCTTCTGGTAGCCCGCGGAGAGTTCTTCGATCTGCGCGAACCGTGCGACGTTGTCCTCTCGAAAAATCTCGATATCGCTCCGAAAGCGCCGCAGCGTCGTCTCGAGATCTGCCCGATCCGTCCCCACCTCGACCAGCCGCCGCGCGAGGCGCACCTGCTGCTCTTCCATTTTCGGAAACACTTCCATGGAGAATCGCAGGTACGACGTCTCGGCGGCGGTATCGGCCGTGTTGGCGGTGTACGCAATCATCGCCAGCGTGCCGGCTTCACCGACGAGCGTATCTAATCGCGACCATTGCGACAGCCACGCCTCGACGCTGGCGGCGTCGCGTTCAAAAGCGACCGTCGCCAGCTGTTCATAATACGGCTGCACATCGTGCCAGGCGGCGTCGCGAAACGCGTCTGGAGAGGCGGGTAATTCGATCATGTCGAGAGTGAAAAGGTCAAGGCCGCGGCGAATGCCTGCCAATGCGGTTTATTCGCCGTACGGAATCCAGATGTTCTTCACCTGCACGGCGCGACGCAAAAATTCACGTCCTTCACCACTGCGTGGGTCGAGCCATTCCCGCGCGCTCCACTCGGTCCACGTGCGTTTAATGTTGGCCGCTGACGCCGTTTCAACAGCCGTCGCTCCGGCATGTGATCCAACGTACCAAACAGCATCAACGTCGTCATGGTCTGCGAGCACTTTGGCGAGTGTGTCGCGCGGGCCGGTGACCAGGTTGATCGTACCAGCCGGCACATCGGACGTTTCGAGCACGCCATAAAAGTCGGTCGCTGCGAGTGGAAACCGCTCCGACGGAATAGCGACGACGCGGTTGCCCGTCGCGATGAGCGGTGCCACCAGGGAGATAAGGCCAAGCAACGGATACGGGTCCGGGCACACAACGCCGACCACGCCGATCGGTTCGTGCATGGCCAGCGCGACGCCGCGCATTGGTACGTCGTGTACGTGCCCGTCATGCTTGTCCGCCCACGCCGCGTAGGTGAACAGCCGGGAGATGCTCGCTTCGACTTCCAGCACGCCCGCGCTGGAATCCGCGCCGGTCATCCGTGAGATCCGCTCCACGAACTCGCTCTGACGCACCGACAGATTTTCGGCGATGTAATACAGAATCTGGGCGCGCTGATGACCCGTGAGCTTGGACCAGCCGTGCGCACCCTGCGCGGCTTCGACGGCGTTGCGAATGTCTTTGCGATTTCCCTCGCCCACCTCTCCGAGGGAACGACCATGCAGATCGCGCACGATGCGCGTGTATCCCGAGTCGGGGCGCGCTTGCTTGCCACCGATGAAGAGCTTCGGCGTGCGATCGATCGCGGGCAGCGCGCCATTCGTCTCGACACCGAATTCCAGTGTCTCGTCGGAGCGGTGCACACTTTCGACGAAGATCGGCGGCGGGGCGTCGGTGTGCGGATGTGTGGGCTTCAGATACTCCCACATTCCCTCGCGTCCGCCCTCGCGTCCGAAACCCGACTCTTTGTAGCCACCAAAGCCCGCCGCCGCGTCGAAGAGGTTCGTGCTGTTGATCCAGACTACGCCGCATTCCAGCTTGGGCGCGATATCGAGGGCGAGGTTGATGTTATCCGTCCACAGACTCGCCGCGAGGCCGAACGGCGTGTTGTTGGCCAGTGCGACGGCTTCGTCCGGCGTGCGGAAGGTCATCGACACCAGCACCGGACCGAAAATCTCGACCTGCGCAATCGTGGCCGACGGCGCCACGTTGGTGAACAGCGTGGGCGGATAGAACGAACCAACGCCCGGCACCGCCCACGATGGCTGCCAGCAGCGTGCGCCTTCCGCGACGCCTTGTGCGACCAACGACGTGATGCGTTCGAGCTGCACCGGCGCAACAATCGCACCCATGTCGACCGACTTGTCGAGCGGCGACCCAACGCGGAGCAGCTCCATGCGCGCCCGCAGCTTCTCGGTCAGACGTTCGGCGATGCCTTCTTGCACGAGCATCCGTGAACCCGCGCAGCACACCTGTCCCTGGTTAAACCAGATCGCGTCGACCACGCCTTCAACCACGCTGTCGAGATCTGCATCCTCGAAGACGATGAACGGACTCTTGCCGCCCAGTTCGAGTGAGAGCCCCTT
>JBBQDB010000264.1:0-2822 GCA_038319245.1 Gemmatimonadales bacterium
GCCGACGACGAGAGCGCCGGGCACGTCTTTGCTCGCATTGTCGCCGCCGCACGGCGCAGTGGTGACACGCGGCATGCGCGTGACTTGCTCACCGATTGCGTCGGGGAGCGTGTACCAGAAGACAGATTGCGTCGCGTGTTGTGTGCGGTGCCACTGTGGCATCGCAGTGCGCGTTTACGGATGCGATCGGCATTAATGGCGGTGACGATCGTCGCCTTGGCGACCAGCACCGCCGCGTGGTATGCGCGGCGTCAGCCAGCGCTGAGTTTTGCGCAGGCGCCGGTGCTCACCATGCCGACACTGATGCTCGGCACTGACGCATTTCGGTTGGTGCCATCGCCGTTGATACGACTGGGTACTACCGAGGGAGCGCGCAGCGGGAATCAACTGACGATGCGCGTACGCTCACTGCGCCCAACCGCGACCTTGCTCTCAGGCGATGTCGCCGTAACCGATAGCGGCGTCGCGTCGTTTGGTGCGCTACGCATCCGAACGAAGGACTCTACCGTGTCGCTCCGATTCGAGGCCGACGGCTTTCGTCCGCTCGACTTCGAATTGAAGACCTTCGAGACCCGTTTGCCGAACGGGCCAGCGCGAAACACCGCCAGGCTGCTCGACGGAACACTTAATGGGCAACGCATGCGTGGGCCAAGTGCGCGCATCGAGGTGCAGCGAAACACCATGATCTCGGGCGTCGTGCAGATGGAGTACAACGCGCACTGGGCCGCCGCATCGGTGTGGGTCTCGATGACGCCGACGTGGGGTCGAGCCAAAGATGTTGCGCGCGATCTATCGCCGTTGCCAACGCCGGTGCGTCGCGATGTGTTCGACGTGCCAATCGACGTGCTCGCGCCAGCGACCCCGGGGCACTACTGGATTCTGGTGGTGATGGACGCCGAGCCCTCAGGAGGATTCTCACTGTCGCGTACGAATTGGACGATGGGCGAGCCAATCTGGGATGACGGCAACGACGTTGCGTCGTATCCAGATAGCACGATCCGTCGCGCGAATGTCTAGGGACGCGTGATGGCGGAGCGCGCCTTTCCGGCGACGTTTACGCGCAGCGACCTTCACTGTCGATCGAGCACGGTCACCCTACACGGCGTGGGCGTGCTCTATTGCCCGGCATTCGTGAGTATGTTCGGCATTGAAGTGATCGTCAATTGAGCGTCACCACTCTGACGTACCGCCTTGAGTCGCGGTAAATAGCGTTCCCGTCGCGCAAGTGGTCGCGACGTTCTCAATCGCTATGAAATGCGTCGGGCGGAGACGGGTAATTGACGGTAGTGACACAGCTTGTCGTTCGAAGAAACGATCGCTGTGCGGTATCCTCGTCCATCACAAAAATGTCGAACCGATTTTCAAGCAGAATTTTTACACTGTTCGCTGCGGCGGGTTTGATCGCGCTTCCGGCAACTGTCGCTGCACAAGCAGGCGCGTACTATCTCGATGCGAGAAATTCGAACAACGGGATCGATGTCGCATTGCTCAGCGGCGCATGGACGATCGGCGTGAGCAACGGCGGCTGGTCCCCATGGAATTACGTCTCCGGATGCGATGGGGATGGAACCAACTGCCACACGGGTTTCCACACCGTGTTCTACTACACCGTGAGCGGTGGTCCACTCACTCAGTACGGCTGGGACGGTTCGCAAAGAGAACAGTACATCCCGAATCACGTGAGCGACTTCTTCCGAGATCCGGATATGGCGCTCGCACATGCATTTGCGCCGTTCCGACTGGACCTGGATGCGCCCGCAACGCTGCACCTATCGATTCCGGACTGTTGCTACTACGACAACACCGGCGGTTTAGAGATCACCGTGGCCGCGGTTCCGATGTCCAACACCACAGTGCCTGAACCCTCGTCGTTCGCACTGAGTGGCATCGGCCTCGCACTCGCCGCATTCGTGGCATCGCACCGTCGCCGACTAAATAGGCGCTGAACGCCACGTGTGATTTCAGTCGTTGCCCTTGAATCTGTGCATTTATTGAATTCCACGCGCCGTCGTACCGCTGTTGCTTCGAAAACGCGATCCACCCCACACGCTTACCGCCAACGGTACGGCATCGCTACGATTTTACCGTCCATTGCACTCTACAGCGATTTCTCGTCGATACCGAATCGCGCATGTGAAATCGCGTGTCAAAATTCTGGCTGCGCGATATGTCGTAGTCCTGCCAAGCATGCTGCAAGAAGCCGTGATCTTTCTGGCCTGCGTATCGTAGGTAGCGAAACGACTCAGACGTACACGAGCGCAATGCCATACGTCTTCGCGAACTTCTCAAATCGCTCCTTCAGTTTTTTTGGCTTGACGACCTTCCAGCGCTTGGCATCCTTGCCGTGCAGAATGCCGGTCTCGGCTTCGCAGGTGTCCAGCTCGTCCTGACAGATCACCATCTGCGCAATGTCGCGCTCGAAGCGTACGTCGGCGTGCAGGTGTGCTTCGATATACGCCGTCGTGCCCACTCCTGGCGGCTGCACGCTATCGCCGAACTTGACCCCGCGCGACGCCTGTTCAAGCGCCGTCAGCATGCTGGGCGACATGTTCACGATCAGACGCTGCAGGTTCACGTAGTTGGCGAGCTGCCCGGCCAACATCGCACGTTGCCGCGCGCTGCCTGCGATATCGAACGAGTCGGTATGGATGTATGTGGCGTTGTGCTTGATGTGCTCCTGGAGCGCCATGAACGATTTGCCCCACTGCGCCGCGGATCCGTATTTGAGCCCCGCATAGTTCAGCGCGGCATACTTCGGACGCACCGCGCCCACGAACTCCGTTTCGTCGCGATCTGCGATGAGCTTGACGCGCTGCTGGACT
>JBBQDB010000265.1:0-2665 GCA_038319245.1 Gemmatimonadales bacterium
CTAAGCCGTGACATACGACACCGTACGGCAGACGCCCCTAGCCTTCTCCACACGCCGCGCCGTACCATCTAGAGCAGCGTGACGGCACAATCCGGCACACTTTACGGAATTGGATCGCATTTATGCTGCGAGCAGCGTCACTCCGTCCGTGATCGCTGCGTTCGGAAGACATTCGCGCAATGAGACCACCATGCCAGACGAACGCGAAGTCGCCGGTTCGCGCGCAACGAGCGCGATATCAATCATGGTGGTGAGCGACGTTCGCCTCTTTCGCGAGGGGTTAGCGGCAAGTCTCGCGCAACGCGCCGGCCTCGTTGTCGTGTGCACGGCAAGTTACGCGGATGAGGCGTCGCTCCTCGAGAAATGTCACGCAGACGTTCTCGTGTTGGACATGGCGGCGCGCGGCAGCCTCGATGTCATCCGGCGCGTTTCTACCTCGCTGAACACGACGCGTACGATCGCGTTTGCCATCGAAGAAGCCGAGCGGGACGTTCTCCGATGCGCGGAGTGCGGTGCGGCAGGTTTTGTCCCGGTCGACGGCACAATGGAGGACCTCGTGAACACGATTCTTAGCGTCGCGCGCGGAGAGATGCTCTGTTCACCTCGGGTCGCCGCGACGCTCCTTCGCGCGCTTCACGCACGATCGCCTGACGCCGAGAGTGAGCGACTGGTGCTCACACTGACGGCGCGCGAACGAGAAATCGCGCCGCTGCTCGAACGAGGATTCTCAAACAAAGAAATCGCTGCGCAGCTGCGCATCGAACTCGCCACGGTCAAGAATCACGTACACAACGTGCTTGAAAAACTGCAGGTCACATCGCGCGGCGAGGCAGCGGCCCGGCTCCGATCGCGGCCCGCAGCAACCACGCCGACCTTCGATCGTGCGCTACGCCCGCGCGCAAACGAACGAGGCCCGACCTAGGGTGATTTGTACTCACACCGCCGTAAAGGATAATACGAGGTTTCCTCCCGCCTGATTGTCGTAGTCGCCATCGAGCAGACTCTGATCGTCCTCCGCCTTCACCGTTGGCAAAACGGCGCCGGCGAGATTTGTTGCAAAGCACGTGAGAACGAACTTCCCTGCGGCAAAAAACGCAGGGTCGCGCAGTACAACGCGAACGATATTCGCCGCGGGCTGCAAATCTGCGACGAGTCGCAGTCTCGTCGGCTTACCCACGTCTTGCTCGACAATGATGCTTGGCGTTGCCGCAACAACGCTTGTCGCGAGCACATTCCGGCTAAACGTAAGCTCGACCAGTCGAATCCCTTCGCCAGCCTTGAACAGGACGTTCTGCGTCGCGGCTACCGGCGGCTTGATGTCCCCGGCCGAACTGTTCGCCATGTTCGCATTCAGGAATCTGATGTTCGTCACCTGCAGTGGAGTCGGCGCCGCGCGTCCGCCGATGAACACCCAACTCTCAAAATCGCTTGCCTTCGCGCGTGCCCCCGATGGGAACGTCAACGCCGTCCGCGCGGTCTTTCCGTCGGCGCGTAGACCTGGCCCACCGAAGGCCTGACCGTCGACAAACACCCGCCGCGGCGCAACGCGAGGATCACTCCACACGAAGTGGCCTTTGAGTTTGACGAGCAATCGAATTGCGCTCGCAGGCGCAACACGTACCACAGGACCGGAGCTCGCCAATGCAGCAGCGCTCATCTCGCTCGCAGCCGCGGTCTTCTTCTTTGATCGCTTCACGACGACGCTCGGCGCGTTAGCCGTGGAGCCTGCTGCCGCATTGCTCACGGTCGACGCGCCGACGTTCGCTGCATTAGGCGACAGGATTGCATTGTGCGTCAGCGTACCGGTCGTTCCCGTCGTCGTGGCCTCTACCGGCGGCATCCAGACAATAACGCGACTATCGGCTGGGTCTCGACTCACGATGCCGTTCAAATACACGCGGAGCAGGCCGATAGAATTCGGATCTTTCGTTTCGACGGAGACCTCGACGCTATCGCTTGACAGGCTGTCGAGATCGGGGATCCCATCTAGCCGAATGCGAAGGCCTTCCTTGTTCAGACTTGCCGCTGGGAAGAGATCATCGTTGGTCCAGTTGGTCGACATCACATGCAGTGCGTCGTTTGTGCAGCACGGCTCCGTGAGTGGTGGAAAGATCGAGCGGCAATCGTCGGTTACGGTCCAACCCTTCTTTTCCGCGTCGAACGTGAGAATGCCGAGGCGACAGAAATGGTGGCGAATACCTCGCGGCGGTTGCGCCACTGGGGTGCTATTCGGAATGGAAAATGGCGGCCACTCGATCTCACCAGTGGCCGTGCGCGCTGGAATGGTCCAGTAATCGCCAGTCGCAAACGGGCCCGCGCTGAACTGCACCTCCACGCCATCCTCGAGCGGAAGCCACGCTGCCGTTGTGGCCACGCCGAACGCAGTCGCTGTCACGCCGGCCTGTTCCCATCGTCGCATCTTCGGATGTAGCGTACGATCGACGCCATCTGCGCTGCTCGTAAGCGGCAGCGGTGCACCCTTGAGTGTCACCCGACGCAACGACGAATTCACCGCGTCGATCTGCGCGAGTTGCCCCGGCTGACCATTGAGCTCCGTGCGATCGTCGGTGATCTCCACCCACTGCCCGCTCGCGAAACCCAGCACGTCGTCGGGTCCGAGGTCGTGCACGGTGATGTCCTTCCCGCTCATCTTCTCGATCGCGGT
>JBBQDB010000266.1:0-2533 GCA_038319245.1 Gemmatimonadales bacterium
GATATTCGACGACCTGCTGGCGCGACGGGTAGCGCGGTGTGCCGGCTGGCCACGGTGCGAAGGGCAGCGCCGAGTATTCCTTGACCGTGTGCAGATGTAGTCGCTCGTAGTGTCGTCGCCACGTACTGGCGACGTCCTGCGTACGTTCGATGAGCGCGTGCGGCAGCGCGAGTCGCTTAAGGCATGCCGACACCGCGAGTCCGGCCGGTCCAGCACCTATGACGAGAATGTCGGAGTCTTGGGCAACCGCCACGTGAAGATCAGGGCACTGAGAGGAAGAGGCTATATGGTCTCGCAAACTTGACGTCTTTCTCGTCGTTGTGCCAACCATGCCTGGTCGTCTGCACCGTGCCATCCACGCGTCCGACGCGTAGTCGACCGCAGCCGCACACGATCAGTACATTGTGGCCATGCGCGACATGACGACTGGCACGGACGACGTACTCTCGCACGACCACGCGTCGGCGCGCTGGCGCGTGCTTGGTATCCTCGCCGTCGCGGAAATGCTTGGGATGACCGTCTGGTTCGCGGCCAGTGCGCTATCGACGCAGTACACGGCGCGCTGGAGCTTGTTGTCCAGTCAGGCGGCGTGGTTGACGACGACGGTGCAGCTGGGCTTCGTCGTCGGCACGGCGCTCTCCGCGGTGTTCAACCTCGCGGATGTGATCCCCGCGCGCCGCTTGTTTGCGAGTTGCGCGGCTGCCGGTGCAGCGGCGAACGCGTTGCTCTTGACCGCACCAAACTTCGAATCTGCGCTCGCGTGGCGCTTTCTCACCGGCGTTGCACTCGCGGGCGTGTATCCGCCGGCGATGAAGATGATTTCCACGTGGTTTCGCGTGCGGCGTGGTCTCGCGGTCGGCACAATCGTCGGCGCGTTGACCGTTGGTAAGGCCGTTCCGTATCTCGTACACGCGCTCCCCGGCGCCACGATCGCGTCCGTGGTGCTCACCGCTTCGGCGGGCGCACTCATCGCATCGGTGCTGGTACTGTTCGGCTATCACGACGGACCGTATCCGTTCGTGCCGCGCCCATTCTCCTGGGGGCTCGTGATGGACGTGATCGGTGAGCGGCGCTGGCGTTTGGCGACTGGCGGATATCTCGGCCACATGTTCGAGCTCTATTGCTGCTGGACGTGGCTACCGGTCTACATCGCGGCGAGCGTTGCCGAGCACGATCCGTTGCTGGGCGCGCGCGGTGCCTCACTCGCGTCTGGCCTGGCCTTTGTCGCGCTGGCGATCGGTGGCGTAGGATGCGTGTGGGGCGGTGTAGTCGCCGACCGCCGAGGCCGCGCATGGCTGGTTACGACGGCGATGACCGTGAGCGGGATCTGCGCGCTCGGCATCGGTCTGACCTTCGGTCGATCGCTCTGGCTGCTGGCACCCGTTGCGTTGGTGTGGGGATTTTTCGTCGTCGCGGATTCCGCGCAATTCTCCGTGATGGTGACGGAAAGTGTGCCCGCGCATGCGGTCGGCACTGCACTGACGCTGCAAACGTCGCTGGGCTTTTTGCTGACGGCGGTGACGATTCAACTCGTGCCACCGATCGCGCAATCGTTCGGTTGGCGTTGGGCATTTACCGGACTCGCGCTGGGTCCGTTGCTGGGTATTGCCAGCATTCGACGGCTGAGTGCGGCAGTACGCGATGCGGCCTCACCGCGCCCAGCGTAAAGCGCCGAGCATCGCGAAGAGAGACGAGGCGACGGCGCGTGCAGAGGTCTGCCGATGTTTGATGATGCGTAATGATGTGTGATGCTGGGTGATGATGTCTGCAGATGCGAGAGATGACGACTATGCCGAGCAATGCCGAGTGCCGACGTCGTTGTTATTCCGGCGCCTGCACCGTGACTCTTGCACTGCTGCACGTCGGCCCGCAGCTCGGACCGTTCGGTGACGATTTGGTGTACGTCACGTGCGGGAACACCGTCTCGCGAGCTCCGGCGGCCGTCGTGACGCGCACGACGAGATTGTTCGTCGCCGTCGTGCGGAAGACGATGCCCGAGAAGCAGCCTCGCGCATCGGTACACGTCGCTGCCTCCGGGGCGGGCTGCAGGATCGCATTGACGAACAGCTCGACGCGATAGGGGCCCGCAGGTCGAGCTGGGAAATCCACGAGCAGCCCGTCGATACAGCCGACCAGCGTGCACCCGCACGCCTGCAGGATCAGCGCGCTCAGCACGCCAAGCGCGGACAGGACAGGTCGATGGAACCGCTGTGTGCTCATGAAAGGTCGCCGAAGAAGGGTGCATGCTGCTATGACGAGCTGCTATTACGATCTGCGATCACACGCGCATAGGGCACTTCGCGATACTCCAGTCACAACGAATCGATTCCGTCGCACGTTGCACAGCACGATCGTTTAGCGGCGCCGCTGAATGTTGGCGGCGTACTCGGTCCCGGAGAGGCGCATGAAGTACGTCGTAGGAAAATGGCTATTTCTCGTTGCCGTCGCAGTGGTCGGGGTCATCCTCACGTTCAACTGGACGCCGTTCCGAGCGCCGCCGGACATTTCGATGTCTGACCCGACTTGGCGGAAG
>JBBQDB010000267.1:0-2531 GCA_038319245.1 Gemmatimonadales bacterium
TGCTCCGGGTCCCGGAGGGCATTGGCCCGCCAACCCCGTCAGGACCCCGAAGGTAGCAGCGGCACGTGGAGTCCAGCGTCGCTTCGTCAGGCCCGGAGTATTGCGCGCGGGAGGACCCGCTCTGAAAAGAGCCGGACCTCCCGCGCGCTTTTGTTTGCCCCCCACAGTCTCCCGATCGCACATCGTGCACGAACCTCCGTGCGGGTGCGTTCGCGATAAATTGTGCCGATGTCGCTCGCACTCGCCCGGAAATATCGCCCGCGCAATTTCGCGTCGGTTGCGGTGCAGTCCCACGTCGCCAACACGCTCAAGGGCGCCATCGCGCGAGGTCGCGTCGCGCACGGCTATCTCCTGTGCGGGCCGCGCGGCACCGGTAAGACCACGCTCGCGCGCGTGCTGGCGATGGCGCTCAACTGCGAGCGTCGAGGCGAGCCGGAGCTACAGGGTGAGCCGTGCGGGCATTGCGCGAACTGTCAGCGCATCTGGGCCGGTAGCGCGTCGCTGGACGTTGTCGAAATCGATGCGGCCTCCAACCGCGGTGTCGACGACGCGCGTGAACTGCGCGAACGCGCGATGTATGCGCCGTCGGGGGAGGACGGCTACAAGGTCTACATCGTCGACGAAGCACACATGCTCACGCGCGAAGCATGGAACGCGCTGCTCAAGATTCTCGAAGAGCCGCCACCACGCGTCGTGTTCGTCTTTGCGACCACCGAACCGCAAAAAATCGCGCAGATGGCCGCGCCCGTGCTCTCTCGGTTGCATCGGTTCGATCTCAAACGCATCAGTCCCGCGGAGATTCGCGAGCGCTTGGCGATCGTGTTGCACGAAGAGGGCGTCACCTTCGAAGACGAAGCGCTCGCCATGATCGCGCGTGCGGCCGATGGCGGTCTGCGCGATGCGCTCTCGTTAACCGATCAGGTGCTCTCGATCGGCGACAGCGCGAACGTGACGGCGGACCGCGTGCGCATCGCGCTCGGCCTCGTCGCCGATGACGAATACCTTGCGCTCCTCGATCTCATCATCGAACGACGCGCCGTCGAAATATTTCCGGCGATGCAACGCTTGGCCGACGCCGGCGTCGATTTCTCGCTCGTCCTCTCAGGACTCGGTGAACTGTTGCGCGCGCAGCTGGCAATCGCACTCGGCGGCTCGTTGCCGGACTTGCCGGAGCGCGTTCGTGTCGCGCTCGTCGAGCGAAAGTCTCGCGTCGCCGTCGGCGACTTGCTGCGCATGCTGCATGCACTGCTCGAGCTCGAGCCGATGTTTCGTCGGAGTGGTCAACCGCAGCTGCTGATCGAAACGCTGCTCGTACGGTTCGCGCTCATCGATCGCACGATCGAACTCGAGGAAGTGCTCAAGGGTTTCGGAGACGACGGTCGTGAAGATCCGCCGGTGCGTCGGGCCGCGCGTGATGCGCGCGGTGCGTCTGCCTATGCGTTGCCGCCGGCGCCCGCAGCGGCGGTCGCACCCGCGTTGCCCGACTCGGCCGCAATGCGCGCTGGCGAGATTCGGCGTAACGAGGGTCGATCCGTCGACGCAACGCTACCCGCAACACCGATCGCGCCACCTGTTCCGCGCAGTGCCACACAGCAGGTTGCGCAGGCTGCCGCGGCCGCACAGATCGCGGAAGCGGCCGCGCCACGAGTCCACGCACATGCGCCGGAACCACGCGCGCGGTCTGCACCGCCCAAGCTCGATCACGTCAAGGCGCAGTGGACCAGCGTCGTTGAGTTCGTGAAGCGCGGCGGGCGTGGTATGGTCGCACAGGCTGTCCAACGTTTGGTGCCGCTCGAAGTGCTCCCCACTGGCATGCTGGTGCTTGCGTACTCGGCGGTCGACGACACGTTCGCCAAAGCCGTGGAGAGCGCACGTGGCGACGTACTGGCCGCCATTCAGGCCAGCGTCGAAGGAATCACGGGTTTCTCCCTCACGCTCGATCGGCCGGCAGGACACGCTCCGGCGAGGGTGACCAAACGTCTCACCGCCGAGGTCGTTCAGCAGCAGCGTCTGGATGAACTCGTGGCCAAGCATCCGCTACTCGACGCCGCGGTGAAAGCGCTCGACCTCGAGATGCTCGACTGACTTGCGACTCACGTGTGACCGACGTGTCCCCAGCGTCTGATTGGAGCGCCGCTCAGCAACAGCGGCATCAGGAATTCAGCAGGATTTCGACCACCGCTCACTAACTTTCGTCATGGCTGATTTCTTCAAGATTCTCGAGCAGTTCAAGCAGATGCAGGGCCGCCTGCAGCAGACGCAGGAAGAGCTTGGGCGCCAGTCGTTCACTGCCAGCGCCGGCGGCGGCATGGTCAGCGTCGAGTGCGACGGCAAGATGCAGGTCAAGCGCGTGAAGCTCGATAAGTCGGTCGTCAACGCTGACGACATCGAGATGCTCGAAGATCTGCTCGTCGTCGCGATCGCCGAAGCGCAAAAAAAGGCCGCTGAATTCGCGACCGCTGAGATGGGCAAGGTCACGGGTGGTATCGACCTGCCGTTCAAGCTGCCCTTCTGAGCACACGCGTGTTACG
>JBBQDB010000268.1:0-2416 GCA_038319245.1 Gemmatimonadales bacterium
CCCGAGATGATCGTCCACGGCTTGCGTTCAATGCGGTTCATCCACGCGAACAGCACGTTCGGATTGCCCGGCTGAATTTCGACGTCCATCGCGCCCGTGCTATCGCTGACGTAGAGCGTCTTCTTCCATGACTTGCCGCCGTCGATGGTTTTGAAGATGCCCCGTTCGCTGTTGGGCTTGAAGATGTCGCCGTAGGCTGCGACCCAGACGATGTCGGGATTGGTGGGATGGATGCGCACCGACGCGATCTGTCCGGCGTTGTAGAGTCCGGCGAACTGCCATGTCTCGCCCGCGTCGGTGCTCTTGTACATCCCGCGGCCGGTCGAGACGTTGCTGCGGACGCCATCAGAGCCGGTGCCCAGGTAGACCACGTTCTCGTTGGACGCCGCGACGGCGATGGAGCCCGTCGAACCGAGCGGTACTTTGCCGTCGGTGATCGGCTTCCAGTGCTCGCCGCCATCGATCGTCTTGAACACGCCGCCCGAGGCCGCGCCCATGTAGAACGTTTGGGGCTGCGACGGGACGCCGGTGACGGTAGTGACGCGTCCGCCGACCGAGTGGCCGACGAGGCGATACTTGAGGCCGCGGAAGAGGGTGGAGTCGACCGAGGGCATGAGGGGCGCGACGGACATCCTGGCAGCGGGCGCCTTGCTCGGCATCGGCTTGGGCGCGACGGGCTTCGCAGCGGTCGCCTGCGCCTCCGCGGGTGTGCCGCTCCATGTGGAGAGCAACGTGACGGCTAAGAGGCAGAGCGTCGTGAACGGTTGTCGGGCCATAGCGCAGAGTCGTGAGCGGGTGTGGTAAGAAACAGCGGAGCGATCTCGAGCTTCGCTCCCAGAGACGACGCGGCGATCGTGCGTCGCGTTGACGGTACAGATACCGGTATCGATACCGTCGCGCCCCTCACAATTTGGGCGCTCTCGCCTGGAAAGAGCCAGTAGAGAGATCGTCGAGACTGCACCGGCGCACGAATTCGGCGGTACTTTTGCAGCGGCGAGCCACAAACGGTCGCCACGCCTGTCGGCTCGCTCCCGAGGGTGCGTCCGAAATTTGCGCTTGTCGAGATTGGTCCCGTGTCGCTAGTGCCGCCGTTTGTGTTGGTCGATCGCTACGACGTGACCGATGAAATCGGGCGCGGTGGTCACGCTATTGTGTATCGTGCGCATGATCGCGTGCTCGACCGCGATGTGGCGGTCAAGGTGCTGCGAGACGACGCGATTTCGTCCGATACGCTCGCCCGCTTTCGGCAGGAAGTACAGGTGACGGCGCAGCTCGAACACGCGCATATCCTGCACGTGTACGACACCGGCGCGTACGAAGGGCGCCCGTACATCGTGATGGAGCTGGCGACGGGTAGCACCCTCGGTCAGCGCCTGGAACGTGAAGGACAATTGCCCGTATCAGATGCCGTGCAGATTGCGCGCGATGTTGGGTACGCGTTGGCGCATGCGCACGCGCGCGGCATTGTGCACCGCGACGTCAAGCCCGAGAACATTCTGCTCGGCACCGGCGGCGCCATCCTCGCTGACTTTGGCATCGCACGCGTCACGCAGGAGCTGTTGACGAACAAAATCACGTCCACAGGCACGGCGGTCGGTACGGTGCAGTACATGAGTCCCGAACAGCTGTGCGCGGAGCCCGTCATCGATGCACGCAGCGATCAATACGCGTTGGCGTGCGTGCTGTACGAAATGCTGGCGGGCGTGCGACCGCATATCGCCGCGACCTTTGAGGGTTTGCGGTTGTTGCGGATGACCGGGCGCCATGTGCCGGTCAGTGCGCATCGCCCGAGTGTGCCTGCCGCGGTTGATATGGCGATTGGTCGCGCCTTATGTCCGATGCCGGCGGATCGGTATCGGAATGTTGAGGAGATGCTTGTTGCAATGGGTGTTGGGGTGAGCGGGGAGTTTGGCGTCAGTGGTGGGTGGGGTGTGGTGCCGGAGAGTAGCGGCGCGATGTCGAACGCCGCACTGAGCGCTGGATTGGCGCAGCCGGGCGCCGTCGCACACGGAAGCGCATCATTACCGTCATCGCGATTGCGGAAGACGGGGATCATCGCCGTGGCCGTCAGCACGTTGCTGGTGGTCGCGGTATCGCTGGCAATGCGTGCGCGTGCTACTCCGAACGTGGGTGTGCCGAGCGATGGCACAGTGTCGATATCGCTTGGTGAGCTCACCGCGGGAAATGGCGTTGATGCGGCGGTGCGTGAGGGCGTGCGTAGCGCGCTCGCGCAGGAGTTGGCGACCTGGACCGGCCTTCGGGTGACACAGCGCGTAGACTCGCGCGATTCGACGGCGATCACAATGACGCCCGCGGTGGTTGGCCTGAGCGATTCCGTGCAGATCCGTCTCGCGGTTCAGCGGGGTGGTGCGGCTCCACGCGAAGTCACGACGTTGGTGTCGAAGCAGGAGTCGCA
>JBBQDB010000269.1:0-2401 GCA_038319245.1 Gemmatimonadales bacterium
CCACGGCTTCGTGTGCGGACTTGCGTCTCGCACACGGCGCACCGCCTGCTCCATTCGTTTCCCATCTTCGCCCGCTCGCATGCCTCATGTTCTTCGCCGCCAAACCGTCCAACTGCTCGCGGGTGACGCTTCGCGACCGACCGCATACCGTCGGTCGCTGGTACTAGGGGCGTGCGCGTTAGCCCTCGGACTCGTGCAGCCGGTCGCCACCTTCGGACAGTCGGCGCCGTTGATTGCGTTGCGCTTTAGGGCGCTCGTCGATGCGACGGGAAAATCGCGGCCAAACGCCGTCGTGGTCGTTCAGGCGGATACGATCGTACGCGTCGGTACGGGCGCTGCGGCGATCCCCAAGGGCGCGCAGGTAATGGACCTGCGTCGCTACACCGCGATCCCGGGCTTGATCGACGTACACACGCACATGACGTACTACCGAGACAAGGCGAATCCCACCGCCGCCGGACCGCGTTCGCGCGACTCGGTGGTCGCTGCGGCCATGTGGAATGCGAAGCGTACGCTCGAGACGGGCGTGACGACGGTGCGTGATCTTGGCGCGTCCAACTACGCCGACATCGCGATGCGCGATTCGATCAACAAAGGTGTCATGGTCGGGCCTCGCATGTTCGTCAGCGGCTACGGCCTGAGCAAGTTGACAACACCTCCTCGTGCGGGCACGCCGTCTGGCGCACCGCGTGGGCGCGTTCTCGACACGCTCGAAATCAAAGAGGCGATCAAGGCGCAGGTTGATGCCGGTGCCGATTGGATCAAGATGTACGGCTCGACGGGCAGTTTTCAGAATGTCACTGGTGTGCAAACGTTCACCGACGCGGAAATGCGCGTGGCCGCTGAGACCGCGCATCGCTACGGAAAGCCGATTGCCATTCACTCGTATGGCGACTCCGGTGGGCGGGCAGCGATGCGCGCGGGTGCCGAGTCGGTCGAACATCCGGCGATGCTCGACGATGCAACGCTCGCGGAGTTTGCCAAGCGCGGCACCGTGTACGTGCCGACCATCGATCACAATCGATTTTATGCTGAAAACGCCGCGCTTCTTGGCTACACCACGCAGCAGGTCGCCGAACTCGATTCGTTTCGGCTGTTGAATCTCGCGACTGCCAAACGCGCACACGCCGCCGGCGTGAAACTCGCCATGGGATCGGACGCGGTATATTGGATGTTCGGCGAAAACACGCGTGAGCTGGGCTTCATGGTCAAGGCAGGCATGACGCCAGCGCAGGCGCTCGGTACCGCCACAACGAATGCGGCGACGCTGCTACGGATGCCCAAAAAATTGGGCGCGGTAGCGCCAGGGTTCTTCGCCGACATCGTCGCGGTGGATGGTGATCCGCTCACGAACATCGACGCGGTCATCAATCACGTCGTCTGGGTAATGAAGGGCGGCGCGGTGGTCGTGGACAAGCGCGCGAAGTAACGCGTTCGACCGATCGGTACCCGCGCGGCGTTGGGCAGTTAACCTCAGCGTACCGCGACAACTTTCTTGCCAAGCGGCGCGAGGCACACGCTCGCCAGCTTGAAATGCGCCAGGCCAAACGGGATACCCACGATGGTCACGCAGCACGCCACGCCGGCGACCGCGTGGGCGATGCACAGCCAGAGGCCGGCCAGAATCACCCACAGCGTGTTTGCGATGCCGGTGCCGAACACGCGACGCTCGCCGAAAGCACGCACGTCGACGAGCTCGCGTCCGAACGGGAACGCGGCGAAGCCAGCAATGCGAAAGGCGGCGACCGCAAACGGTAGCCCCACGACCGTGATGGCCAAGAGGACGCCACCCAGCATCCACAGGAACCAGGCGATGATCCCACCACCGAACACGAACCAGAGAATGTTACCGATCAGCACCATGCGTCAATCCCGAGGAAGAGGTCCAGCGACGAGTACACTACATCGTACGGCGTAGTTCGCCATTGGTGACAGTGACGGCACAACTCTTGATGATATCGCGCCGTGTACCGCGGCCTTTGTCCTGATGCGGTGCGCTGCAAACGCTCGTCACTTCCCACCATTCAGCGCGTATCAATTCCATGAAAACAGGAAAGGATTCTCCCCGTAAATCGCCGGCAAAGCGCAGCGCCGAGCACGCTGCGGTGCCGCCGCGCGACGAGAACGGCTTGCTCAACGATGAGTACTCGGACGAGACCCTGCTCGAGCGCGACCGCGTGGACGCGCTCGACGTTCCGTTGCTGCTGGAGGACGAAAGCGCACTCGACGAGGTACCAGCCGAGCACGATGGAATTGAGGCGGTGCCAGACTCAACCGACGCTCACTTGGCGAGCCCAGAGTCTACCAGCGACGACGGGCATGTCCTGCTCAACGATTCGACCGAAATGGGTATCGGGACCGAGCTGTACTCGGTGGACGACCTCGAGCGTGCAACGATTGG
>JBBQDB010000270.1:0-2219 GCA_038319245.1 Gemmatimonadales bacterium
GACGACCTTTTCGTGGGGCAGACGGATGCCCACCGCGTCCGCAACGAGTCCTGACGGAAACGGCGTCGTGCCCTGCCCAAGAAACGCGACCGCATTCTCCACACCGTTCAGCGACATCGTGCGCGTTGCCGAGTCGGCTGAGATCACGTTGCGGTCGCTCAGGTACACGCGCGTTGCAGGCCCCGACATCGCGGCGACGGCACCCATGATGCCGCTGCCGCAATTGAGGTGCATCACGACGTCGCCATCGTTGACGCGCATCAGCTCTGCCAAAAGCACAGCCGCCGGATCGATTGCACCGTGTGAGAATGCGCCGGGCTTGGTCGCGTACTTGATGCGCTGCTCGCCGACGATCGCAACGCCAGTTTGCCACTCGTGATACTGCACCGTTTTGTACATCAGGCCGACCGCCGCCGTTGCCGTGCGGACGTGGCGCTGGTTGCAACGCAACGTATCGTCTCCATCCAATTAACCGCGCGCAAGTTCAGTCAGTGCGCGAACGAACGTGTCCAACTCTGCGGTGGTGGTGAACAGCTGCGGTGTTACGCGAACGCCTTGCACGTTGGCCGTGTTGATCGCCACCGTCCACACGCGATACTTGGCGAGTAGCGTCTTGGCCAGATCGCCAGGGAGCATGCCGGCGATACCGACGTTGGCAATCGCGCACGACCGTGCGGAGTCGCGCGGCGTATTCATCACGATGTTCTGCTTCCCTCGCACCCGAGACGTCCAGTACTGCTGCAGATAGCGCAGCCGAGCCTCTTTGCGTTGGATACCGATGGCACTGTGGAAATCGATGGCCGCGCCGATGGCGAGATCGGTATGCACAGGATGGGTGCCCGTGTGATTGAGCTTGCGGATATCCGTTTCGGCGACACTCTCGTCGGCAAATATCGGCCACAGCTTGGCGATGTTGTCCTGACGCACGTACAGCAGCCCTGTGCCCAGCGGACAGCCGAGCCATTTATGAAGACTCGCCCCGTAAAAGTCGCAACCAAGATCGGGAATACGGAAGTCGAGCTGCGCGAACGCGTGGGCGCCGTCGACCATTACTTGCACGTTCTTCGCATGCGCCATGTCAGCAATCTTGCGAACGGGCAGAATCTGGCCGGTGATGTTGACCATGTGGCCAACCATCAGCAGGCGCGTGCTCGGCGTGATCGCATTCGCATACAGCGTGACGATTTCGTCATCGCTCATCGGATCGATCGGCAACGAAACCACGGTATTTACGATCCCGTGTCGTCGCGCCTGCAGCTTGAACATGTCGAGCATCGCGCCGTAGTCCTGCGCAGCCATAACAGCGCCGTCTCCTTCCTTCCAGTCAAAGCCCGCGATCACCGTGTCGAGCGACTCGGTGGTATTTCGCGTGATGATCAATTCATCCACCGAGCAGCCCGCCAGCGCAGCGACTCGCGTGCGCGCCGCCAGCTTGTCATCAAACTGGCGCGTCCGCATGTAGTGCGATGCTTCGTAGTTCACCTCGCGCACGCGCCCGATGAATGCCTCGAGAACCGGCTCGGACTGCATCGAGTAATAGCCGTTCTCGAGGTTGATGTAGTCGGGCGTGAGGCGATACTTGGCGCGCAGCGTTCCCCAGAAATCGTCGTCTCGCGCCAGCACGGCCGGCGGTGTCGTGGTGAGGCGCGCGAGCAGGTCGTCGCTAAAGATCAGTCCAAGCGACGCGCCGCCAACCGAGCGGAGGAACTCACGTTTATCCATGTTCGTCAGCGCGTTGAAAGACCCAGGTCGACCGCAGGAACAGGTAACATGGCAGCCATCCGCACCGATGACAAAGGGAACGACGACACCGCATCGCTGTGCGCACCACGACGCGACTGCCGTGGACGGCGACGATCCCGCGCACCACAGCGCGTCCGAGCCCAATACCCGTTCGTGCCAATCGATCATAAGTCGCTCGCGATATGCACGTCAGGAGTCGAAGCGCGGTAACTGTCTCAACCACCCCGATCGATCGGCATTCACACCACTCAACAAAGCGATCACCGTGGCCGATACTCTACCGCAGGTCGACGATGGCCGAGTCTCATCACGCTCACTCGATAGCCGGAGTCACCCACGCATGCCGCTGCCCTTTTTCAAGTCGTCGTCTGAAATCGCCCGTCTCAAGGCGCAACTCGCTGAGGTCACGGAGCGGTCTGACGTGCTCGACAAGTCGTGCGGCGTTGGGTTGTGGGACGCGGTGCTGTACAATGCCG
>JBBQDB010000271.1:0-2176 GCA_038319245.1 Gemmatimonadales bacterium
CGTGCTATACGCGTCGATCACGCGAAAGTAGGGATGCAGCGCCGCGGTGAAGCTGATCGGCGTAGTGCTGGTGTTCTCGACGCGAAGCGTCACACGTAGCGTCGCGCCGGACACGGTCACGTGCAGCTGCGCGACGAAATCAACGGGCCAGACGGCGCGCGTGTGTTGGTTGGAAACCAATTCGAAGACTGCCGACGCTGAAGCCATATCGACATTCTGCGCAGATACCGTCCAGCGCGAGGTACGCGCAAACCCGTGGCGTGGTAGCGGCCCTTCCGCGCCGAACTGCGGAAAGATGACCGGAATGCCACCACGAATAGAGGCGCCGGTCCCAAACGCCGATCGTGCGCTCACGAATAAGCGATCGTGGTCGGTGCCTGCGGGAATCCAGGAGGTGACGTGTGCGCCGTCGAGGGCGATGGTCGCGCGTGCGCCATCGGCGGCACAGAGTTCGACGACTGGATAGGAGCTATTGGTCATGGAGAGCACAGCACGGTGAAGGTGTGACTCGCTCGGGTCAGGTGCTGGCGGTAAGATAGGTCACATGCCTCCCACGTCCACCGCGACCGACATTCAAACGCGTCTCAGCAGGCGATATCGCATCGAGCGACTGATCGGTCGCGGTGGCATGGGCGCCGTATATCTCGCGCGGGATTTGACGCTCGACCGATTGGTGGCGGTCAAGGAATTGCCCTAGGAGTTCGCCAGCGATCCGGCGCTCCGCGAGCGGTTCCTGCGCGAAGTGCGTATGGCGGCGAGTTTCTCACATCCGAATATCGTACCGGTGTATGCCGTCGAAGAAGACGGGCAGTCGTTGGCGTTCGTGATGGGCTTCGTTGAAGGAGAGAGTCTTGCGGAACGCGTGAAACGCGCAGGACCGCTGTCTACACGCGAGCTCGTGCGACTGTTGCTCGACGTCGCGTACGCACTGGCCTACGCGCACGGCCGCGGAGTGGTGCATCGCGATATCAAACCTGACAACATCATGATCGAGCGCGCGACCGGGCGTGCGTTGCTGATGGATTTTGGCGTGGCCCGTTCGATTGCGGCGACGCCGGTTGGCCAGGCGGGGATGACTCGCGTCGGTGAAGTAGTGGGCACTCCAGAGTACATGAGCCCCGAACAAGCCACGGGTGAAGCGATTGACGGACGCAGCGATCTGTACTCATTGGGGTTAACGGCCTACTTCGCCGCGACCGGCAGCGTGGCATACACTGGTGACAGCGCCGCACGCATTCTCGTACGTCAGCTCACTGAAGTGCTGCCGCCGCTGTCATCGGTCCGCGGTGATCTTCCACCGGCGTTATCGAGCGCAATCGACCGCACACTCGCAAAAGAACGTGACGACCGCTTCGCCGATGCGGCAGCACTGATCGAGGAACTCGATGCAGCGCAGTCTGCCGCACCCGAGGTTCCGCTGGCAATCCGACTGCTGGCCAATGAACTACGGACGCTGTTGCTCGTGATGATGTTCATGTTGATCTTCTGCATCACTGCGGCAAATCTGGTACTGCGCACTCAAGGTAACCTCGATGTACTAGCCGCCGCACTCGCGATGCTTGCGGTACTCGTCGGCCGAATTCTTCAGGTGCGATCAGAGGTTCGTCGCATTCGGAGCGAAGGATTTTCAGGTGAGGCGATTGTGGTGGGATTGCACTCGGTGTTAGCCGAAGCCGAAGAACGACGGCAGCAGTTACGCGCCGATGCTACGGTCGTTCGTCTGCGTAGTAGTACGTCACGCATTGCAATTGGCATGTTGTGCGCCGCGATCGTCAGCGCAGGTATTGGCCTCCGAATGCGCACGCACGTCAACGGAAATATTTCGCTTCCACCGATTGCAATCGTTTTGGTGATCATTGGCGTTGTCAGTTTCGGCATCGGCATGGTGTTGCTGCTCCGCAATCCACTCAGTGCTCCCGCCGACGAACGCGTCTTCCGCCGTCTCTGGCTGGGTCCAATCGGACGCGTGCTCTTTGGCTTTTCCGCATCGTCCGTCACAACTGCGTCACGGGCGGTGACGCGGGTGGCGCCTACAAACAACGCGCGCCTCGATCTACTCGAAGCGCGCGTCGAACAGCTCGAAAGACGAAACGATTAACGACTACAGCTCCCAGCCTTTGCGATAGATCCGCGTCAGGTACTGATTGGCGTCGGGAATGTTCGTCACCTTCATGTT
>JBBQDB010000272.1:0-2063 GCA_038319245.1 Gemmatimonadales bacterium
GCGAGTTCGTTCGACCCGTTGAACTCACGCGACGACACCTCAAGCGCCAGCCGATCCGGAGCCGCGTGCGCAGTGAGTGTGATCGGACGAGCATCGTCGAGCGTTCGACTGCGAAACGCATCGTGCACGCGAATCGACGGCAGCGCCAACCCCCAATCCCATGCGCGTCGCGTCACCGACAACATTGCATCGTCACCACGACCACCAACGAAGCCAACCGCCGTCGAGTCCTGCGGTGTGTGCACATACAACATCGGCTTCGCTTCCGGAGTCGATTCCCGCCCTCGCACCGTCACCGTCATGTCCAACTGCGCTGGCTCCTGCGACGCTTCGATTACGACGGGGCCTCCGCCGTGATGGACAAATGCGACGCCGTTAACGCGAGCCGAGTCGGGTGACCCGGTGAACCAACCATATCCGGGCGCATACGAAAAATGACTGAGCCGATACGACGTGCTGCCAACAGCCCCGAGTAGCCGTGGACCGAGCGCGAGACTCGTCAGCATTAACGTGCCGCATGCGCCCACGAGCCACGCACCGCAGCAGGCCATCGCCACTGACGGTCGCGGTCGCGTCAATGACCAGCAGCGGACAAGCAAGACGCCGACCGCTCCGCCCATCGTATTCGAAATCACGTCCGCCAGCGCCGCCGACCGACCGGGCGGAAGCCCCAGCGATTGCATGCCTTCGATGAAGAGCGAGAACGCAAACGAAATCGCGATCACCTGCCACACCGACATTCGCGACGTCGACGACCTCCACATCGCCAGCCCGGCCCCGAACGGTGTGAACAGCACGACGTTGCTGATGAAGTCGGTTAACCACAGCCCACCGCACTTGAGACACCAGGTGGCCGGCATCTCCTCGGCGGACGTGCGTAGGCCACCAAACGGAACCAGAGTGACGGCGACAATCAACGCCGTGCTAGCCAGCAGCAACAGCCATCGCGCACTCCACGCCCGACGCAACTACTTGAGCTCAGCCTTGGCGATCGTTTGCAGCTGCATGTTGCTCGTGCCCTCGTAAATCGTGCCGATCTTCGCGTCGCGGTAAAACTTTTCGACGGGATAGTCACGCGTGTAGCCGTACCCGCCAAAAAGTTCGACACACAGCGACGTCACCCGTTCGCACATCTGCGACGAGTACAGTTTGGCCATCGCACCCTGTCGTGCGATATCGTGTCCTGCGTCTTCAAGGCGCGCGGCGTTGTACACCATCAATCGCGCGGCTTCGATTTCGGTCGCCGCCTGCGCGATCTGGAATTGAATGCCCTGAAATTCACTCAGCGACTTGCCGAACTGCTTACGATCTTTGACGTACGCTTTCGTCGCCGACAGTGCGCCTTGCGCGATACCGATCATCTGCGCACCAATGCCGATGCGTCCCTTATTCAGCGTATCGATGGCGATCTTGTAGCCCGTACCGACGGTGCCAAGCACGTTTGCGGCGGGTACCTGCGCATTGTCAAAATGGAGTGACGTTGTGCTCGACGCGCGGATGCCCAGCTTGTCTTCCTTGCGACCCACCGTGAACCCCGGCATGCCGCGCTCGACGACGAACGCTGTGATGCCCTTGTAGCCTGCATCGGGATTGACCGTCGCGAACACGACAAAAATGTCCGCTTCGCCACCATTCGTGATCCACGCTTTCGCGCCATTCAACGTCCAGCCATCGGCGGTCTGCTCAGCGCGCGTCGACAAACCGAACGCATCGGAGCCGGAGCCCGGTTCGGAGAGCGCGTATGCGCCAATCGTGCCCGACGTCAGTCGCGAGAGAAAACGTGTCTTCTGGTCGTCGTTGCCGTAACGGCGCAACGGATAGTTAACCAGCGTGTTCTGCACATCGACCTGGATCGCCGCCGACGCATCGACCTTGCTCAGCTCTTCGACGGCGAGCGTCACCATCATCAACGTGCCGTCCGCGCCGCCGTACTGCTCCGCCACCTCGATCCCCATCAGCCCCAGCTCGACGAACTTCGCCGTCAGGATCGGGTCGATTTTTCCGGCATCCTCCATCGCGCGAACGCGCGGCAGCACGTCGGTGGTCGCAAGTTCGGCGACGGC
>JBBQDB010000273.1:0-1729 GCA_038319245.1 Gemmatimonadales bacterium
CGAGCCGCGACTTGCCGAAACGCCGTCATGACGGCCTCACGACCGAGCACGGCCAGCAGCATCCAGAGCGGAAAGGCCACGCGTCCGAGCGGCGTGACGAACAGAAATGGCGTATCCGATACCGCACCGTCGATGGGCGAAATGAACGACCCATGCCGCTGCAGCAGGTACATCGGCACGAGCGTCGCTAGCAACAGCAGCTTGTCGGCCAGCGGATCGAGCAGGCGCCCAAGGTCAGTGACCATGTTATGCTGCCGCGCGAGATGCCCGTCCCAGTAGTCGGTCACGGCGGCGATCACGAACAGCGTGAACGCAAGCAGCCGCATACTCCACGACGTCGTGAATGGTAGCCACGCAATCAGCGGCGTCAGGGCAATACGTCCGACGGTGATCGCGTTGGGAAGATTCACGGGTGAGCTCTTTACGTATTCAGGCGAGCGTCTTGAGGACCAACTTGGAGACGGCTTTCAATGTATCGAAGACACCGTCACCGGTGACGCCGACTGCTTCGAAATATGGTGCACGTTCCACCCACTCTCCACTCGGCAACTGCGACGTCAACATCTCGCCCGGGCGGAACGGGTCCGGCAAGGCGCGCATGCGGGCCGGATCGGTCACTTCCCACCCGGGATTGAGCATCTCCTGTAACACCGGCAACGACGACGCGTTCGGCAAGTCGCGCTTGTTGTACTGAATCACGAACGGCATCCGCGTTAAATCATATCCGTATGCACCCATATTGTCATACAGATTTTGCATCGATTCGACGTTGGCCTCGGCGCGCTCGGTCTGCGAATCGGCAACAAACACCACGCCATCCACGCCCTTGAGAATCAGACGGCGGCTGGCGTTGTAGTACACCTGCCCCGGCACCGTGTACAGGTGAAAGCGCGTGCGGAATCCGCGAATGGTGCCCAAGTCGACCGGCAAAAAATCAAAGAACAGCGTGCGTTCCGTTTCGGTGGCCAGCGAGATCAGTTTGCCGCGTGTGTTCGGCGAGACCTTGCCGTACACGTACTCGAGATTCGTCGTCTTACCGCCGAGTCCTGGACCGTAATACACGATCTTACAGTTGATCTCGCGGGACGCATAGTTGATCATCGACATCGTCGGCGCCTACTGGAAGAGCCGGTCGATCTCGTCTTCGGCTCCGGCCAGGAATCCCTGCGGCGTGGCGTGCGACGTACCGGCTCGCGAGAAGACGCCTTCAAAAATCTTCGTCAGCTCGTCCACCGCATTCTTCATCCGCAAGCGCACCAAGCCAAGCGTCGTGCGATTGTCGAAGAGCACGACCAAAATCACGCGTCGCGCAATGTCGGCGAGGTACATCGATTCGCGTTCGCCCTGATGAAACAGCACGCTGAAATCGCTCTCGCCGATGAGTCGCGCGAGCTGGTCGTTGGCGCTGAAATCCGCAGCCGTGAGCGTCGCGAACGCGGTCGCATCGAACGTGGGCGGTTCGCCAACGGTCGCGACCAGCTGACCGCTGCGATCAACGATCAGCGCACAACGCGCTTTGGCGTCGTACAGGAAGCGTTGCAGCGTGATGGTGATAGCCCCGAAGTCATCCTCAGTAAATGACCAGGTGGCGGCGCCGACGGGCATGTCGTTTGGGGCGAAAGGGTCCATCCTCCACCGCGAGGAGGAGTCGTGCACTATCAACGCGCAGCGACCCCCGAAAGTAACCACAACGGCCGCGTTTTCACTCCTTTTTCACTCCCTTTTCACT
>JBBQDB010000274.1:0-1720 GCA_038319245.1 Gemmatimonadales bacterium
GCATCCACTTCACTCGCGCGCACGCGATTGAAATCACCCGGAATCGTGTGCTTGAGGCACGACGCTGCCGTCGCAAACTCGAGCGCGTTCGCGTGCGACCGTCCGGTCACCATCGCGTACAGCAAGCCAGCAGCAAACGCATCACCTGTTCCAACACGATCGACGACATCTTCGATTTCGTAGCGCGTGCTCGCATGATAGCCGTCGCGATCGAGTGCGCAGGCTGACCAGCCATAGTGCGCGGCGCTGTTGCCATCGCGCAAGGTGATGACCTGCATGCGCATCGTCGGAAACGCATCGAGCACTTGCTGGGCCAGCGCGCGAAACCACTCGTGATCGATCGCACCGGACGGCGCGGCAATCGAGGGTAAGACGCCGAGCATCTCTTGGCAGTCGGAGCGTCCCGCGATGCCGATGTCGACGTGTGAAACGATGTCCCGCATGACCTCTGGCGGCGTCTTGCCGTACTGCCAGAGCGACGCGCGATGATTGTAGTCGCAGCTCACTGTGATCCCCAATCGTCGCGCGGCCTGCACGCCTTCGAGGGTGAGTGCAGCCGCTGACGCACTGATTGCCGGCGTGATGCCGCTCAGATGAAACCATGTGGCGCCCGCGAGCGCCACATCCCAATCGATCGCGCCCAGGCCCGACTCCGCCAACGTCGACCCTGCGCGATCATACAACACTCGGCTCGATCGATGTCCTGCACCGGCTTCGAGGTAGTACGTGCCCAGGCGGCCGGCGCGTCGCACGGTGCGCGTGACGTCCACGCCGTATCGACGCAGTTCGCCAAGGCCTGCATCGGCCAGCGCGTTGTCCGGCGCGACAGTCACGAACGATGTAGCGATGCCATCGGCGGCGAGGGCAACGGCGACATTTGCTTCGGCACCACCGAACGTGGCCTCGAGCATGGCCGTCTGCATTAACCGTTCGTTGCCGGGCGCTTTGAGTCGAAGCAACAGTTCGCCAAAGCAGGTGACATGCGGTGTGGCGACCTGCGGTGTGGCGACCTGCGGTGTGGCGACCGGCGGTGACGCATCGTGCGGAGTCGAGGCCGTCATCGTCATCCTGGAATCGTGGGCAAGTCGGCAATGGTACGCGCGGCCTCGTCGCGCACCTTATCAAACGCGCCGGCTTTGAGCCACGACGCGGGTGCCATCCACGAGCCACCGCAGGCAATCACGCGACCGGTGACGAAATACTGCGGCAGCATGTCGCGCTTGATGCCACCCGTCGGAATGAATTCGACATCGCGATACACCGACCCGATCGACTCGATGAACTTGGCCCCGCCCATCACTTCGGCGGGGAAGAACTTCACCGCGCGCAGGCCGAGTGCTCGCGCCTGTTCGATTTCTGTGGGCGTGCAGACGCCAGGGAAGATCGGGATATCGCGCTTGAGGCAGTACTCGACGACGACCGGATTGAGGCCGGGTGAGACGATGAACTGCGCGCCAGCGTCGACCGCCTGATCGACCTGCAGCGTGGATAGCACGGTGCCGGCACCAGTGAGAACGTCGGGACGCGCGATGGCAATGCGGCGAATCGCTTCCGCTGCCGCCGCGGTCCGAAACGTCACCTCGGCGATGGGCATTCCTCCGCTCGCGAGTGCGTCGGCCAACGGGACGGCGTGTTCCGCGTCGTCGATGACCAGCACCGGCAAGACGCGCACGAAGCGCAGCCATCGCACAGCGTTCGCGTGTTTGCTGCTGGCGTTTGC
>JBBQDB010000275.1:0-1585 GCA_038319245.1 Gemmatimonadales bacterium
CGCGCCGAATACGACGCGTCGCACATTCCGGGCGCCGTGTTTGCCGACTTCACTGTGCTGAGCGACGAGCACGCGCCATTCCCACATACACTACTCGATGCACCGCGATTCGCCGAACGCATTGGAGCGTTAGGTGTCCGCAGCGACGACGCGATTGTCGTGTACGATACCTCGGGACAGAATTTCAGCGCGCCCCGACTCTGGTGGATGCTCCGCACCTTCGGGCATCGCAACGTCGCCGTACTCGACGGCGGCTTTGAGAAGTGGACGATGGAGTCGCGTGAGGTGACCTCGGAACCCACGGTCATTGTGCCGGCGCATTTTCACGCGACGCTCGACGCCGCGCGCGTGCGCAACGTTAACGATATGCGCGCTAATCTTGAAACCGGTGCTGCGCAGGTCGTCGATGCGCGTTCGCCCGGACGCTTCGAAGCGACGGAACCCGAGCCGCGCGCGGGCGTGCGTGGCGGGCACATCCCGGGCAGCGTCAACGTGCACTATGCGACGTTGGTTGATGGAGACGGCACATTGCTCCCGCCCGACGACCTGTACGCGATCATGGTCAATGCCGGGCTCGATCTGACGCAGCCTATCATTGCCAGTTGCGGCACCGGCGTGACCGCATGCGCCGTCATTCTCGCCCTCGACGTACTCGGCGTCGCTGACACCGCAGTCTTCGATGGCAGCTGGACCGAGTGGGGCAGCGCCGCTGATACGCCGGTCGCGACGGGGCCCGCGTAACGCTCCCGCGATGTTTTTGACGTCACGCGGTCGCCGCATGTCGCGCACGGATCATTGATCGCTCACACGCCAGCCAACAGATCGTCTATTTTTCACGTATGACCACGATCACCCAAGCCGACTTCATCCAGTCCGTCGCAGACGCGCTGCAGCACATCTCGTACTACCATCCGCTCGACTACATCCAAGCGCTGGCTGACGCGTACGAGCGCGAGCAAGGGCCGGCGGCCAAAGATGCCATCGCGCAGATCCTTACCAACTCGCGCATGTGCGCCGAAGGCCATCGCCCGATCTGCCAGGATACCGGCATCGTGGTCGTGTTTCTCAAGGTCGGCATGAATGTGCGCTGGGATGCGACGCTGTCGGTGCAAGAGATGGTGAACGAAGGCGTGCGTCGCGCGTATCTGCTTCCCGAAAACGTGCTACGCGCCTCGATCGTCGCCGACCCGGCATTTGCGCGAACGAACACGCGCGACAACACGCCAGCCGTCGTGCACGTCGAGATCGTGCCGGGTGATACGGTCGACGTGAAGCTCGCGGCCAAGGGCGGTGGCTCGGAGAACAAGAGCAAGTTTGCGATGCTCAATCCAAGCGATTCCATCGTGGACTGGGTGCTGAAAACGGTCCCGACGATGGGCGCTGGTTGGTGCCCACCAGGGATGCTCGGCATCGGCATCGGTGGCACCGCCGAAAAGGCGATGCTGATGGCCAAAGAGTCGCTCATGGAGCACATCGACATGACGCAGCTCAAAGCGCGTGGACCCGAAAACAAGATCGAAGCGCTGCGCATCGAACTGTTTGACAAGGTCAACGCACTGGGAATCGGCGCGCAGGGGCTCGGTGG
>JBBQDB010000276.1:0-1531 GCA_038319245.1 Gemmatimonadales bacterium
TAGTTGCGGGTGCGGCAACCGCGACTCGTCGCGGTTGCCGTCGCAGTTTGGCGCAATTAACTGACGTACACCACGTCGCCGTCGTCATCGATGCCGAGTTCCTGGTGCATGCCGCAGACGCCACAGATCTGAATCGCATGCCACACCTCGCCGAACTGCGCCTTGAGTTCGGGAATGGCTTCACGTACCGAGAGTTTTCGATACGTATACTCCTTGCAGCCAATGCACGCGTGCGCCCGTGCGATGCGTTCGGCGCGCTCTCGCGTAATCGCCATGTGCGCGCTCAGCTGCTCCCGGTGTCGCTACCGCCGCTCAGCGATTTTGGCGGGCCAGGATAGCCTAACCCGGATGACGATGCGCTGCGCGTGCCGGGCGAACGTGTTGGTGCTGCGTCGTCGGAATCACGCGAATGGCTTGTCGCGTTGAGCAGTTCACGCAAGCCGCCCAGTGCGCCCATCACACCCGACGCTTCAGCGGGTAGGAAAATCGTCGTGCCCTTGCCCTGCGTGAGCAGCGGCAGCGCCTCTAAATACTTGAGGCCGAGCAAGTACATCGCTGCTTGGCCTTCGGGGAGCGCGGCCGAAATTTTTGCGATCGCTTCGGCTTCGGCGTTCGCAATCGCCAGCCGTGCTTCGGCCATACCCTGCGCGCGCAGCACGTTGGCATCACGCTCGCCTTCGGCTTTGCGCACCTGCGATTCGCGCTGTCCTTCCGATTCAAGGATCGCGGCGCGCTTCCCGGCTTCGGCGTTCGTCACCGATGCTCGCCGTTCGCGTTCGGCGCGCATCTGCAGCTCCATCGATTGCTGAATATCGCGCGGCGGTTCGATGCTCTGCAGCTCGACGCGCGTGACGTCCACACCCCAGCCGATGCTCGCCTCTTCGATCACGTCGCGCATGCGCTTGTTGATGACATCGCGACTGGTCAACGTCGCGTCGAGCTCCATGTCACCGACAATGTTGCGCAGCGTCGTCCGCGTCAGCGTCTCGAGGGCATATGGCAAGTTGGTCACGGAGTACGTCGCCTTTTGCGGATCGGCGATGCGATAGTACAGCACGGCATCGATATCGATCGTGACGTTGTCTTTCGTGATGACCGGTTGGCTCGGAAAGTTGAGCACCTGTTCACGAAGATCGATGCGCGCCGTAGAGCCGGCGACAAGTTTACGTACGCCCGCGACATCCGACTCGAGATAGCGTACGTCGATGGAGCGCGGCCGTTCAATGAACGGCACCAGCAAGTTGAGACCACTGCGACCAAGCCGATCAAAGCGACCGAGTCGTTCGATCACCATCACCTCGGCCTGTCCAATGATTTTGACCGAACTCACCAACAGCACGAGGACGAGCAGTGCTGCGACGATAAGAAATGGCATTGGACAGGGAATCGGAGGTGGTGCGGCTCAGGGTCTCCAGTCGGCGATGAACAGGTTCGTTTCGCCAGGCTTTGCGTCGTGCCGATTGGAGGCCCAGATGAATTTCTTGCCGTCGGGGCTGAACATCGGGAATCCGTCGAACTCGGGATTGGTCGT